>NZ_CP133319.1:1865454-2176363 GCF_038811545.1 Rhodoligotrophos sp. CJ14
GCCCCCTCGAGCAGGCCCGTAAGCGCGGCCTGCAGCCGTTGGCCATGCAGATTGATCCTAGCGGGTTCGTCAGGATAAGGCGGCTCCAATCCCGCCAATCGGAGCTTGCGGCCATCCGCCAGTTGGATCTCACCGAACGCGGCGACGGCGAGAACCCTGCCGTTCCCGAGCAAGCCCGCGCAATTCTCCTGCGCCTGGCCCTGCCCAGCGGTGGTCTGCACCAACGCAATTGCCGCCACTAGCCTAATCCAACGCCACAGCCCCATGACCACCTCGGCTCGCAACGGACTATCCCCATATCAGAGGTTTTGCTCCTCCCCAATTGGCGCTATAAAGCTTCCGCGCCACCTTCAAACGGTGTTATGCGACGCGTCCCGGTAGCTCAGCAGGATAGAGCGGCGGTTTCCTAAACCGTAGGTCAGGGGTTCGAATCCCTTCCGGGACGCCAATCCCCGATAATAGTTGGGAAGTTCGGCGGTGGCGCAGCTCGGCAGTCCATAGAGCGCGACCCCGCAGTCTCGCGGCTGCCGGGTCGTAGACCGTCAGCTAGACCAGGTGAATAGCTCTCATCCGCCGGAGCGCTGGATGGAGTCCATGAATTGCTTCAGCTCGACCGTTTGCGGACGCTCGAACAGCGCCTGCGCTGTCCCGCTTTCCGTAATCCTGCCGTTTGTGATGAAATGGACGCTGTCGGCAAGCGCCCGCGCAAAGGCCATTTCATGCGAGACGATCACCAGCGTCAGACCGGAGCCGGCAAGCTCGCGCATGGCCTCCAGCACATCGCCGACAAGCTGCGGGTCGAGCGCCGATGTCGGCTCGTCGAACAGAATGGCGTCGGGCTCCATCGCAAGCGCGCGGACAATGGCGACCCGCTGCTTCTGCCCGCCTGAGAGCTGGGCTGGATATTTGGCCTCGTGTTCGCCCAGACCGAACTGCGAAAGCAGGCGTCTGGCTGTGGCGATAGCGGACTGCCTGGATTGCCCCCTGACGATCACCGGGCCCTCGATGACATTGCCGAGCACCGTCATGTGATTGAATAGGTTG
Organism: Rhodoligotrophos sp. CJ14; assembly: GCF_038811545.1. GTDB lineage: Bacteria > Pseudomonadota > Alphaproteobacteria > Rhizobiales > Im1 > Rhodoligotrophos > Rhodoligotrophos ferricapiens. The sequence goes on from NZ_CP133319.1 coordinate 1,866,499, forward strand.
AAGTGCTGGAAGACCATCGGCATTCTTGCGCGAGCTTCACGCAGCTCCTGATCCGATTCAATCCGAAAATCACCCGCACTGCCTTCGCATAACGTCTTGCCGGCGAAGCGAACCGTGCCCGCATTCGGTCTCTCGAGAAAATTGATGCAGCGTAGAAGGGTCGACTTGCCCCCGCCGCTGGGCCCGATGATGAAGGCCACCTCACCTCTGGCGATCGTGAGGTCCACACCGCGAAGCACAGGCACGCCCTTGAATGCCTTTTCCAGCCCCTGCACCTGGATCAGCGGCGTGTCGTTCCTTTCGCCCATCACCTTACGCTCCCATCCGCGAGGCGGGTGGCGAGAGATGGAGCACGGAGATAGGCAGGGGTCAGCCACCACTCGACCATTTTGACGATGCGCGAGGCAACGAAGCTCATAACGAAATAGATGGCCGCCACCAGCAGGTAGATTTCCATGCTCTTGAACGTTGAGGCAATGATCATGCTGCCCTGCCTCAGCAGCTCGTTGACGGCAATGAACGAAACCAGCGAGCAATCTTTCAACAGCGCGATGAAATAGCCACCCATCGTGGGCAATGCCACGCGGAAGGCTTGCGGAAGAATGATGCGCCGATAGATCGTCGCGTTCGACATGCCGATCGACAACCCGGCTTCGCGCTGGCCGGTATCGATCGACATGATGCTCGCCCGGAACATCTCCGACATGTAGGCCGCGAGGTTGAGGCTCAGCCCGAGAACGCCAGCCCAGAAGGCCGGTAAGGAAATGCCGATCGTCGGCAGGCTGAAATAGATGACAAGCAGTTGAACGATCAGCGGGACATCGCGGAAGATCTCGACATAACCATTCAGCACAAGACGCAGAATGCGGGATCGGCCCATTCGCCCCAAGGCCACCAGCAAACCCAGAATGGTCGCGATCGCCATACTGACGATCGATAGCTGAATGGTGACCACCGCGCCTTCCAGGAGGCGCGGCAGATATCGCGGGGCGAGTACGAAGAAGAAGTCGTGCATAAGGCAGGCGTCCCGAAGTGCCCGGCTCAGGCCAGAGCCGGCCGGGCAGCTTTTGCTATTTCATCAGCTTGGTCTGGGTCTCATCCCACAGGCCGTAGCGCGTCAGAATCGCTTTTCGCTCGCCCGCATCCTCCAGCTTCTTTAAGGCTGAGTTGATCGCGGCCTCGAGGTCCGTGCATTCCGGACGCATGGCAATTCCGACGGCGCCCAGCCTGTAATCAGCCTTGCTCTCCGCCTCTTCCCACTCCTTGCCGGGCACGTAGAAGAGCGGCTCGCCGATGACGCGCAGATCCGAGTTTTCAGACATCTGGCCCAACAGCGTCGCCTGATCGAGGACCACCGCCTCAACCTGACCATTGCGCAGGGCCTGAAACGGCTCGCCGAAATTGTTGAAATCGAGCACCTCTCCAACGACGCTTTTTTCGGCGAGCGAATGGGCGACGATGGAATCCATGGAGCCCATGACCGAGGCGACCGTCTTTCCCTTCAAGTCCTCCGGCTTCTGATAGCCCGAGTCCTTCAGGACAATGATGCGGTCGTTATACATGAAGTAAGGATCGGAGAAGATGACGCCGCCTTCCTGCATGCGCTGCTGCGTTTTCGACATGGCCGACATCACCACGTCCCACCGCTCCGCCTTGAGACCAGGGATCAGTGTCGACCATTCCGTGACGACATACTCATATTTCGGAACGCCAATGTCCTTGGCGACGAAATCCATGATCTCCTTTTCGAGGCCTGTGTAGTTGCCCTTGTCATCCTGCCAGATCCACGGCTTCAGGCCCATGATGCCGACGCCGACCCGCAGCACGCCTGCGGATTTGATCGCGGGTAGACACTCGGCTTGAGCAGCCGCGCTCGAACCGAGCAGTCCCATGACCAGCCCGAGCGCGAGTATTTTCTTCAATGACTTCATCTCTCCCTCCTTATTTTGTTTTGGCGATTATTCGATCACAATCAGCTCGAAGGGCTGTTCCGAGAGCATATGCGCCGCGCTCTCCTCGAAAAGGAACGAGTCGATCGTGAAGTACTGCCCTTGATGAGCAGGCATGAAGAACTGGTTTTCGTAATTGACCGCGGTGCCCGGCTCGAACACACGGTCGGCATTGATGTCGGAAAGCGGGTCATAGACGAAATTGCCGACCCAGTCGGGGGGGAAGGCAATGCCCATTTCATAGCCACCAACCCAGCCGCGACGCTCCCACAGGCCTTCCTTTTGGAAATAATCCATCACGGTCGAATTGAAGTCCCGCACCGGCAGATTGGGCCGCAGAATGGAGCGGATCAAATCCATCGAATGGGCAATGCGGGAGGTCAGCTCGCGCACTTCAGCGCTTGGCTCTCCAATCGAGAAGGTGCGGGCCATGTTGATGTGATAGCGCTTGAACACGCCGGCCAGGTCGACCAGCACCAGTTCGCCATGCTGCATCTTACGGCGCGTGGACATGCCATGCAGAGCATTGGTTTTCGTGCCCGACAGGACCGGCATGGTGATGCCCGGGTTTTCACCGCCAGCCCGGGCCATTGCCCGAACCATCTCGCCATAGACGTCCAACTCGGAAACGCCCGCGCCGATCGTCTCTCTAGCGGCAGCCATGCCGATATTGGCAATGCGGGCCGCTTCCTTCAGGCACGCGATCTCGGCGGGGGATTTGACCCAGCGTTGCTCACGCAGCAGATGGGTTCCATCAACCACCCTGGCACCCGCTGAAACAAAGGCATCCTCCAGCTGATGGCTGATCACCCGATTGGGACGATAGCTCCAGAACTCCATCCCGACGGTGCCGTTCAGCCAGCCTTCGCGCTTCAGCTCCTGTGCGACGAAATCGGCACTGCCGCGCAACGCATTCCTGGGGAAGTATCTGGTATCGACCGAGCGCGTGAAGATGCGGCCCAGCACAGCCTCACGCTCACTGTCGAAGAGGATATAGTGGTCATGGTCCACATGGACCGCGATGGCAGAGGCCGCAGGCCACTGTTTCGGCGATTGCGCCTGATACCACTCGTTCTGATAGCCAGACAGATAATACATGCTCTCCGGCGCCATCAGATAGAGCATGTCGATCTTGGCATCAGCCATCCGGCGGCGCAGCCGCGTCAGACGATCCGCGAATTCCTCAGCAGTGAACGGAGCTTCGTTCTCGGGCTGGCTGTTGAAATAGACCTCGTCCCGATAGTCCATGCACACCTCCCAACGTCTGGTCCGGGAGGCCCCTCCCTCCCATTTTGTAGCCACATTAAAAACAACCCGGCCATTTTGCAATGATAACTAATAGAGAGGCGGAGTGATCACCCAAAGCACCTCTGTCTCGGACTGACCTGGGTTTGAAAACCGATGAGGAAGAGAGCTTCTGAAGCGGAAGCTGTCGCCCTCATGGAGGAGGTGCTTGCAGCCGTCGATCCACAATTCCAATGTGCCGCTGAGCACCAGCCCGGCATCTTCGCCTTTGTGGACATAATGCTCAGGTCCAGAGGTGCCGCCGGGGGAAATAATGACCAGCAGCATTTCGGTGGCGCCATCGAGGTCGGGCGTCAAGAGCTGCTTGGACACGCCATTCCGCGATAGAGATAATTGCCGACGTGCGCTTTTCCGGACGATCTTGCCCATCTCTTCCAGCGGCGGCTGCAAGCCGTCCTTGAAGAACTCTGCGGGCGCGACCCCCAATGCATCGCTGATTTGCCTGAGCGAGCGAATTGAGGGCGAGGCGACCCCGCGCTCGATCTGGCTGATCATTCCCACCGACAAATTCGCCTTCTGGGCCAGATCTGTCATCGACAGCTTGGCCGCCTTGCGCATTGTGCGCAATTGCAGCCCGAGCCACAGATCCGCTGCAGAAACCGTCTTGTTGGATGTATGCTTCACCGGCAGTTCCGCCTCATCAACATCCCTGACCATTTCAAACGCCTCCACGCTTTTAAGCCATGTTGCAAAGGGTCAGGGGAAATGCAAGATAGATCAGCGTGTCAGAGGTTTCCATGTCCCATCCGAATTCTCAGCATCAAGGCTCGCTTTGGTTGGACACGGCCCGTGAAGCATCTTGTCCGGCGGACGTCGCCAAGGGGGCATTGCGTGCCGACGTCGCTATAGTCGGCGCGGGCTATACTGGGCTCAGCTCCGCACTTCACCTGGCCGAGCAAGGACTTTCGGTTGCCGTGCTGGAGGCCGAGAAGATTGGCTCAGGCGCGTCCGGCCTGAATGGCGGGCAAGTGATACCGGGCTTGAAGCGCGATCCCGATGCTCTTGAACGCCAGTTCGGAGATAAAGGGCCCGGGATTATCGATGTGTTCGGCCGCGGACCGGACCTCGTCTTTTCCCTGATCGAGCGTCACCGGATCAATTGCAATCCGTCGCGACGTGGATGGATCTTGGCCGCGCATGCGCCGATGGCGATGGCCTCCATCAAGCCGCGTTGCGAGCAGTGGCAAGCGCGCGGTGCCGATGTCGCTTTGCTCTCCGCCAACGAAATCGCCGAGCTGACCGGCTCGGAAATCTATGCGGGCGGCATGATCGACCGGCGTGCTGGAACCATCCAGCCTCTGGCCTATGCACGAGGCCTCGCTCGGGCCGCACACAAGAACGGCGCGCAGATCTTCGAAAATTCGAGGGTTGAGGCCCTTGATAAGCGTGACGGAGCCTGGCGGCTCGGCGGGCGCGGTTTCGAAATCTCCGCAAAGCACGTGATCATTGCGACGGATGCCTATTCCGGTCGCCTGCTCCCCGCATTGGAACAGTCGCTCCTCATCGTCAGAAGCCTCCAGATCGCGACAGAGCCATTGACCGGCCGCGAATGGGCCGACATTCTCGGCTCCGGTGCGTGCCTGTCCGAAACGCGGAAAGTCGCGATCTACATGCGTCGCGATCCGGACGGGCGGGTCTTGATCGGCGGGCGCGGCCCCGTTGGCGAAGGCATGCCGAATGCGCTCTTCGAGAGTTTGCAGCGCCGGCTCGTTGGAATTTTCCCAAAGCTTCGTTCGGTCCCAATAACCCATAGATGGTTGGGACGGGTCAGCCTGACGCTTGACGAACTTCCGCATCTGCATGAGCCCGAACCCGGTCTTCACATTGGTTGCGGCTATAATGGACGGGGCGTTGCAGCCTCCACAACCATGGGCAAGATCATTGCTGATCGTATTGCCGGTGGCGCGCTAGCGGACGTGCTCCCGGCCACGAAGCTATCCGGCGTGCCCTGGCGTCTGGTGCGCCAGCCATTGCTTACGGCGGGGGTTCACTACTATAGGCTGCGGGACCGCCTTGGATTTGGTGCGTGAGGGCTAGAGGATGAGTGAACGACGGCAGATCCTTTCACGTTCGGCGACGGAGCTGGCGCGCCTCGTCCGGAACCGTGAACTATCCCCGGTCGAGCTCATCGATGCCAGCCTCGGCCGCATCGCCGAGATCAATCCGCAATTCAATGCGTTCACCGAGATCTATGGCGAAGAGGCGCGATACCAAGCGAAAGCGGCGGAAGCAGCGGTGCGCGCCGGCGAGAGGATTGGACCACTGCATGGCATTCCGGTCGCCTTGAAGGATATGACGCCCATCAAGGGCAAGGTGACCACTTTGGGCTCGCGCGCCTTCCAACACCACGTCCCATCCGAGGATGCCTGGATCGTCACGGCGCTTCGCCGTGCCGGAGCGATTGTGGTGGGCAAAACGACGACGCCTGAGTTTGCCTTCTCGAGCTTCACCCAAAGCCCGCTATTCGGAGTGACGCGCAATCCGTGTGATCCGGCCCGCACCTCGGGCGGCAGCTCAGGCGGCTCGGCCGTGGCGGTGGCAACCGGCGCCGTGCCGCTCGCAGAGGGGACGGATATGGGCGGATCGATCCGGATCCCGGCATCATTCTGCGGGATCGTCGGGTTGAAGCCGAGCCTTGGCCGCATACCTCTCGATATCCTGCCGAGTACCTTTGATAATATCTCACATTTCGGACCATTGGCGCGATCTTGCGCCGATGCGGCTCTGTTCCTCTCTGCCGCGCAAGGACCGGACGACTGCGATATTCAGTCGATCCCGAGTGGTTTCGACTATGACGGCTCGCTTGAGCTCGAGCCGCGCGGAATTCGCCTCGCCCTGTCCCTGGACTTTGGTTTCTATGCCATCGATCCCGATGTCAGACGCAATACGCTGGATGCTGCCGAGCGGTTGAGATCCGCCGGGGTCGTTGTTGAGCCCGTCGATTTGGGTTGGTCGCCCGAGATACTCGATATCTGGATGGACTATTGGCGTGTATTCATGGCCGCCTATTTCGCCGACGCCTACGACACGCAGGCCCCGGTTCTCGACCCAGCCGTCAAGGAGCTCATTGAGCAGGGCCGCCGGATCTCAGCAGTCCAGTACAAGCGGCTGGAAATTGGGCGCACCAGGTTCTGGAATTCCTTCCGCTCCGTGCTGCGGAATTTCGATGCCTTGATTTGCCCGACTATGGCTCTGCCGGCACCCGCGGCAACCCTGACCGACCGCGATTTCGGACGAACCGACGAGGAAGGCCGCTATCACGGCCTCGACATGACGGCGCCATTCAACTTGATCGGCCAGTGTCCGGCGCTTTCGGTACCAAGTGGGCTGACCCGAGACGGTCTTCCCACCGGGCTGCAGATCGTCGGGCGCCGGTTTGATGACCTTACGGTTCTCAAGTTGGGCGCTCTCGTTGAGAGCCTTTTCCAGATTGACTTTGTTGAGCGGATGTAAAATCCGGCGCGAGCAAATCCGGCATCATCTGCAGCCTGAGCGTCGAACCGCGGTTCTCAACGCGATGACGGGGAGTTGATGATGTAGAGTTTCCTGGTCTTCTCGTGAATGACCCATTCGCCACGCCATCCCAGGGGAAGGACGAGCATCTCACCCGGCCCCACCTCGCTGACATTGCCATTGGGGCTGTGAAGCGATACCCGGCCGGAAATAATGTGGCAGATCTCCGAATTGGTATCGCGCGAGGCCGAGAACCGACCGGGACTGCATTCCCATACACCAATCTTCGTCAGGCCGTCATCCGACTGCCATAAGACGCGGCTCGCCTCCACCTGATCGCCCGTGATCGAACTTGGCTTTGGCTTCGCTGGACCAAGCTCAATGGAAGACAAACTCTCGAAGGTGCTGAAGTCTATCATATCCTAAGCTCCCGTAATTCGCTGGAATCAGTGCCCGGTTATCTTATCGGCAAGAACAGCCAGTCGCGACGTTCGTGGCAAGCCGGCATGCTCGCGCCGATCGGCCATGTGATACAGCTGATACATAGAATGAACGCCAAGCCACCGCAGCGGCTCAGGCTCCCATTGGCGGACCGGGCGGTTTACCCAAGGCAGCCGTGTCAATTTTGTGTCTTGGCCGAGTATAAGGTCCCGAAGCGTCTGTCCAGCGAGATTGGACGTGGAGACGCCAAGGCCGACATAGCCTCCCGCCCATCCAAAGCCATTTGCGCGATCATATCCCACGGTCGCGCACCAATCGCGTGGAACGCCCAGCACCCCGCACCAGGCGTGCTCGATCGCGACGGCTGCGGTCTGCGGCAGCAGGCGGCTCAAAATGCCGCGCAACTGGTCGATCGTGGCCTGCTGCGTCTGGCCGCGGCTATCGGTGCGAGAACCATAGCGATAAGGCACCCCCCGCCCGCCCATGGCGATGCGCCCCTCACGCGTGCGTTGCGCGTAGCAATAGGCATGGGAATTGTCACCCAGAAGCTCATATCCGCTCCAGCCGATTTCATCCCAAAGCGAATTCGGCAGAGGCTCGGTGACGATGAGAGCGCTGTTCAGTGCAAGCCAGACGCGCTCGTGGCCAGGTATCCCCGCAGTGAACCCCTCGGTCGCCCGGATGACCACCGGCGCATTCACCGTGCCATGCGTGGTGGTGACTTTGCCTTTTTCGACTTGAGTTGCGGCCGTCTTTTCATAGATCGCAACACCCATCTTCTCGACGATGCAGGCAAGTCCGCGAACCAGCTTAGCAGGCTGAACCCGCGCCACGCTGTGAGTGACAAGGGCGCCCTTTAGGTCTCGAACCGCGATCCGAGTCGAGGCCTCTGCCGCGCCGATGAGCTCCAGACGCTCGCGCGGAACATCCCACTGCCTTGCCTCTTCCAGCCGCGCCTTCGCACGCTCGAGCTGCGCATCATTGGTGGCAACCGCCAGAGCATCCACTCTCTTGATGTCCGCATCAATCCCCTCCGCCTCAGCGATGGAGATGACCTCATCCACGGTCCCTCTCAAGCAATTCTGCATATCGATGACGCGGCCGCGATCCGAAGTTTTCAGGTATTTCTCTCGCGACCACGAGAACCCGCCGGTGAGCCAGCCGCCGTTCCGTCCGGATGCGCCGAAACCGGCAAATTCCCTCTCAATGATCGCGATCCGGATCGTAGGCTCCGCCTTCTTCAGATAGTAGGCGGTCCAGAGCCCAGAATAGCCCGCCCCGACGATGCACACGTCAACCTGCAGGTCGCCCGCAAGAGGGGCCCGGTATTCAGGCGCGCCCCCAATGTCGGCATACCAAAACGATATGTTTCCGTTGACCTTCGCGTTCATATGCTGCCCGCCGGATGATTGAGCCTCACCTGCGCCTATTCTTTCTTGGGGTTGACGAAGAGCTGCAAGCCCACCGTACGCTCGACGACGATCACCAGCATGAGCGTTATAAAGACCAGCAAGGTGGAGATCGCTGGCACCACCGGATCAGCGGCATCTCGAACGCGGCTGAACACTCTGACCGGCAGCGTGATCACGTCGGGCGAGATCAGGAAGAGGGTAACGGTCGCCTCATCGAAGGACAGAATGAACGTAAATATCAGCGCGGTGACGATCCCCGGCTTCATCAGCGGCAGAATCACCCGCCAAAAGGTCGTCCGCGAGTCGGCACCGAGGCTCATCGAGGCCTCAGCAAGGCTCGAGTCGATATTCTGTATGGACACGCTGATTGGCCGATAGGCAAACGGTACACACAGAATGATATGCACGAGCAGGATGCCGACCATCGTGCCACGCACGTGAAGCGTCAACAGAAACCCGAGCATGGCAATGCCAACCGCCGCGTGGGGGAAGATCAGGGGAGCGAACACCGCCATATCGATGAGCGCCCGCAGGCGGGGGCCTAGGCCATCGGTTGCAAGCACCGCGCAGATCGCGATCGCAGTGCTCAGAACCGCCGTGCCCGCAGCGATCATGGCGCTGACCGCAATGGGAATGGTCCACTCGCTGTTCGAGACGAGCTCGTAATACCAGGTGAGGGAGAAGCCCGAGGGCGGAAATGCCATAAACCGGTCGGGCGAAACCGAGATCGCCGCGATCAGCAGAAACGGCAGGGGCAGTATGGCCAGGAGCGCTCCATTGAGCAGCCGCCAAGAGATGCTCCGCATGATCGATTACCCCTTCATCCGGCGCCGGATCAGTGCTTCCGCCCACATGATGGGGATAACGGCTATCATGGTAGAGACGAACAGAATGACAGCCATGCCGGTCGCGCGATCGAAGTCGAAAAGCTGGATAATGTCTTCGTAGATATCGGTGCCGAGCATCCGGTCACGCACGCCTCCCAGCAGCAGAGGCGTCACGATCGCACCCGCGCATAGGATGTAAACCAGGGAGCAGCCGGAAAGGACTCCCGGCAACGACAGCGGAAACGTGACCCGGGCAAAGGTCTGCAGCCGTCCAGCGCCAAGGCTCATCCCCGCCTCGACGAGTTCCTCCTCCTGCTGCTGCAGCGTCGCAAGAATAGAGATGATCATGAATGGCATCAGGATATGTGTGAGCCCGATCACCACCGCATAGGGAGTAAACATGATCTTGGCCGGCTCTTGGAGGATACCCAATCCGAGCAGCAGGGCGTTGAGGGCCCCGCGATTGCCCAAGACGACCAGCCAGGCAAAGGTCCTCACCACGACGCTGGTCAGCAGTGGTGAGATGATCAGGATCAGAAGGAGATTGCGATGCTTGGCCTTCTGCAGAAAGAGCGCCACCGGATAGGAGAGGACCAAGCACAGAAGCGTAACGGCGGCGGCAACCCACATCGTACGGAACAGGACGGCGCGGGTCGCGGGCGACGACAGCAGCCTTTCGTACAGATCAAGCGACAGAATGCCCTCGGATGAGAACGAGGAGACGATCAGTCCGCCGATCGCAAAAAAGAAACCCAGGATCACCAGGAGAATTGGTGACATCAGGACGAGGCGCGCCGGGGGCGAGAGCAGGAGAGCCGAGCGCGAGGCCATCAAGCACCCGAAGCAGTGATTGGGCAGCAATGCTCGGCATCCACATCAAGATGCACGACCTCTCCAGCGCGCAGGCCAATGCCAGCCGACGATGGTACCGTCACACGCAGGCGCCGCCCCGAGAGAGCTTCGACCTGCAGGCGCACCATGGCACCGCCAAACTCCATTTCCGCGATTTTTGCGGCCAACCCCGTCTCGCTGACGAGCTTCACGTCTTCCGGCCGAACCGAGACTTGGATCTCTTGCTGTCCTGGCGCTGCCGTTGCCGGTAGCACCGGCCGGTTGAAATCCTCCAACACGAAGCGGTTCTCGATTCGCCTGGCTGTGAGCAGGTTGGTCTCGCCGACAAACTCGGCGACGAAGCGCGAGGCGGGTCTGCGATAGATCTCATCCGGCGCACCAAACTGCTCGATTCGGCCCGCATTGAACACCGCCACCCGATCCGACATCGCCATGGCTTCTTCTTGATCATGAGTGACGAAGACGAAGGTCGTGCCGGTGCGATGTTGCAATTGCTTCAGCTCCCCTTGCAACTGCCGCCGCAGTTTCAGGTCGAGCGCCGAAAGGGGCTCGTCCAGCAGAAGGACCGCAGGCTCGGTGACCAATGCGCGAGCCAGAGCGACGCGCTGGCGCTGGCCACCGGACAGCTGGAACACGCGTCTCTCCTCAAAGCCGCCAAGCCCCAGCAGGTTCAGTATGTTGGAGATCTTTTGACGGCTAACCTCCCGCTTTTCCCGGCGCACCGATAATCCGAAGCCCACATTTCCAGCGACCGTGAGATGCGGAAAGAGAGCGAGATTTTGAAACACCATCCCTATAGGACGGCGGAAGGGTTCAAGCCTGAGAATGGATTTGCCATCGAGGTGGACATCTCCCGATGTGGCACTTTCGAAGCCCGCGATGATGCGCAGCAAAGTGGTCTTTCCGCAGCCCGATGGGCCAAGAAAGGTTACGAATTCCCCCGAAGCAATATTGAGCGAAACCCCCTGCAGCGCCGTCACATTAGCAAAGGTCTTGGAGACATTCTCTATTGCCAACTCGCCTGCCATACGCCCCTCTCTCCCAGGGTAGCTTGGAGCGCCCCGCGCTGCTCGCCCCGCATCCGCACACGATCGGTAGATTGTCTGGTGTGTGATCCTATTGGCCCATCAGGTCCTGAACTTCGTGGGTTCGGTCGGTCCGCAGCGTTCCCACCACATACCAATCCGGCTGGAAGTTGTTGGCAAGAGCCTCGTCGGTCGAGCCTCCAAGCTCCCGGGCAAGCTCTGGCGGGAGCTTCGTCTCGGGGTTCACCGGCCAATTGCCGCCCTCTGAAAGTCGCCCCTGATAGGGTGGCGTCAGGATAGCGTTGAGCAGCTTCTCGGCATTGGCAACATTGTTGGCGCCCTTTGGGATGACCAGGTAATAGGGAAGGATGAGTCCACCCTCATCCGGCCGCACAATGTCGATGTTCTTCACCCCCGCGCGCTGCTGCAGGATGATCTGATTGGCATAGAACGGCGCAAACACGACCTCGCCGCGCGACAGCTGTGCCTCAAGCGTTGCCATTGAGGTATAGACTGTACCTGCATTCGCGATCACCTCTTTGAGCATTGGGATGCCGGGGGTGATATCTTTTTCGTTCCCGCCATTGAGCAGTGCAAAAAGCGTCAAGTCATACGCCGCGATGAAGGGCGCCGTTCCTATGGCGAACTTGCCCTTCCATTTCGGATCCACGAGGCTCTTCCAGCTCTTGAAGTCTTCAGCCTTCGCAAGATCCGTGTTGTAGGCGATCCCGAGGAACGAGAAGTATACGGGCACCGCATAGAACTTTCCATCTGGCGCCTTCGGCACGAGCCTTTCAGGGATCGCTTTGAGATTGGGAAGATGGGCGGGATCGATCGGCTCGAGCTTCCCCTTCTCGATCAGGTCGGCCACCGAATATCCCGGCACGAGGCCCAGCTGAAAATCGGGCTGCCCGGCAGATGCCGCGATCGCCGCCGCGGGAATTGTCGGATCATATATTCGGGCCGGAATGCCGGTCTCCGCCTCGAATGGCTCGGCGACGCCCTTTCGCCAATGGTCGGCCGCGACGCCAGCATAGACAGCAATCGTGACTGGATCCTCGGCACGAGCAGGCATCGAACCGAAACCAATGCCCAGAAGCGCCGCGCCGGTAAAACAGATGCTCGCAATCAACGATCGCTTCATCGCGTCCTCCCTTCATTGCTGGATCAGGCTTCTTCTCGTCCTGATCCGCGCACCTTCAGTGGCCGCCGCAAGCGTGCAAGCGAATCTGCATGCAGTCAATATGTTTATGCTATGAAATTCCTTTCTCCTATTTAAGATGCTTCCTGCAGTCGAGAGGCAGCATGGGGTTGGACAATGGCCGCAGAGAGGGGATCAGGCATGAAGAACCGGACCGGCTTCATTTGGCACGAGGCTTTTGCCTGGCACGATGCCGGCAACTATAAAGCAGCTTTCGTGGAGCCCATTTCGGTCGCCGATAGCCCAGAAACCAAGCGGCGCTTTCGCAATCTCGTCGAGATGTCTGGCCTGCTCGCTGATCTGGTTCAGATCGAGCCGATTGCCGCGAGTGACGAGGCTCTGCTGCGCGCGCATTCGGCCAGTCATCTGGCGGCGATTGCTGAAGCCGACAAGGACGGGGGCGAGATTGGTCCGTTCGCGCATATCGGCCGCGGCGGCTTCGCAATCGTCCGGCTCGCGGCCGGAGCGGCAATATCGGCCGTGGATGCAATACTGGATGGCCATGTAGAGAATGTCTACGCATTGGTCCGTCCCGCCGGTCACCACGCTGAGCGCGATCAGGCTCGTGGCTTCTGCATCGTCAACAATGTGGCGGTCGCAGCCCTCCATGCCCTCGAGATGCGCGGCCTTGAACGAGTTGCCATTGTGGATTGGGATGTCCATCACGGCAATGGCACCCAGCAAATATTCTGGCGAGATCCACGCGTGCTGGCCATCTCCATTCATGAGGATGGCCTATTCGCTCTACCGGGCGGGGCCACGAACGAGGTCGGCGAGGATGCTGGCCTCGGCACCACGATCAACGTGCCCCTTCCTTCAGGGAGCGGCGAGGGTGCCTATCTCGCCGCAATGGAGCGCGTCGTGCTACCCGCCCTGGACAGGTTCCAGCCTTCGATGATCCTCGTCTCCTCAGGCCTTGACGCACTGGCGCAGGACAGTCTCGGCCGAATGATGCTGCATTCCGACACCTACCGCACCATGACGGCGATGCTGATGGAGGCTTCTGCGAGACTCTGCAGCAGTCGTTTGTGCCTCGTGCATGAAGGCGGCTATAGCCCCGTCGTGGTTCCTTTCGCGGGGCTGGCGATTCTTGAAACCCTGGCCGGGCGGTCGACGGGTGTCGTCGACCCATTCATGGCGAACGTCAAAAAGCGTCCCGGCCAAACTCTTGCTCCACATCAATCCGACGTGATCGAGCGAGCTGCCCGCTTGGCGGAAAGCGCTTGGAATGACCGCACCCAGCGTGAGATCCGCTGAGAGCAGTGGCCATGGCGCGAGTGTCATTGAAGCTCGCGGTTTCGCAATTCGAAGCAAAGCGGAACGCTCTAGGCGTCACGGTGCGGGCGAAATATCCGTATGAAACCACTTCTCCGACAGCGCCTTCAAACTCCCATCGGCCTTTGCCGCGGCGAGCGCCTGATTGATTTTGTCCTTAAGCGCATCACCCTTGCGAACCGCGATAACGGAGTCTCCGCCGAATAGCCCGCCACTGAAGCGCGGGCCAATGAATGTGAGGTCCTGCCCGTCCTTGCTCGCAAGAATACCGCTGAAGAAGCCGATCGCATCGAGGGCTGCATCAATCCGGCCCGCATTCAAGTCCAGTATCATCGCTTCAGCCGTCTTGTATTCGCGCGGCTCTGCCGTGCCCTTCAGGTAATGTTCGACGAACTGTGCTTGAGTCGTAGACGACTGAACGCCGATCAGCTTGCCCTTGAGCAGTGGCTTGAGCGCATCGATTGCTTTCTGGGCTTTCTCTGGATCATCCGACAAAGAATAATCGGTCTGCTCCGGTTTCACGCTGGCAAGCTCTGATGACTTCGGGGCGATGAAGCTGAGCGACATCTTCCCGTAGGGAGCCGTGAAATCGACCACCTCGGCACGCTCGGGCGTGGTCACCATGGCCGCGATGATGGCATCGTACTTGCCGGCATTGAGACCCGGAATGATGCCATCCCAATCCTGGGCAACGATCTCACATTCGACCTTCAATCGTCCGCAGAGATCCCGCGCCACGTCCACATCATATCCCGCCAGTTCACCCGATGGCAGCACCAGATTGTAAGGGGGATATGCCCCTTCGGTCGCAATGCGAAGCTTCGAGGGCTCCTCGGCCCGTGCATCCATGCTCATGACGAGAAACACGGCGCTTACCATCGCCAACATTACACGCTTCATCTTACCCCCAGTTGCTAGGATGGCCGCGAAGGGTGATCCAGTCACGGTTGAGGCGCAATGTCGAGCTTGAACCATTTCTGCGAGAGCTTGCTCAACGTGCCATCGGCGATCGCCTCCTTCAGCGCCGCATTGAACTTGTCTCGCAGCTCGGGATCACTTTTGCGCACGGCTATGGCCGAGCCGATGCCGAACAGGCCGCCCGCAAATCGTGGACCGATAAACGTAAGCTCCTCTCCGTCAGGCGAGTTGAGCGTGCCCCCTAGAAAAGCAATTCCATCAAGCACGGCATCAATGCGGCCTGATTTGAGATCCAGAATCATGGCCTCCGCAGACTTGTACTCGCGCGTCTCCGCGACGCCTTTGAGATACTCGTCCATGAACTGTACATGAGTCGTAGCACTCTGCACGCCGATGACTTTGCCCTGCAGCTTGGGCTTCAGCTCCTCGATGACCTTCCGCAACGCGTCGGCGTCCTTGACGAGGTCATACACTTTCTGCTCGGGCTTGATCTCAGCAAGCGGACTGGTTTTGAGCGTTATGAAGCTGCGGGAGCCCACTGCGTAGGGTACCGTGAAATCCACCGCCTCTTGCCGTTTCGGCGTGATCACCATCGCAGCGACGATCGCATCGTATTTTCCGGCATTGAGGCCGGGAATGATCCCGTCCCAATCCTGGGCGATGATGTCGCATTGCACATTCATGCGCCGGCATAGATCCCGGGACACATCGACATCATATCCGCCAAGCTGACCCGAGGGCTCGGTGAAGTTCCACGGCGCATACGCCCCTTCAGTGGCAATCCGGACCGACGTCCATTCCTTGGCCGTGACTGGGCCGCCCAGCATGAGCGCTGCGACGCCAAGCATTCCTATGATCGCATGCTTCATTCAATCCTCCCCTATCGCTTTGCAAAGGCCGTTATTGCTTCGGCGCGATATCCATCTTGAACCATTTCATCGACAAGGCTGAGAGTGTGCCGTCCGCAATCGCACTCTTGAGCGCAATGTCGAATTTCTCGCGGAGCTCTGGGTCGGATTGGCGAAGGGCGACAGCCGCGCCATTTCCGAACAGACCACCGTCAAAATGCGGACCGAAGAACACCAGGTCCCGCCCTCCAGGCGTGTCTCGCTGTCCAGTCAGAAAGGCCATGTCGTCGAAAGCCGCATCGATGCGTCCCGCCGTCAGATCGAGCAGGAGCTGCTCTGCCGATTTGTACTCTCGGACCTCAACCTCGCCTTTGAAGTAGCGGTCCATGAAAGCGGCATGGGTCGTTGCCGATTGTACGCCGATCGTCTTTCCCTTCAGCTGCGGCTTCAGCGCATCCACCGCGCGCTGCACATCGCCCGGCGCCTTCTCCAGATCTAATGTCACATCCTGCTCGCCAATGGCGCCGAGCGGAGCCGAACGCGTGGTCACGAAACTGCGCGGTCCCAAAGCATAGGACACGGTGAAAGCGATCACCTTGCGGCGCTCTTCCGTAGGCGCCATCGAGGCCACGATGGCATCGAACTTTCCGGCATTCAAAGCGGGAATCATGCCGTCCCAATCCTGAGCGACGATCGTGCAGGTCACCTTCATCCGGGAGCAGACGGTTTTCGTGACGTCAATGTCGTAGCCGTCGAAGTCTCCGTTGGGCTTCGTGAAGTTCCATGGAGCATACGCGCCCTCGGTGGCGATGCGGACATTCGTCCATTCCTTTGCATCCACCGTCGCAACACAGAAACCGAGCAGCGCGAGACCAGCCCCGAACAGCATCCTCATCGCGACATCCCTCCCTCACCTGATCATTGCTATTTTTGGGATATAATCGCATTAAAGAAATACGTTGCAATAAAAAATCTTAGTTTGATAAAATCCAGAAAGCAATTCACGAGGGCTGACTGGAGCCTAGACGGGTTCTCCGCCCTGATTAGCCGGGAGATTTCATGAGCACCTCGACCCTTTCGAATGTCGCGTCACTGCGCGAGCGCGACATCTCCTTTCACCTTCATCCCTTTACGAATGCGGCAAAGCATGAGGAGGTGGGTCCGCTCATCGTGTCTGGCGGCCAGGGGTGCTACTTCTTTGACGAAGACGGCAAACGCTATCTCGACATGCATGCGGGCCTCTGGTGCACCTCGCTCGGCCTTTCCGAGCCCCGCTTGAAAGAAGCTGCTGCCCGGCAATTCGACCGCCTCTCCTATGCCCAGACTTTCTCTCACAAGACATCAGAGCCTGCAGTGGAACTCGCAGATGCGTTGATCCGCCTCGCGCCCGTCCCGATGTCCAAGGCTCACTTCCAGTGCTCGGGCTCAGAGGCCAATGACACGGCCGTCAAGCTGTCCTGGCTGTATTGGCACGCCAAGGGCCAGCCGCAGCGGCGCAAGATCATCGCACGCACGAATGCCTATCACGGCACAACGACGGTTGCCGCGAGCATGACTCACCTCGTTCACATGCACGCAAGCTTCGGCCTACCTCTGCCCGGCTTCCTCCATGTGCCGCATCCCGACATCTATCGCGGCCCCGGAAACGGGGAAAGCGAAGCCGATTACGCAACCCGGCTCGTGGCCGAGGTCGCGAAGATGATCGAGCGCGAAGGCGCCGATACGATTGCAGCATTCATCGCCGAACCGGTCATGGGCGCAGGCGGCCTCTATCCACCGCCGGCAACCTACTACGCCAAGCTACAGGCGCTCCTGCGCCAGCATGGTATCCTCTTCATCGCGGACGAAGTCATTTGCGGCTTTGGCCGCACCGGTCGCTGGTGGGGCAGCCAGACATTCGGCCTTGAGCCGGATATCCTCACCTGTGCCAAGGCGTTGTCCGCTGCTTACCTTCCCATATCGGGGGTTCTTATTTCTGAAAGCGTCTACGAGGCGGTACGGGACGAGAGCAATCGGCTTGGGACCTTCGGCCATGGGTATACCTATGGCGGCCATCCCGTCTGTGCAGCGGTCGCATTGGAGGCCATTCGCATCTACGAGGAAGACCGGCTTATCGAGCGTGCCGCTCTTCGCGGACAGCAGCTGCAGAAGGCGCTACAGCCGCTGCTTGAGCATCCATTGGTCGGCAATGTGCGCGGCGTCGGGCTGATGTGGGGTGTGGAAATCGTGAAAGACAAGGCCGCAAAGCAAGGCTTTGATCCAAAGCTGAAGGTTGGCCAGAGGCTGTCGGATACGTGCCTCGCCCACGGCCTCAATACACGAGCATTGGGCGGCCACACCATGGCCTTCACGCCGCCGCTGATCATCAGCGAGGCAGAGATTGAGGAGGCGGTGCGCATTTTCACGGTCGCCCTGAACGAGCTTCATCAGCAATTGGCCAAAGATGGCGCCCTCACCTAGCGCCTTCTCGACCGATGTGGATACCGGTTCGCGTGAAGAAAACGCGACCAAGCAAGAACTAGGAGCGGCTTCGCGATTTGAGGAAAAGCGAAGACGCTCTCGCACGAAGCAGCGGCAGATCGGCATCTTGCTCTTCGATGGCGTCGAGGAGCTGGATGTCGTCGGCCCCTTCGAAGTCTTCGGGTGGGCGGCCAGCCAGAGGAAGGACCTGTTCGCCATTGCCACCGTGGCCGAGCAAGGCGATCCCATTCGCTGCAGCAAAGGCTTGCGCCTGATCCCCGATCATACCCTCGAAAGCTGTCCGTCTCTCGATATCATCCTTGTGCCGGGCGGCGCCGGCACAAGGGCTGCTGCCCAAAACCCAACACTGTTGGATTTCGTCGCCGACCGTGCGCGGCAATGTGAGTATGTCGTGAGTGTCTGCACAGGTCTACGTGTGCTTTTGGCGGCCGGCTTGGCCGTCGGAAAGCGGGTCACGACCTATCATGGAGCCGTGGACGAAATACGGAAAACTGGCCTTGCGGCAGCTGTTCTGGATGATGTTCGTTACGTCCGCGATGGCAATCTGATTACCTCAGCAGGCGTTTCCGCAGGCATCGATATGGCGCTCTGGCTCGTCGGTGAAATCACAGGGGACCCGCCCTTTGCGCGGCAGGTCCAGCGCGGCATCGAATATTTCCCTGCACCACCATACGCGGCGGACGTATAGTCTGGCGGCAGAGCGAACGCCTCAATCGACCGGACGGATGCTTCAGCTGCCAAACAGATAGCTCTTCAGAAAAGCGCATATGAAGTCGAACTCGGCCTTGGCGGCAGAGCCGGTGAAGCGCGCCCGCATAAAGCCGTGCATCATCCCCTTGGCATCGCGATACGTGACCGGCGATCCCGCGAGGGCAAGCTTCGCAGCATAAGCACGGCCGTGATCTCGTACCGGATCAAGCTCTGCGGTATGCACGAGTGCGGGTGGAAGATTTGAGACATCCTCGGCCCGGATCGGCCAGGCATAAGGATCTTGATCATACCGGTCGTCCGGAAAGAGCGCAGCATAGAACCCCTTGTACCGCTCAGCGGTCAGGCCATAGCCCTCGGCGAAATCGGTGAACGATCGGGCATTTGGCACCGCACCGGCGCTGCCATAGATGATTGCCTGTGCAGCGATCCGGACTGGGCCCTCATCCCTCGCCTTGAGGGACAGCCCGGCCGTCAGTCTCCCTCCGGCGCTATCCCCGGCCAGAGCCACGCGGCTGGGATCTATGCCGAGTTCCCTTCCATTCTCCGCCAGCCATAAGAGAACGCCGTAACAGTCATCGAAAGCCGCCGGCCAGACATGTTCAGGCGTGAGGCGGTAATCGACGCTGATGACAGTTGCGCCTGTCTCGTAGGTATAGCCCCAGGCGATCGAGTCTGAACTGTCGAGATCCCCCAGCATGAACCCGCCACCGTGCATGTAAATGATGGCAGGCCATGAGGCAGCCGCCTCGCGATGGCGATAGACCCTGACCGGCACCTCCCTTTCCCTCGTGGGAATTTTCATGTCCCACACATTGAGTTCTGGTGGGTGTGGGCGCGCCAGCTTCGCCGCATATTCGTTCCATTGCCGCCTTTGCTCGGCCACTGACGCGCCAAGGATCTTCGGGCCGCGAGCATCGATCAGCACTTTCATGTCAGGATGGAGGGACGGTAGCGTCATTGTTGGCCGGCTCCTTATCCAATCGAACCATTGGTCGAGACAAGTTCACTCCGCGTATTGCCGCGGATTTCGAAGCTCTTCTTCAGGATTGACGAAAAACCGCAGTCCCACCGTACGCTGCAGGATCAGCACGATGGCGAGCGTGGCAATGACCAAAAACGTGGAAATCGCGGGAATGACAGGATCAGCGGCATCCCGTATTCGACTGTAGATCTGTACGGGGAGCGTTGTCACCTCGGGTGAGATGAGGAACATGGTGATCGTTGTTTCATCAAACGAAATGATAAAGCTAAAAAGCAGCGCTGTTATTATTCCAGGAGCCAGCAACGGCAAAGTAACCCGGAAGAAACACTGTCTTCTGTTGGCGCCCAGGCTCATAGCTGCTTCTGCCATCGACGAGTCGATTTTCTGAAGGGCAGCCGCGATCGGCCTATAGGCAAATGGACCGCAGAGAATGATGTGGACGAGCAGAATGCCAGCCGCAGTTCCGTTCAGATGGAGCGTGACGAGGAAGCCGACCATCGCTACCCCAACAGCAGCGTGGGGAAAGATCAGGGGGCTAACGATTGCCGTTTCCGCAGCGCCTCGCACGCTCGCCCGCGCTGTATCGAGAGCCGGCGCCACGCAGAGCGATGCGACTGTGCTGGCGATCGCCGCTCCGGCCGCGATCGCGGTGCTGACCATCAGCACGCTAAGCCATTGCGGGCTTGTCAGAAACTCCTTGTACCAAATGAGTGAGAAGCCCGACGGCGGAAATGTCATGAATCGGTCGGGGGAAACCGAAACGGCGGCAACGATGAACAAGGGCGCCGGCAGAAACAGAAGAATTGCGAGATTTAGGAGGTGCCAGGCGGACTTCCTCATGATCATCCCCTCATCCGGCGGCGCATACGTCCATCCAGCATCTGGATGGGAATGATGATCAATAGAGATGTGGCGAGAAGAACCACTGCGATGGCTGCAGCCCGCTTATAATCGTAGAGTTCCGCCAACTCCTGGTAGATTTGCGTGCCAAGCATCTTGTCACGCACCCCACCGAGCAGAAGCGGCGTGACGATCGCCCCCGAGCAGAGCATGTAGATAATGGAACTGCCCGAAAGTACGCCGGGCAGAGAAAGAGGAAAGACGACCCGCCAAAAGGTCTCGAACCGGCCCGCGCCCAGGCTCATGCTCGCTTCGGTCAGTGCTTTGTCCTGCTGCTGGAGAACGGCCAGTATCGATATGACCATGAAGGGCAGAAAGACATGGACGAGGCCGATTACGACCGCCGTCGGCGTGAACATAATGCGCAGCGGCGTGTCCAATAAGCCGATCGACATCAGGACCGCATTGAGCCCTCCCTTGTTCCCGAGAATGACCA
The DNA here is from genome assembly GCF_038811545.1 of Rhodoligotrophos sp. CJ14. Classification (GTDB taxonomy): domain Bacteria; phylum Pseudomonadota; class Alphaproteobacteria; order Rhizobiales; family Im1; genus Rhodoligotrophos; species Rhodoligotrophos ferricapiens. The sequence goes on from NZ_CP133319.1 coordinate 1,887,515, forward strand.
CCCAAGCAAAGCTCCTGACCACGATGCTCGTGAGCCAGGGCGAGATGACCGCGACGAGCATGATGTTGGAATAGCGTGAGCGCGCGATATACTGCGCGAGCGGGTAAGCGATGATCGCACAAAGCACGGTGACCGTTGCAGCGATCCAGATCGTCCTCCAAATGATGCTTTGCATGACGCTCGACCCGAGGAGCTCGCGGTAGAGCGACAGAGAAATGGTGCCTTCGGATACGAAGGACGCGCCAATCACCGCAAGCAAAGCCCAGAAGAACCCGCCCAGTATGAGACTCTTCGGCAGTGCCAGGGCCAGCCTCGCCGGCGGTGAGAAGCCTCCTGGCGCGCGGTTAGTCATGGCTGTCGGACCGGGCTAGACAAGCTTTGCACAGCATCGCCTCAACTACATGACCGTCTGCGGTTCTGACGCGGCCGGCTTGGGCAAGTTCCCTCGACATAAACTCTGTCTGGGCATGGTCTCGGATGCCGCGTTGCTCGCGATCCGTCAGCACCCGTATGCGGCGATCATCCGCCATACGACCGCTGCGAATGCTTCATCCTTCGAGAAAAACTGTCAGGACTTGCTCAGGCAGGTCGCCTTCTTCCAAAGGCCTGTGCTTCGAATTGGTGTGCATAGACTTGCGGCGTGATGTCATCATTCACGCCGTAATCTTACTTTGCCGTTTGGATGATTTCCTCGACCATCCGTGTACGTTCAGGCAGGTTCTTGGCCACCTCACCCCAATCGGCGGTGAGCGTATTCGCCATCACATCTTTGAGGGTACCGCCGAGTAATTTTTGATCCTCGGAAGAAAGCTCCGCCTCGGGATTTACGGGCCAGGCGCCCGTCTTGACGAAGCCGCGCTGATAGTCCGGCGTCAATATTTCATTGAGAAGCTTCTTCGTTGCATCGAGATTGCTTGCACCTTTAGGGATCACTAGAAGATAAGGCAGGAGCAGCCCCCCTTCTTTCGGTCTCACCATATCGATGTTCTTGACGCCGGCCAGCTTCAACAAGGCGACATTGCCGGAGTAAAATGGCGCGGCGACCACTTCCCCACGCCCAAGCTGCGCTTCCAGATTAGACATTGAAGTGTAGACAGAAAGAACGTTGGACGCCAATTCTTTGATCTTTGGGAGCCCTGGCTCGATATTGGCCGCGTTGCCTCCATTCAATATCGAGTAAAGGGTAAGATCATATGCCGCGACATACGATGCGCGGGACATTGAGATCTGGTCCTTCCATTTCGGATCCAAGAGATTGTTCCAGGACGAGAAATCGGAAGGTTTCGCCATGTCCGTGTTATAGGCAATACCCAGATACTCGAAATTCACCGGTATGCCTGCCAACCTGCCGCTCGGCGCCTTGACCAGATACTCCGGGGGTATTTTTGCCAGATTGGGAATGTCTTTCGGGTCGAGCTCTTCTACTTTCCCGGCCGCCGCCAATCTGTTCGCAGAGTAACCGGCAGTAATGGCAAGCTGAAAAGTCGGCCTTCCCTGAGAGCTCTCCACTGCACTTGCGGGCGACGGCGTTTCGAAAATCTCCGTTTTTATCTCGGTGGATTTTTCGAACGGCTCAGCAACGGTTTCACGCCAGGATTTTGCGAAATCACCGCCATAGGTCGCGATCGTGACGCTCTCTTGCGCGCTGCTCACTCCAATTGTCGCGCAGAGGAAGACCGGCGCAAGCAGCCTTGACCAGTGGAAAAGTGAACCAGGACGAGATCTGCGCATATCCTTCTCCCCTTCATTTTTTTTAGTCTATTAAAGTCATTTGAGAATAGCCAGCGCGATCCGTCAACCGGAATCTGCGTCCGGGTATGATCACGAGAAATCGAGGATGGCGGGCATGAGATCTGCGTTCGACCACGTTTTGGAGCGGCGGTTCCACCATTTCGGCTGGAGCCGTCACCACCCACCATGCCTCACCATCGCCCCCGGCGATGTCGTCGAGGTTCATGTCCAAGACACCAGCGGCGGCGAAATCACCCCTCAGACGAGTCTGGCCGATATTGGCCAGATCGATCGGAGCCGATTTACACCACTGACCGGTCCGATTTTCATCGATGGAGCTGAACCCGGCGATGCGATCAAGGTGACCTTTCTCGGGTTTTCAGCCTCTGGATGGGGTTGGAGTCTGATTACTCAGAGATATGGTATCCTCGCAGATCAGTTTCCCGAACCGTTCCTGAAGATCTGGAGCTATGACCCATCCCTTAAGACGCCCATTGATTATGCCGGGAAGGCACGAATACCTCCGAGACCCTTTCCCGGTATTATTGGCCTGGCACGAAATACCGACGAAACACTGCCTTCGTTACCGCCCTACCCCACAGGTGGAAATCTCGACATCAAGGATTTGACCGAGGGGACCGAGCTTTATCTTCCCGTCGAGGTGCATGGCGGCCTGCTCTCGCTCGGGGATACGCATGTGGCGCAAGGTCATGGAGAGCTCGCGGGCACGGCGCTTGAGAGCCCAATCGACGTCGCGGTGAGGGTTGATCTCGTAAAGGACGCGCGTCTTGCCGGTCCGTGCTTCTCAATGCGAGGCCCGCTGAACCCGCACATGCGCGAAGGTGGCTATCACGCCACCTGTGGAATTTCGAGCGACCTCACAGATGCCGCTCGTTCAGCAACCGCGCAGATGATCGACTTGCTCGGCAAGCTTCACGGGCTTTCCGCCATAGATGCATATCTGCTCTGCAGCCTTTGCGGCGATCTCATCATAAACGAGATGGTGAACAAGCCTATGCACGTGGTCTCGCTTTACTTTCCAAGGACGGTGCTGGAGTGAGCCTTGCGCTTGCTCGGCTTGGACGAGGCAGCAATACCTTGGAAGAAAAGTCCGATTTCACTCCGGATCTGCGTCTCGAGCTGGCTGACGGTCTTTTTCTCGTCCATTACATACATTCGAAAGCAGTTCCGCCCGATCCCGTAAATGACGCTCGCCGCGGTCTTGCAGTCGAGATCCTCCCGAACGTCGCCGCGAGACTTCAACGTCTCCAATACTTGACGCAGCCAGTCCACCCGTAGGTTCTGCAAAGAGATGTATTCGGACCGATGCTCGCCCTGCGCCCGTAGCGCAGCGGCGGATATCTCACGCCATACGCGTTTCTGGCTGATATCATACCCCTCACGAAGTGCCGTGAGCTCGACCAGAACGATGGCCTCCACAGGGTTGCTTGGCAACTTGTTCATAAGCGCCTCTATACGAGGCTCGATCATGAGCTCGTCCGCTTCGAAAAGCGCGAACAACAGCTCGCTTTTTGAGTTGAAATAACTGTAGACAGTCGGCACGGAGACCATGGCCTTGTCTGCGATCTGCTCCATGGTCGTCTCGTCAAATCCCGCTTCCGTGAACAGCTCACCAGCGGCCATTAAAATCTGCTGCCGCCTATGTTCACGCTGCCGGTCTCTCAGGCTACCGTCCAATTTCACGAAGTGCTCCAAAGAACATCTGATCAAGGATGCTGCGGGAATGATATGAAAAGGCCAGCTTGATTGATAGTTGCTAAAGACCCGGACATTTCACCGCATCAGCCCGAGGCACATGCCCTCTGCCCGCTAAGCACTCTGGTGTGAGGCGTCAGGCGAGCCTGTGATCCGCGCTCTAATGGGTGTCGTAATGGGTTATGTATTTTGAGACGAGATACGCATCGAGAGCTTCCGCCCCACCCTCGTTTCCATGGCCTGAGTCCCGAATGCCGCCGAATGGGACCTCCGGCAATCCAAGCCCGTGGTGATTGATCGAGATCATGCCGGCCTCGAGCCGCCGCCCCAAATCAGCAGCCTTCCGGGGCGAACGAGTATAGACATAGGAAGCCAACCCGTAGGGAAGCCGGTTTGCTTCGGCGACCATCGCATCCTCGTCATCACATGAATTGATGAGCGCGACCGGCCCAAAAGGCTCTTCATTCATTGCGCGAGCACCCAGCGGAACATCCGTCAGCACCGTAGGCTCGAAGAAAAATCCCCTATTCCCGATGCGCTTGCCGCCTGCCGCCACCTTGGCTCCCTGCGCGACAGCATCCGCGACCAGCATTTCCATTGCGGCCAGCCGTCTCTCATGGGCAACGGGCCCCATCTGTGTTTCGGGATCGAGACCATTGCCGACCCTGATGGCCTTTGCCCCTTCCACGAAGGCCTCCAGAAAGGGCGCTCTGATCTTGTCATGGACGATGAAACGGGTGGGCGCGGTACAGATCTGTCCGGCATTGCGATATTTTGCGCCACAAAGGATCGTGGCTGCCCGTTCCACATCCGCGTCGGAAAGAATTAGCACTGGCCCGTGCCCCCCAAGCTCCATCGTCACCGGCTTCATCTGGCTGCCGGCCAGCGACGCCAGCTGCTTTCCGACCGCGGTCGAGCCCGTGAATGAGACCTTGCGAACGACGGGGTGCTTGATGAGGTAATCCGAGATTTGGCTCGGGTTCCCATAAACGAGATTTATGACACCCTCTGGCAGACCGGCATCGGTGAATGCTGCAACCAGAGCTGCACAGCTGGCAGGAGTATCCTCCGGCCCCTTCAGTATGATTGTGCAACCGGCTGCAACTGCTGCCGATATCTTGCGCACCGCCTGATTCACCGGAAAATTCCACGGAGTGAACGCAGCCACTGGGCCAATCGGGTCCCGGATGACGCGCTGCTCGACATTGGCAATTCGCGCTGGAATGAGCCGGTTGGAAATCCGGCGCCCCTCCTCCGCAAACCACTCGATGAGGTCGGCACCATTCGCGACTTCCGCCTGCGCTTGTGCGACAGGTTTGCCCTGCTCTAGCGTCATGATCAGGCCGATCTCGCGTGCCCTGGCAGCGAGCAGCCGGGCAGCGCCCTTCATGATCTGATACCTCTCATGAGGGGCCGTCTGCCGCCAGACCTGAAAGGCCTTCTCCGTCGAGAGAACAGCTTGCTCCAGGTCGGAAAGGGTCGCGATCGGAACACGGCCGATTTCCTCCTCGGTCGCAGGATTGATGACCGGGGCGCTGGCGCCGTCTGACGCCTGGCGCCACTGACCAGCGATCAAGAGATCGACCCGCGGATAGGCGATCTGTTCATTGTGGTTTGTCATGCGGTTCCCCTGCAGCGAGGAAAGGCTGGGCTTCGGGAGCCAGCCATGGCTTTATCGCACTTAAAATATTTATTGCAAGAATATGTTTGTCGAGCTTAAGTATCTCCTCTTGCCGCATTCTCGGCTGAACTTAGCCTCCAGCAAGTAAGGCCACCAATCTGGGGGGAAAATCCATGCGCCCGACCCTGTACGGAAACCGCCACGCAATTTCAGCGGGGCACTATCTGGCCGCCGCTGCCGGTTTTGCCATCCTCGAGGCGGGCGGAAACGCCATTGATGCAGGATGCTGCGCCGGTATGGCCCTCGCCGTGCTGCATCCCGATGAAGTCAATTTCGCCGGTGTCGCCCCCATAATGATCCGCAGTGGTTCCGGCAGAATTGTTACCATCGCCGGACTTGGCCACTGGCCGAAATCGCTGCCCGCCGACATCTTCATGCGAGAGCATGGTGGCAACTTGCCTTACGGCGTTCGCCGCACGGTGGTCCCCGCAGCCCCCGATGCGTGGATCACCGCACTCCGGGACTTCGGCACAATGACATTTGGCGACGTCGCCGCTGCGGCGATTGAATTCGCGCGGGACGGCTTTTCCGTCTTCCCCTTCTTGGCCGAAGAGTTCGAAAAGCACGCGGAGGATTACGCGCGCTGGCCGGAAAACGCCAAGATCTTCCTGCCGAATGGCAGAGCCCCGCGGTTGGGAGAGCGGTTTGTTCAAAGCGATCTTGCTCACACGATCCAATACATGGTGGACGAGGAGCAATCGGCGGCGAAACGCGGCCGGGTCGCCGGCCTGGAAGCCGCCCGTGCCGCGTTCTATGTCGGAGACATTGCTGAAAGAATCGTAGCCCACCAGCAAAGCGAAGGTGGGTTTCTTTCGCGCGACGACCTTGCGCATTTCCGTAGCCGCTACGAGCCACCGGTGAGGGCGCGTTGGCGCAATATGGAGGTGATCACCTGCGGGCCATGGTGCCAGGGCCCCACCCTGATCCAGTCACTGCTCATGATGGAGAAGGCTGGGCTTGGAGATCTGTCGCATAACGGAGCGGATTATCTCCACCTGCTTGTGGAGGTGGTCAAATGTGTTTTCTCCGATCGAGAGCATCATTACCGCGACCCGCAATTCGCTGAGGTCCCTCTGCAGCGACTGCATAGCGATGAACATCTTGCTGCCCGCTTGAAGCAGATCGACCCGCGCCAGGCCATGCCGGACATGCCACCTCCCCTGTTCGGCAACTCCCTTACTACGCCGGACCCAAGCGATGGCCTGCCCGTGAGAGATCCTGACACCTCCTATCTCTGCGTCGTCGACAAATGGGGGAATGCCTTTTCGGCAACGCCCTCTGACGCATCATGGCGCTCACCGGTTGTGCCGGGTCTCGGTATCGTCCCCTCGGCGCGCGGTACGCAATCCAGGCCCGACCCGCGCCATCCCTCGGGCGTTGGCCCGGGGCGGCGGCCGCGCCTGACGCCCAACCCAGCGATCGCGGTGCGCGATGATGGTGCCGTAATACCCTTCGGCGGCCCCGGAGGTGATGCACAGGTGCAGTCAATGCTGCAGGTCTTCCTAAACATTTTCCATTTCGGCATGGACGTTCAGGAAGCGATCGACGCTCCGCGAATCCGGTCCTACAGCTTTCCCTCCTCGTTCTCGCCTTACAATCATTTCCCTGGCCTGGTCGGCTGCGAGAGCCGGATACCCGAAGCAGTGCTTGCGGAGCTTGCGGCCCGTGGTCATCGGATCGAGAAATACGGCGACTACACTCGTATAATGGCCTCCATTGAGCTGATTCTGGCGGAGCCTTTCCCCGGATTTCTGCGTGCAGGCGCAGATCCACGGCAGCCGGCCTACGCAATGACGCGCTAAGCGCGCCGCCCCGGTTGGACCGCACGATGCTCGTCGTCACCCATGTCGAGCGGAGCGTGTGCCGGTTCGCCTGAAGAAACCAGGGCCACACAAAAACGTAGAGCGGTTTCGCGATTCGAATGAAATCGAAACGCTCTAGCCAGCCTGCGATCGCCGTGATTATGTCTGACGAAGCGTCTCGATTTGGGGGAGCTCACACTGCCCGATCCTGTTCGGCCGCGGGCGACAGCGGGACCAGCGTGTAACGACAACATCAGTGCCTATCCCATGGCTTAAGCGGAGGCGGAGAAAGTATATGACCGCGCGACAAGCTGCGATCGTCACCGGCGCTGCCGGCGGCATCGGCCTCGCGACCGTGGCGAGGCTCCTGGCAAAGGATTTTCATGTCTTGCTGCTCGATCACGACGAGCGCGCAGTCGGCAGCGCTCTCGAGCACTTTGCGGCGGATCGCGACCGCCTTGTTCCCTATATCGGCAATGTGGTCGATGAGGCCGACATCGCCCGCGCCACTGACACGGCATTGAAGGCGTTCGGCCGCATCGACGCGCTTGTGAATATTGCAGGCGGAGCGGGCCCCAAAAAAGTGGCGGACATCGAGGAGATCGAGACCTCGGTCTGGGATCATGTGGTCGATCTCAACATCAAGAGCACCTTTTTATTCTGCCGAGCCGTGGTGCCTGTGATGCGCAAGCAGCATTATGGCCGGATCGTCAACCTTTCCTCGGTCATCGCTTTCGGCGAAAAGGGCCCGCCGACCACCGTCGCCGGCCGCCTGCCTTATGCAACAGCAAAAGCAGCGATCATCGGGTTCACCGCGCAGCTTGCCAAGGATCTTGCCGCCCATGGCATTACCGTGAATGCACTTTGCCCCGGCCTGATCCTAGGCAAGCAGGGCTCGCGCATCCGCGACCGGTTCGATGCACTCCCGGAGGCGGAACGTGCGCGAATGCTGGCCGGCTATCCTATCGGCCGGCCGGGAGATCCCGACGAGGTGGCCTCCATGATCGCCTATCTCCTATCCAGTGACGCAAGCTATGTCACCGGCACCGCAATCCCAGTCGATGGCGGCTACCTCTGATCGAACGGCATCCCGCAGTTTTCGGAGAGCACAGTCAGACCTTCGAGAGTGGCCCCGTGTGAGTGGAAGCTCCGGAGAAGAGGGTAGAATTGAGTACTGACGAGCCGAAGCGCAAAGACCAGGGCCCCTATGTCGAGGCGCTCGTTCGTGGCCTGCGCGTGCTTGAGGTCTTTTCAGCATCACCAAAGCCCATGTCTCTCTCCGAGATCGCGCAAGCCGCCGGCTTCGACAAGAGCGCCGCGCAACGCTTGACACGCACGCTCGTTGGCCTCGGCTATCTCGAGAAGACCACGGGCGGTGTGGTTCCCGGCCGCCGGATATTGGAGCGCTCATTTGACTATCTTCGCGCAACGCCCCTCGTCACCCGCGCCATTCCAATTCTTGCCGATCTCAGAAGAACCGTGAATGAGCGCGTCGATCTCAGCCTCTTCGACGATACTTCGATGATCTATATCGTCCGGATGCAGAGCAAGCGCGACACCCTGCATGCCCACCTCATCGGGGCGAGAGTGCCCACCTTTTGCACCTCCGGCGGCCGCGCAGTCCTCAGCCACTTGCCGGAAGAACAGGTGCTCGACATCATCAATCGCTCCGATCGCCGCAAGCTCACGCCGCGCACCACAACGGAAGTAAAGGACATTCTCCAGCGCATAGCCGAGGTCCGGGAAACCGGCTATTCGCTGGCGCTCGAGGAAGTCGTCATTGGCGAGGTCGCGCTGGGTGCCGCCGTACTAGACGAGAACGGCCGGCCGATCGCCGCCCTGCACGTGGTGGGCTCGCTGAGCGAATGGGCACCTCAGGATTTCGTTCAGCGCGTCGGTCCTCTCGTCACCGCGGCGGCCAACGGCCTTCGCGCGCCTTGAGAGACATCCACTGATCTCGCGCGGCCCTCTGCTTGACATGCGCGAAGCCGCAGTCCTAAACTCATAAATGTGGGTCGGCCGTATCTCCTAGAGATGCGATATACGGTCGAAGGGGAAAATTGAGCACCGCGACAGAGACGACGCGTCCTCGTGGAATCGCTGAATCGGCGAGCCCTGGGCGGATCCAGTCTTTGGCCGCCGCGTTCCGCTCACGAGGGCCACGATGGAAGAGCTCGGAATCATTCTCGTGAGAGGGCTGGGTCTCGGCGCCGTCTACGCCTTGATCGCCATGAGCCTGAATGCCATCCATCGCGCATCCGGCATCTTCAACTTTGCCCAAGGCACCTTGTTCGTGGTGGCCGGCATCCTGGCGGCGCTCACCATGCCGGCCTCGCCCAACCCCTATCTCTGGCTGGCGGTGCTGCCGCTCGCGGCGATCACTCTGGCGGTTGCCATGGCGGCACAAGGCTATCTGACCTTGCTGCCCCTGCGCTCATCGGTCGAACAACACTCCTGGCTGGTCTCGACACTGGCCGTTTCCGTCTTGATTGGCGCGGTCATTCTGCTGATACAGGGCAATAACCAGGTTCTCACCACCAGCCAGTTCCCAAGCTTTCCCGTCTTCGGCACCAGGACACCGGCCCCTTACATTCTTGCGATCATTGCCGCCCTGTTCTGGTACGGCGCTTTGCGCTGGTTTCACACCAAGACCCTGACCGGCCTGTCCATCAGCGCCATCGCCCAGGACCTGGATGCGGCCAGAGCCGCGGGTCTTCGGGTTCGGCGGCTGCAGGTGATGGCCTTCGGTTTGAGCGGCCTCATTATCGGCTCGGCAGGCTTCATCTCAGCACCAATCATCGCGCTCGCCAATGACAGTGGCTTACCTTACGTCACCAATGGCTTCGTCGCTGCAGTCGTCGGCGGCATCGGGAGCGATACGGGCGCGCTGATCGGCGGTGCTCTGGTCGGTGTGATCTCCATGTATGCCGCCTTCGAATATGGCGGCGAGTTCCAGAACGTGGTGACGCTCGGAGTTCTTATCCTCGTCTTGATGATCCGCCCGGAAGGGCTGTTCGGCACCCCCGCAGCGCGGAAGGTCTGACATGGCTGAGACCTCTCCCCTCATCGATGATCGCGACCAGCCTCGGCCGCATCAATCGCTGCTCGGTAGGCTGTTTCAGGGAACTGCCGGCCGGTCCAATCTCCAGGTCGCCATCGGCGTTGTGCTCATCATATTGAGCACCGTTCTGCCCGCCGCCACTGGCCATCCCTATTGGGCCCACAACTTTCTCATCGTCAATCTGTTCGTCACCGTTGCTGTTCTCCAGAACCTGCTGCTGTCCGATGCGGGCCAGCTTTCCTTCGGCCAGGGCGCCATCTTCGGCATCGGCGCCTACATGACCGGGATCATCTCGGGCCTGTGGGGATATAGCTACCCCGTCGGCTTCCTGGGCGGTGTCACCGCGGCCATGGTGCTCGGACTGCTATTCGCGGCACCGGCCCTGCGCGTCCAGAGCTTCTATCTGGGGTTCGTGACCTTAAGCGCCGCCATCGTCTTTCCGGAAATGCTGGTGGCCTTTTCCGATGTCACCAATGGCATCAACGGCATCGCGCGTGCCGTACCCGCCCTGACCGCACCCGTCCTCGGCGGCTTGAGCTGGATCTCCTTCATCATCATGGGGCTGGCTTGCGCGAGCCTGATCGGCCATTTGTGGTTCCGCCGCACCGCGCTCGGCCGGCGCATGCGGGTTGCCGCCCAAAGCCCCGAGGCTGCCGTGACCATGGGCTGGAGCCCCGGCATTCTGCGCTTCATCGCCTTCACCATAGCAGCGCTCGGCACAGGTATTGCCGGCGCGCTTTACTTGCCCGTTATCGGCTTCGTCAGCCCCTATGCGTTCCGGGTTGAACTTTCGATTTTCTTCTTCTTCGCCGTTATTGTCGGCGGCTCGGGCAAGCTCATCGGCCCGGTCATCGGCGTCTGGGTGCTCTACCTCCTGCCCAACGTGATCCTGGCAGATTTGGCCGTCTACCGGCTGATGGCCTATGGCATCATCGCGCTCGTCATCATGCTGGCCTTCCCCGACGGAATCGTTGGGACCATCGAGAATGCCATAAAGCGCTATCGCTCGCGGCGGAGCAGCGGCGAGATCGAATTCGACCACGTGCTGAACCGCAGCGTGCCCGCCGTCCTGCACCCGCAGGCATCCTCCGGCGTAAAGGTCGAGAATGCCCGCAAGGCCTATGGCAAGATGGTCGCCCTCAATGATGTGAATGTCACCGTTGCACCGCGCACGATCCACGCCATCGTCGGCCCGAACGGATCCGGCAAGACCACCCTGCTGAACATGATCTCCGGTCTTGCGCGGCTTGATGCCGGTCGCGTCATCATCGATGGCGTCGAGACCACCAACAAGCCCGGCTACAGCACCGCCCGGCTCGGCCTTGGCCGGACTTTTCAAACCCCGCGTGTTTTCGACGAGATGTCGATCTGGGACAATGTCTTGATCGGCAATGACGCCAAGACGTCCTCAGGTCCATCTTGGCTGCTCGAGGCCCTGAATGCCCACCGGGCCGAATGGGCATCCGAAACCGCCGATGTGCTCCCACACGCCCAGCGGCGCCTGCTGGAAATTCTCCGCGTGCTGGCCATGGATTCCAAGATCGTGCTGCTGGACGAGCCCGCCGCGGGGCTTTCCTCCGTCGAACGGCGCAAGCTTGCCGCGCTTTTGCGCCTCGTTCGCGACAAGCTGGGCAAGACGGTCGTGCTGATTGAGCATGACCTGCACCTGGTCTGGGACGTGGCCGACCACATCACCGTCCTCGATGCGGGCGATGTCGTTGCCGACGGAGCACCGCGCGCCATCCTGAACGATCCTCGCGTCAGGGCACTGTTCGGCGCATCGACGCCAAGGATGAGTGCCAATGCTTGAGATCAGGGAGCTCAGATCCGGCTACGGGCGCGTGCCGGTCCTGCACGGGGTGGATCTCAGCCTCAAGCCCGGCGAGATCCTGCTGGTGCTCGGCGCGAACGGTGCGGGCAAGTCGACGCTGCTGCGCACTATCGCGGGCTTCATCAAGCCGACCTCCGGCTCGGTCCTGTTCGAGAACAGCGATATTGCCGGCCGGCCGCCCGAAGAATTGGCGCGGGCCGGATTGCGGCTGGTTCTCGATGGCCATCGCGTCTTCCCGAACATCTCCGTGGCCGACAACATCCGCCTCGGCGCGGTAATGCATGGTGCCAAGCGCTCTTTCGAGGAGCTCGCCGGCCCGGCCTTTGAGATGTTCCCGATTCTGCGGGAGAAGCTGCACCAGCCCGCACGCGAGCTCAGCGGCGGCCAGCAGCAGATGGTGGCGCTCGCTCAGGCCTTTGCCGCCAAGCCCAAGGTGCTGCTCTGCGACGAGCCCTCTCTCGGCCTAGCCCAGGCTCTGCTGCCGCAGATTCTCGATTTTCTTCGTGAATGGGCCCGTTCGGGAACCGGCATCATCATCGTCGAGCAGCAGATTGGCGTCGCCTTGCACGTGGCCGACCGGGCCATGGTCATCGAACGCGGAGAAGTGAAACTGTCCGGCACCGCCGATGAGCTTCGCACCAATCCCCGCGTGCAGGACATCTATATGGGCCTTTCCGCCGATGCCGAGTGATGTCCAACACGGCTCGGCGCTGTTTGCGCCAATCCGCTTGAGGGATACGGCCTTCAAGAACCGCATCGTCATCTCGCCGATGCAACAATACGCGGCCGGGCGAGACGGCAATCCCGGCACTTGGCATTGCGAACATCTCGGTCGGCTGGCGGCAGGCGGCGCGGGCCTGGTCTTCGCCGAAGTCAGCGCCGTCAGCCCCGAGGGACGCAACACCCATTTCGACACCGGGCTCTGGTCGGAGTCCCACATTGCAGCCTGGGCGCCAATTGTCGAAGAGATCGCACGTCACGGGGCGGTGCCTGGAATTCAGATTGGCCATTGCGGCCGCAAGGCTTCGATCCAATGCCCTTGGGACGGATTTGGCCCCTTAGGACCATCGGATGCCGCCCGCGGGGAACCGCCTTGGCCCGTTATCGGCCCATCACCGATAGCCTCCAATCCGGGTTGGCCGGTGCCGGCCGAGCTTTCGGTTGCGCAAATTACCACCCTCGTCGGGCAATTCGCTGACGCCGCGAGGAGGGCCGCTGCAGCGGGATTCCGTGCGCTGAATGTTCACGGCGCCCATGGCTATCTCATCCACAGTTTTCTGTCGCCTTTGAGCAATCACCGCGCGGACAGCTATGGTGGAAACATTGTGGGCCGCATGAAATTCGCCCTTGAGGTCGCCGAAGCCGTGCGCGCGAGCTGGCCGGATCCGCTCCCGATCTTCTTCCGCGTGTCGGCCATCGATGGTCTGCCCGGCGGCTGGGAGATAGACGATTCTATCGAGCTCGCGCGCGCCCTTAAGCGGCGGGGCATCGATGTCATCGATTGTTCCTCCGGGGGGCTCACCACGCGCTCGACCACTGCCGCTGTGCCGAGACCGGAGGGATATCAGGTGCCCCTGGCCTCGGCTATTCGTGACGGCGCGCAGATCAAGACCATGGCCGTCGGCCTCATCCGCAATCCGCAATTCGCGGAAGCGGTCGTCGCCGACCAACGCGCCGATTTCGTAGCAATCGGGCGTGAGAGCCTGAGTGATGCGTTCTGGCCGGCGCGCGCCGCCGTGGAACTCTTGGGAGAGGAAAAGGGCTACGCGCTGTGGCCTCGGCGCTACGGCTGGTGGCTGGAGCGCAGGGCTCAGCAGCTTCGGCTCGCATGAAGCGGGGCGCAGCCTGCGGTCTTGGGCCCGATGCAATGGGGACGATGATGGACTTCAGAGCTCTGCAGTTTGACACCGAAGCGATGCTGACTGGGCTGCGGCCTTGGGTCGAGTGTGAAAGCCCGACCTGGGACGCCACCGCCGTGAACCGGATGATGGACCTGGCGTCCAAGGATATGGCAGATGCCGGCGCCCGCATCACGCGTGTGCCCGGCCGGCTTGGCTTCGGAGATTGCGTGCGCGCCCAGTTCCCGCATAGCCGATCCGCACCGGGTATACTGATCCTCGGCCATCTCGATACCGTTCACCCCGTGGGAACCCTGGCGAAATGCCCATGGCGTCGAGAAGGCGAGAAATGCTACGGCCCTGGCATTCTGGATATGAAGGGCGGCAATTACATCGCCCTTGAAGCCATCCGCCAGCTTCAGCGCGCCGGCTTCGAAACGCCCCTGCCCGTGACAGTTCTCCTCACGAGCGATGAGGAGGTCGGCAGCCCGAGCACGCGCGAGCTGATCGAGCAGGAAGCGCGCCAGCACGCATTCGTGCTTGTGCCCGAGCCCGGAATGCCGGATGGCGGTGTCGTATCCGGCCGCTATGCGATCGCCCGCTATAATCTCAGCGCGGTTGGCATGCCGAGCCATGCCGGCGCCCGGCTTTCGGAGGGCCGCTCCGCCATTCGCGAGATGGCAAGGCAGATCCTCGCCATCGAGGAAATGACCACGGAGGATTGCACCTTCAGCGTCGGTGTCGTGCATGGCGGCGAATGGGTGAATTGTGTGCCCTCGGTCTGCACGGGCGAGGTACTCAGCATGGCCAAGCGCCAGGAGCATCTCGATCAGGGTGTCTCCCGAATGCTGGCGCTGTCGGGCACCCGTGCCGGTGTCGAGTTCACCGTGACCCGCGGTGTGACGCGTCCCGTATGGGAGCTGTCCGAAAGCAGCATGGGCCTGCTTGAGAGCGCCCGCAAGGTCGCCCGCCAGCTTGGTCTTGATCTGCCCGATCACAGCATGGGCGGCGGATCGGACGGGAATTTCACCGGGGCCATGGGCATTCCCACCCTCGATGGCCTGGGCTGCCTCGGTGATGGCTATCATACCCTGCAGGAATTCATCTCCGTCCGGAGCCTCGCCGAACGGGCCAAGCTCTTTGCAGGCCTCCTCTTGGAGCTGAAGTAAAGTGGACGATCAGCACCCCATCTTCGAACTCCGGAAATACCGCGTGGCCGATGGGCGGATGCAGGACGAGATCGAGCGCGCATTGAGCTGCATTCGCCCACAAGAACAAGGCGGCCTTGCTCTGTTCGCACGCCACGCTATCCCCGCCCCTCTGGGCATGTGGCGCGCGATCACTGGCCCGAGCCTGCCTTGCGTTCTGTTCCTCTACCAGTGGCCCAGCGTGGCCGCCCGGGCGAGCGCCTTCGAAAGCTTTTATGCCGACGCGGAATGGCAGCGCGAAAGGGCGCGCACCAATGGCGGACAGGAGATCGTCGATCGCATGGACGATCTCCTCTATATCGGCGCCTCGCCGAAGCCCATGCCCGCTGATCGGATCTACGAATTCGAGCTCTCTCCATCGGATCGAGCGTCCGATGATCTGGTAGCATTCCTCAAGCCGCTCTGTGGCAACGATCCGCGGCACCTCGCCATCCGCGCCTATGCCTCCCTCTCAGATGCGTTGAACCGAAACACGGAAAGCCCCGCGCCCCGCCTCCTTTGCGCACCCATTGCCACGGGGGCCTCCTCATGAGACCTGTCTACCGCATCGGTCTTCGCCACAAGAGGGTGATCTGCATCGAGCACTGGCCGAGTTGGGAGGCCTTTGATGCACTCCGCCCCGAGCCGCGCACCTTCCCCTCCGATCTTGCCTATTCGGACGGCGAAGTCCGCCTGCACGATCTCTCCGGCACCTGCTTCGAGCTGCAGCGCCTGCGCGTCAACAATGGGGGGCTCGCCGCCGCCAAGCAGCTCCTGGCGGAAGATGTTGCAATGTGGCGGGCGGCCGGTGCTCAGGTCATCGGCCGGTTCGAGGTGGTGCATGGCCATGATCTGCCCGCTCTCTTGCTCCTCTTGAACTGGGAGAGCGCCGAGCGGGCGGCTGAGGCCGGGCGCGAGATCGAATCCAGTACTGCACTCAATGAAAAGCGCCAGCAGGACCGCCTCGCCTCCGGCCGGGCGGCCATTCGGGCAAGCAGCCGCGTCCTCGGCTGCACCCTATGTCTGGAATAAGGAGGGAGTGGTCAATGAACAGGAACAGATTAAGAACATCAAGGCGTGGGTTGACGGCTGCCGCCCTCGCGACGGCCTTATTGGGCTGGCCATTGTCGGCCGGAACCGTGGGCGCGCAGGAAGGGCCGGTCAAAATCGGGTTGTTTCTCGAACTGACCGGCGGCTCGGCCTCGACCACATCCGAGGCCAGCCAGCTCGGGGTGGAGCTCGCTGTCTCTGAGATCAACGCGGCGGGCGGCATCGGCGGACGCCAGCTTCAGCTCGTGGTGGCGGACACGCAAACCGATGCGACCGTGGGCGTCGGCGAGATGAAGCGTCTCGTCCTTCAGGAAGGGGTGCAATTCGTCTTCGGTCCGGTGATCAGCCAGGTGTTCATGGCAGCCGCGCCGGTGGTCAACGAGGCCAAGATCTCGTCCATCGGCTCGACCGGCTCTCTGGCGATCACCCCGGCCTTCGCCCCTTATTACTTCAGCACGCTCATCAATGCTGAAGTGCAGGCCAAGAAGATGGTGAGCGAGGCGATTGACGTCCGCAAAGC
The DNA here is from genome assembly GCF_038811545.1 of Rhodoligotrophos sp. CJ14. Classification (GTDB taxonomy): domain Bacteria; phylum Pseudomonadota; class Alphaproteobacteria; order Rhizobiales; family Im1; genus Rhodoligotrophos; species Rhodoligotrophos ferricapiens. The sequence continues at coordinate 1,903,932 of NZ_CP133319.1, forward strand.
CAAGAAAGTGGCCATCCTGTCCGACACCGGCGCGCAGGCGAAGGATTTCGTTGCGGCGGTGAAGAAGGAGCTGGAAGCTCGTGGCGTGGAGCTGACCGGCACTCAGGAATATCAGTACCGCGCGACCGACATGACCCCGCAATGGCTCGCGCTCAAGCGGGGAGATCCTGATGAGCTGCTGTTCTTTACCTCCAGCGGCGAGGATGGCGGCCATGCGCTCAAGAGCTTGAGCGAGCTCGGCTGGGATATCCACGTGACCGGCAACTGGAGCATTGGCGCTTTTGCCGAGATCGTCGAGCAGATCGCGGGCAAGGAAGCATTCCAGAACGTGACCGGTGCCAATTATCGCGGCTTCACCTTCTGCAAGGGCGGTGAGCAGCCCACGAAATATCTCGAGCTGGTGGAAAAGACCAAGAAATTCGCACCCGACCGTGCCGCCCGGGCCGCAATGACCTTCGTCGCGCTGTTTTACGATGCAACCTATCTCATGAAGGCGGCCGTGGAGGGCTCTGGCGGCAAATGGGAAGGCCCTGGCATTGCAGAGTGGATCGAGAAGAATGCCAGCAGCGTCAATGGAGTGGCGGGCAAGTACACGCCGACCTCGAGCTCGCATTTCCTCTATGATGCGGACGCGGTGGTGACGGTCAATCCTGCCGAACGCGGCGAGGCGAACATCCAGGAACGGGCCGACTGCGCGAAGTGATGCAGCTCGCCAACCAGGGCGCAGCGGCGCGTCTTCGGGCTGCGTCCTGCTCCCAACAGGATTGAAAGAGGCAACCCGGTGCCGTCACTTCTCTACACAGCGGAACTCGCTCTCAACGAGGAAGACATTCAACCCTTCCTCGACTGGTATGCCTATCGTCATGCGCCGGATCTTTACCCCATCGGCTTTCAGTCCTGCGCCTGCTACCGGGCAACCATCGGCGACATGACCTTCTTCGACATCTATGAGATCCCCGCTTGGGAGATCTTCATGAAACCCGCATACGGGCTCATGGCCGAGCGCGACGTTTACGCCGCCGACATCCTCTCGAAGCGGCTGAACAAGGCGCACACCCTCTATGAGCACGAACAGCTCCATCCGGCATCCCCCGAACGAGCCCTCCCGCTGGATGCCGACTGGATCTCCATCCTGCGCTTCAATGCCAGCGCGGAGCGCGATGCGCTGGAGACCGTCATTCACCAGGAAGCGGCCCGCTTGGCCAACGCGGGAGCAAAGCTTATTCGCTTTGCCCGGCGCACCAAGGATCATCCGACCTATACGACTCACCGTCCGCATTTCATGCTGCTGGCCGAATGGCCGCAAAAGCCGCCATCGGAAGCAGAGCTCTTCAAGCCGGTCGAGCAACAGTTGAGCGGGCGCATTTCGGACCTGACGCCCTTTTTGGGCTACCGCGTCTATCCCTGGCCCGATCGCCCGATCTAAATTGCCTGAAGAGGCGGCCCGCGCCGCAGATATCCCGCGAACAAGGAGAAATGACGATGAGACTTGCAGGCCGGCGTGTCGTGGTGACCGGAGCGGGTTCGGGCATCGGACTTGCGGCAGCACTCGTGCTGGCCAGGGAAGGAGCCCGCGTCGGACTGATCGACTACGACCCCGTAAAGCTTGGGGAAGCGATGGCAAAGCTGGGCTCCGGTGGTTTTGGTGCCGCCGCCGATGTGAGCAATTCGGCTGAAGTCGAGGCTGCCATAGCAGCAATAGCGGAAGAGCTCGGTGGGCTTGACGGTGTGGTCAATTCGGCCGGTATTGACCTCCTCAGACCTTTCGCCGAGACCGGACCTGATGACTGGAACCGCGTCATGGCGGTCAATGTCAATGGCCCCTATCACGTCTGCAGGGCGGCGCTTCCCCATCTGAAGCGCGCGGGCTTCGGCACGGTCGTCAATATCTCCTCGGCGGCGGGGTTGCGGCCGCTTGAGCACCGCACCGCCTACTGCGCCTCGAAAGCTGCCCTTGTGATGTTTACGAAGACCCTGGCGGCTGACCTGGCACCTGATGAGATCCGGGCCAATGTCATCTGTCCCGGCATCGTCGACACTCCCCTGTTCCTGGCGTCCTACCAGAACGCGCCGGACCCAGACGCCGAGCTCAGACGGATTCAGGATCGCTATCTCATCAAGAGGGCGGCTCAGCCGGAAGAGATCGCGGAGGCGGTTCTGTTCCTCACCAGCCGCGAGTCCTCCTACATCACCGGCTCGGCGCTTGCGGTCGATGGCGGCCGTTCGTTTCACTAAGAACACGACGAAGATGCCAGAAGCTATGACTTGCCCGCCGATCAGTCCGGGGCTCGCACCTTGAGCAGCACCAAGCAGGAGACGGTGGCCGTCTCTCAAAGCCCTGTTGTGACGGCCATCTCGGCCACCACCATCGTCCAGGTGCTGAGCTCCTTGATCGCGCTCGGAGTGCCGGTTCTTGCGCCGGCGATCGCCGCTGATCTTGGCATGGATCCCAAACTCATCGGCTATTATCCGGGCATCCTCTATTCCGCGGCTTTGGCGATCTGCATTATTGGCGATCCGCTTCTCTCGCTGGTGCGGCCGATGCTTCGCAGCCTCGTCTGCGTTCTGATCAGCATCGTCGGCCTCGCCCTCCTGCTTGGCGCGAGCCTGCCATTCTTCATACTGGGTGCCCTGATGATCGGCCTCGGCTATGGGCCGATCGTCCCCTCCACCTCTCAGATCCTCTCCGCCCGCACACCGGGCAAGCATGCCAACCTGATCTTCTCGCTCAAGCAATCGGGAGCACCGCTTGGCGGCATTCTCGCGGGCATCATCATGCCCTTTCTGGTCGGATATGCCGGTGGATGGAAGGGTGCGATCGAAGTCGTGGCTGTTGGCGGTGTGCTCGTGTTGCTGGCACTCAGCCCCTTGACCCCGCGGCTCGACAAGGGGGTGACGCCACTGCGATCGGCAGGGATGCTCGCCCCCATCAAGGCAGTGCTGGCCGTGCCGTCGCTCAGGCAGTTGGTGATCATGTCCTCCTCTTACGGCGGCATGCAGCTCTGCCTCGGCGCCTTCCTGACGGTCTACCTGGTCCACGTGCTCAACCTCGATTTCGGATTGGCCGGTCTGGTCTTCGGCGTCAGCCAGGCCGCTGGCATGATCGGCCGCCTCGTCTGGGGTTATGTGGCCGACCGCTTCTTTACGCCGAAGACGCTGATGGCTTTCCTGGGCTTCGCCATGGCAGCATCCGCATTCCTGGTCGCCGCCTTCTCGGCCGAGTGGCCGTTCTGGGCAATCTTGGTGGTTTCAGCCGCTTATGGGGGCACGGCCATGGGATGGAACGGCGTACTCCTCGCCGAGGTCGCGCGCATTGCCCCGCCGGGCGAGACTGGCCGGGTAACGAGCGGCGTCATGAGCGCCAACTATGCCGGCGTGATCGTCGGGCCGCTACTATTCACGGCCATCGCCTATGTGATGAGCACCCAGCGCGCCGGCTTTATCCTGATTGGCATCATAACAGCCCTCAGCGCCTGCACATCCTTCCGCGTGCGAACCAGCCGCGACGAGGCTGAAATACAGGGCTCCACCAAATTCTAGCAGGCCTCTCGCCCACGCTTCACTCTCCGCCCACCACCTTCCCCGCGATAACGAACGGACTGGAGATGGTTGCTCCGAGAGCCCGCAGCACGAAGGCACCCGCCTGGCGAACCTCGCCCCCCGGTCCTCGCCCGTCGGTCGCTTCGATCCTCGGGTGAAGGGCTGCGAGCGCGACGAACCGGTTATGCTTGAACCGGTCGGAGGTTTGCAGCTCCGAGATATCGATGATCCGGACCTTTGCCTCACGCGCAGCGCTGGCAACCCGTGGATCATTCACGTCGAGCTTGCCGACCCGCTGCCGCTCGGTGGACAGAAGCTCCGAGACTGACAGAGCAACGTCATCGCGCGAAACGAGAATGGTCAAAGGCGGTGAGAGCGGGCCTATCACCTTGAGCTGCGCACGAAATACATCCACATCGATATCGGGGGCAGCCAGAATGACATGGAGCCTGTCGACGACCTTGTTCTTTCCAGTAAGCCGGAGCTGACGCAGGGCCTCGGTCGTCAACCACGCGCCCATGCTGTGACCAATGATCGTGATTTCGCCTGTGGACGGCTTGGTCGCGAGCATGGTCAGCAGATCCACGAGTTGGTCACGCGAATAGGTAACAGCGTCCTTGTCCGCCACATAGCCGCTGACGCGCCCTTCCGATGGCCAGGCGAACAGAATCGGCACGCCCGCTGCCCCCGAATCCACGGTCATCTGCGCCATCCGGAACAGTGCTTCCTGGAAATTGGTGTTATAGCCGTGAACAAAGACACCGATATCCGGAGGCACTCCATTCCGCTTTCGGGAAATTTCCCGCTCGAAACCGGGCCGGTCGAGCAGGTGCCGCTCGATGGTCACGAAATCCGTTGCTGCATTGCTTTTGCCATTCGGCCACTCGATATTGCCGGGCTTGTGTGCTCGCGGGATGGAGATTGTGAAACGCGCATAGCTCATTTGCGCGGCCCGGTTCGACGTGAACACGCCGCTTGCCGGGTTACCATCTCTCGTCGTCGCCACATAGATCGTGACGGTTTTCGCCCCTGGGGCAGATACCGGCATCGCCTGGAGCACTTCGGGGCCGGGCCTGCCGGCGCACCCGGCGAGAAAGCAGGCCGAAAACAGAAGCACCACGTAAAAGTTGATCTTGGTCATGTGCGAAGGCCAATACCGTCACGGTTTTCGTGCCAAGGCCTGGGGCAGCCTGTGCTATGGAGGAGCGCAGAATCCTGCTCTGGTCTGGCAGGAGGGCGAGACAACCAGCAGCGAACAGAACAATGCAACAGACGATGGCCGAACTCCGGGTCTATGGCCCGGAGAGCAAGCGGCACCGGCACGAATTCCATCAAATGGTGCTCCCGAATCGCGGCGTGCTGGAACTGGAGGTGGAGCATCGCTCCGGTATCGTGGCCCCTGGGCAGGCGGCATTCATCCCCGCCGGCGAGAGCCATGCGTTCAGTGCACAGAACGATAATAGCTTCATCGTGACCGACCTGCCGGTCTCGGGCTGCAGTGTTCCCGATGCTGCATGGGATCGGTTCAGTCGCTCACCATTCTTCACCATCGGTCCGGCCACGCAGCTCCTGATCGATTTCCTTGGCCTGCAATTGCAACAAAGCGCGATCTCTCCCGAAGTCGTGGCGAACTGGAGCCATCTCTTCCTGCAATCGATCGATCAAGCAATCACGCCGATCGACTCCAGACAGCACAGGCTCGACCGGGCCATGGCATTCATGCGCGCCCGCCTCGCACACCCCATCGGAATGGAGGATGTCGCCGCTGCCTGCGGTCTGAGTACGAATGCGCTCTACCGGCTGTTTAAGGCAAAAACGGGTCGAAGCCCCCAAGCTGCGCTGAACCGTCTGCGCCTGGATCAGGCATGCCATCTGCTTGTCCACACGGACATCCCCATTGTCGAGATCGCCCTGAGAACGGGCCATGCCGATCAAAGCGCCCTGACCCGTAAGCTCCGCCAGCAGGATGGGATCACCCCGGCAGCCCTGCGCCGCTTGGGACAAAGCGAGCGCCGAACCCGGAACGCTCGATAATGCCTAAACTCTGCACGATCCGAGCAAGCCTTCAGGGCTCGCATCGGCTAAACACGCACGCAGATAGGCGCGGGTAAACGGGTCTCATCGAACATGCAATCGCGCGAGCTCAAGGCAACGGCAATCGGCATTATCGCCATCCTGCTCTGGGCAAGCCTTGCCCTGCTCACCGTGAGCGCGGGCGATATTCCCCGTTTCGAGCTGCTGACTTTGACCTTCACGGTCGCCTTTGTCTCCGGCCTCGCAGCGCTCACCCTGCAGGGACGTCGCGGCCTGCACCAGCTCAAGCAGCCGCTGGCGCCATGGCTCACCGCCTTCATCGGCATCTTCGCCTACCACGCCCTTTATTTCTTCGCCCTCTCGGCCGCACCGCCCGCCCAGGCGAGCCTGATTGCCTTTCTGTGGCCTCTCCTGATCGTGCTGCTCTCGTCTCTTGCCGCACGACAGCGGCTGCGCGTCGCGCATCTCGCCGGCGCCCTCCTCGGGCTTGCCGGAACCGCGACTTTGCTGCTCGACAAGGATACCGGCCCGATTGAGCTCGATGCGGCAGCCGGCTATGTGGCAGCCCTTGCCTGTGCCCTCGTATGGTCCAGCTATTCCGTCTACAACCGCCGCTTCGAAGCAACCCCGAGCGGCATGCTGGTCGGCGTATGCGGAGCGGTCGCGCTCGCAGGCGCGCTCTGTCACCTCCTCCTCGAGGAAACCATCGCACCGGGCGCAACGCAATGGGCCACGATCATAGCCCTCGGCATTGGCCCCGCCGGCCTTGCCTTTCTTGCCTGGGACTATGGCACCAAGCACGGTAACCTGTCCCTGCTTGGCGCGCTGTCCTATATCGCGCCGCTGGTCTCGACCCTTCTTTTGATCGGCGCCGGCCGGGCACAGGCGACCTGGCCAGTTGCCATCGGCCTTGTGCTCATCATCGGCGGCGCGGTGATTGCGACCTTCCACGTAAAGCCTCGCGCGAGAACAGAGCCCTGACGATCCGGGATGGGAACCCCGCAAGCTGCGATGCATTGCCTTAGGGTTCACTCCTCAGCCGCGAAGCCTGGACGCAGGGATTGAGCATGAGCGACACACCTCCGCCGCATGGAACGGCGTCTGCCGGCCTCAAGCTGCAAGATCGCATAGCCGTCATCACCGGCTCCGACTCCGGCATGGGTCAGGCTATGGCCGAAGCCTTCGCGGGACAGGGCGCCGATATCGTCGTCACCTTTCACACCGACCAGCAAGGGGCTGAGGAAACGGCGCGCCTTGTGGCCGCGGCTGGCCGGCGCGCAATTGTCCGCCAGCTCGACGTGCGCGATGAGCGCGCGGTCGCCAGACTGTTCGACGAGCTCGGGCCGGAGCTTGGCACCCCTCATATCCTCGTCAACAATGCCGGGGTCGGCTCGAGCGGAATGACCGTTGCTGAAACGCCGACCGAGGAATTCGACAAGGTCATCAAGACCGATCTCTACGGCCCCTTCTTCTGCTGCCGCGAGTTCATTCGGCACCGCGAGGCGGCGGGCGGCGGTGGTAAGATCATCAACATCACCTCCGTCCACGAAGCCATTCCAAGCGCGCAAAATGCCGCCTATGGCGCCGCAAAGGGAGGGCTGCTGACCTTCACCCGCAGCCTTGCCCTTGAGCTCGCTCCATTGAAGATCAACGTGAACGCCATCGCGCCGGGCCTCATCCGCACGCCGATGACCATGAAGCGCACCGAAGACCCGGAGAAACGGATAGAGGAAATGCCCCACATTCCCTGGCATCGCCCGGGTGAGCCTTGGGAGGTTGCGCGACTTGCGCTCTATCTCGCATCTCCCGATGCGGACTACGTCACCGGCCAGAGCTTTACGATCGACGGCGGCCTGGAAATGAACTGGGGCCAGGGCGCGTGATGCGGCCTTCATATGCCAGGCACTTGTGCAGGGAACGCCATGTGCAACCAATCCATTTATGGTCAGTCGAATACCCCACGGGCTGAGCCCAGGCGCTTGGGCTCTTTTCAATGGAGACGATGATGGGCGATCGGGAGCAGCGGATTCGGGAGCGGGCGCATCAAATATGGGAGCAGGAAGGCCGCCCGGAGGGGCGCCATGACGAGCACTGGGAACGTGCCGCACGCGCAATCGACGAAGAGGATATGGGCCAGACGGCCGGCCGTAAGGAGGCCGATGGTAAAGCCGCACCGAAGAAGCGGACCTCGCGCAGCACCTCGAATGTGGGTCAGGCCTCGGGCCTGCAGCCGGGAGGCACGACCCCCGGGGGCAGCCCCGCTGCTGGAATGGGCAGCATGGGCCGCGGTGGCGGCAGCACGGCCAAGGCCTCGACCGGCTCGAGCAAGGGAGCACGCCGCTAGAGCTGTAGCGCTATATTGATAGCTTATCCCTCGGCGAGTTGAGGCGCGAGCCTCCGGCGGGCGCGCTCGTTCCTCAACCTGAGCCACTCGACCAGCAACAGCAGGAACACCGCCAACAGCGTCAGGATCGTTGCGACCGCTGCAATGGTCGGGTTGAAGCTGTCACGCAAACCGGAAAACATCTCACGTGGAATGGTGCGCTGGTGCGGGGCGCCCAGCAGCAGCACCACGACCACCTCATCGAGTGAGGTCGCAAACGCAAACAGCGCGCCCGAGATGACACCGGGCCTCACCAGCGGCAGCATGATCTTCCGGAAGACCACATGTGGCGCAGCCCCGAGGCTTGCCCCGGCACGCGCGAGATTACGGTCGAATGATGCCAATGCCGCTCCCACGGTGACCACCACGAAAGGCGAGCCCAGCGCCGCATGGGCGAGGATGAGGCCGGTATAAGTCTGGGTGAGCCCGAGCGGGGCAAAGAAGAAATAGAGACCGACCGCCACGATGACGATCGGCACGATGAGCGGTGACAAAAGCAGCGCCGTGAGAAACCCCTTCCCCCGAAAATCCGCCATCTGCAAGCCGATGGCCGCGAGCGTCCCCAGCACTGTTGCGATGATGGTGGCGGGTATACCGATCAGGAACGAGTTCTTGACCGCGATCTGCCACTTCTCGCTCGAAAACACCGCATCATACCAATGGGTAGTGAACCCGCGCAGCGGATAGGTGAGGAATTGTGAATCATTGAACGAGAGCGGCAGGATCGCAATAATCGGCGCGATCAGGAAGAACAGCACCGCGACGCCGAAGATGCGCAATGCCCAGCGCGCCACCACCTCGGTTCTGGTCAGGGCTGAATGCTGCATCACCTATCCCAGCTTGATCTGGCCCAGATTGGTGAGCCGCGCATAAACGAAATAGAGGATTGCCGTCGCCACCAGCAACAGCACACCCAACGCGGCTGCCAAGCCCCAATTGGCGCTGGATGTCGTGTAATAGGCGATGAAATAGGCGAGCATCTGGTCATTCGCGCCGCCCACCAGAGCGGGCGTCACGTAATAGCCCAGCGCCATGATGAACACGAGCAGCGTGCCGGCCGCAACCCCGGGGAAGGTCTGCGGCAGATAAACCTTGAAGAACGCCATCGCTGGATGCGCTCCGAGCGACTGGGCCGCCTGCATATAGGTGGGCGGAATGGTCTTCATCGTGGCAATGATCGGCAGCACCATGAACGGCAATTGCACATGCACCATGGCGATGAGCACGCCGATCCGGTTGTAGATGAGCCGGACCGGCCCATCGGTGAGGCCCGAGGCCTGCAGGGCATCATTGACGATCCCCTGATCCTGTAACAGCACGATCCAGGCGGCGGACCGCACGAGCAAGGATGTCCAGAGCGGCAGCAGCACCAGGATCATGAGCAGATTGCCGGTGCGCTCGGATGCATTCGCCACGAAATAGGCCAGCGGAAAACCGAGCAGCAGGCACAGCAGCGTGACCGAGACCGACATGACCGCCGTCCGCTGCAATACGGCAAGATAGAGCGACTGGTCCGGCGGCCGGCGCGTAATATGATTGGACGCGTCCCGCTCGAGATCGAGCGCGGTCAGAAGGTAGAAATCGGTGAGCGGCCCGGCCGCATCCGCCAGCGCGATCCAGGTCTTCTGGTTGCCCCAAGCAGGATCGGCAGCGATCAGCGCATCGCGCCACGATGCCGGCTCCCCCTCTTCGCCGCGCAACGCCCGGCCGGTGCTCATCACCAGGCTGCGGCCGTCGGCCAGCGCATAATTGAGACGGCGCGCGGCCCCGGCGATGGTTCGCTCTTCTGCCGACTGCCTGATGTCCCGTCCCAATGCGGCGAACATCGCTTCATCCGGCGGGGAGGTCCGATCCCAGCTTCGCAGCACCGCCGACGCGTGAGGCCACGTATCGGTGAGATCGGTATCCACGACCGCCCGTCTCAGCATGTCGGCGATCGGCACGATGAAAGAGAACATCAGAAAGAGAAACAGGGGCAGCACGAGAGCGAGCGCGGCCAGCCGCCTGCGCTGCCCGGCCCGCCTGAGGTCGCGCCGGAGCTTTATCGCCTCATCAACCATGCGTTGCTAATCTCAAGAACGAACGGACTCTCTGGAAGGCGCCGGCGCGCATGGACGCGCCGGCAAACCGATCAGCTGGATGCCCAGGTGTTGAAGCGCTCGTTCAACCGGTCGATATTCTCGATCCAGAACTCGTCCGAGATATGGAGCACATTGGCAAAGTTCTCGGGCGCCGTTGGCAAGTCGGGCAGCCGTTTTGGATCGATCAGCTTGTCCGCCCCCTTCGCCGTCACACCATAGGCGATATAGTTGGGCAGCTTGGCCTGGTTCTCGGGCTTGCCCACATAGGCCAGGAACTTCAGCGCCTCTTCCTTGTTCGGCGAGGTCTTGAGGATCACCCAGCTGTCGAGCGTGAACAATGCGCCATTCCACTGGATGCCGAAATTGCGGCCATCCTCGCGATTGGCTGCATCGATACGGCCGTTATACGCGGAGGTCATCACCACCTCGCCCGAGGCCAAAAGCTGCGGCGGCTGCGCGCCCGCCTTCCACCAGATGATGTCCTTCTTGATCTCATCGAGCTTCTTGAACGCGCGATCGACGCCCTCTGGCGTGGAAAGCACCTTATAGACATCGGCGAGCGGAACCCCGTCGGCGATCAGGGCAAGCTCTAGATTGACTTTCGGACCCTGCCGCAGTGCCCGCTTGCCCGGGAATTTCTTCGTGTCGAAGAAATCGGCCCAGCCCTTAGGCTCTTCCTTCAGCTTGCTTTTGTCATAGGCAAGCACATTGTCATAGACGATCGTGCCCACACCGCACTCGCTGACCGCCGATTCGATATAGGCGTCCTTGCCACCGATCTGGTCCCAGTCCAGCGGCTCGAACATGCCCTCGTCGCATCCGATGGTAAGCTCTTCGCTTTCGACCTGCACCAGATCCCAGCCGGAATCGGTTCCCCCTTCGACCTTCGAGCGGAGCACGCCGATGCCGCCGTCCCAGCTCTCGTCGATGAGCTTGATGCCGCTCTCCTTGGCGAAGGGCTCGAAATAGATCTTCTTCTGCGCGTCCTGATAGGCACCGCCCCAAGACACGACGGTGAGCGGCCTTTCCTGTGCCTTGGCAGCCGATACCGCCAGGCCCACAGCCATGAGCACGCCGAGTGCGACGCCGGTTCGTCCAATCTTTCGTTTCATTGACAACCTCCCAACTGTTCCCCGTTGATGATCGTTCTTGAGCATGATCCCGGAAACTGGACGCCGGTCCATGCATGAATCAGAGATGAGAGCAGGCGGCGAACTCGAACATCAGCCATCCCGCCCTAAGAAACGGACAGGGCCCTCGCATCGGCGGCATCCCAGCCCAACGTGACCTTCATCCCCATTATGGTCCCTTCCGCCCGTTTCACCGGAGCCTTCACGACAAGGTCCTGTCCATTTCCGGCATCCAGCTGCAGCCTGACATGGTCGCCGTGATAGATGATCGCCGTGATCACCGCCTGCAGGTGATTATCCCGCCTCTCATCCCCCTCCAGCAAAGCCAAGGCCTCCGGACGGATCGAGATCAGCACCCGATCTCCTGGCTTCACCCCCGGTCCCGGATCGCATTTGATCCTGAGCCCGTTCTCCGTCAGCGCCACCGCATGCCCATCCTGCACGCTCTCCAGCGTGCCGTTGATCTTGTTATTCTCGCCGATGAACTGCGCAACGAAGGCGGACGCCGGCTTCTCATAGATCTCTCGCGGGCTCGCGACCTGCTGTATCCGGCCCTCGTTGAACACGGCCACCCGGTCAGACATGGTCAGCGCCTCGCTCTGATCATGTGTGACATAGACCACCGTCACCTTGAGCCGCTCATGCAGGCTCTTGATCTCATACTGCATATGCTCGCGCAGCTGCTTGTCGAGCGCACCGAGCGGCTCGTCCATCAACACGAGCTTGGGCTCGAAGATCAGCGCACGGGCGAGCGCGATCCGCTGTTGCTGGCCTCCGGACAGCTGCTGCGGCATGCGCCGGCCGAGATCGGCCAGCCGCACCATATCGAGGGCCTTCGCCACTCTCTCGGTGCGCTCAGCCCGGCTCAAGCCGCGCACGCTCAAGGGAAAAGCGAGATTTTCCTCAACCGTCATATGCGGGAACAGGGCATAGTTCTGAAACACCACCCCGATCCCGCGCTTGTAAGGCGGCACGCGGGTGATGTCCTGACCGGCGATTGAGATTGTCCCCCGTGTCGGCACCTCGAACCCGGCGAGCATCATCAAGGCCGTTGTCTTGCCCGACCCCGATGGCCCCAAAAGGGTCAGAAACTCGCCACGCTCCACGCCGAGGTTAAGGTTGCGGATGACAAGCGTGACCCCGTCATAGGTCTTGTCCACATTCACGAAGCGCACCAGAGGGTCGATACCCTGGTTTGTGCCGTGCTGGACGTCCGTCTCTGTTTGCCGAAGTGCTGCAGGCAAAGGCAAGGCTCCGATCAGGCATACACCTCAAGGGTTTCGGTCTGCACTACTCAATACCGATTTTGGCGAGCAATCAACGAAATGAGTCACGCCCGCAAACGGCACAGGCATAAGGCCATTTGATCTCTGGCGATCGCTCCCCCGCTTCAGAAAAGCTGGTCTTTCCCTTAGAGAAAATCGATTTTCCTGCGGTTGTCCAGTCGGTCATGCTGGCCGTGGAGGCTTAGAACGTGTCCTATCACGCCACAAACCGCGATTCTCTACGGCCCGACGGGGATATTACGGGCCCGCCGGATCGGCTGCCGGATGCTGCATGTCCGAGCCTGGGACGCCCTGTGATCCTTAGTCATCCATCGGAGATCTCGCCGGATCTGCGCGGCAGCATCATGCTGCTTGGCAATTTTGATGGCTTTCATCGCGGCCATCAGCATTTGCTGGCCTTTGCCCAGGCCAAGGCCCGCGCCGAGGGGCGTCCGCTCGGTGCCATGTCCGCCGAGCCCCATCCCCGGCAATTCTTCGCCCCCGATGCCGCGCCATTCCGGCTGACCTGTCCGATCACCAAGCACCAGACCTTCCGCCGCTCCGGTTTTGATTTCGTCTTCAGCCCGACCTTCGATGCCGATTTCGCCTGCCAGGACCCCGAGGAGTTCGTGGCCGCCGTGCTGGTGAACGGCCTTGGCGTTTCGCGGGTGGTGACCGGGCGAAACTTCCGCTTCGGCGCGCGCCGGTCTGGCGATACGCGCCTGCTGCGTGAGTTGGGATTGCGCTATGGCTTCACCGTATCCGAGCTCGACGAGTTGCGAGTGAACGATCGCATTTGCGGCTCCAGCATCATCCGCCAGCATATCCAGGCGGGCGACATGGCGGCTGCCTCAGCATTGCTTGGCTATCCCTGGCATGTAGCGCTGCGCATTACGACAGCGAGCAACCCGGTTGAGATCGCCTGGCCAAAGCACGTGTTGCGGCCGCCGCCTGGCAGCTATGGCGTTGCGATACGGCCGAGCGGCGACACCCTGCAGCACAGCCCAGCGATCCTCTTTCTCTCCGAGGATAGCGTTGCCGACCGGCTGGAGCTTTCATCGGCTCAACAGATCATACATGATGCCGCGATCTCTGGTCTGATCCTGGCAGAATTCCTCCCCTGCCCTTCTCGAACGGTCTAACCTTGCCCATGACCCTCCAGCGCACCATAGACATTCTCGACCAGCTCATCGCCTTCCCCACAGTGAGCCGCGATTCAAATCTCGACCTCATTGCCTTCGTCAAAGACTTCCTCGCGCGGCTGGGCATCGAGGCGGCAATCATCCACGACGAAGCGGGCACCAAGGCCAATCTCTACGCGGTGCTCGGGCCCGCCGAGATTCCCGGCGTCATGGTCTCCGGTCACACCGATGTGGTGCCGACCGAGGGACAGGCCTGGTCGACCGACCCCTTCCGCATGGCAAAGCGCGGCGACCTTCTCTATGGCCGCGGGACCGCCGACATGAAGGGCTTCATTGCCTGTGTGCTCGCGCTGGTCGAGGAAAACGCGACGCGCAGGCTCAACCGCCCCCTGCACTTGGCCTTCAGCTATGACGAGGAGGTCGGCTGCATCGGCGTACGGCGGCTGATCGACCATATGGCGGCGAGCGCCACCACCCCGGCGCTCTGCATCGTCGGCGAACCCACCTCAATGCGCACCGTGATCGCGCATAAGGGCAAGCTTGCCGGGCGGATCAGCTGCACCGGACACGAGTGTCATTCGAGCCACGCGCCCGACGGACTCAACGCCATCCATCTCGCCACCGACATGGTCAGCCATCTCCGCAATCTGCAGGACGAGATCAGGGCGAACGGCCGGCACGATGATGATTTCGAGATCCCCTTCACCACGGTCCATGTCGGCACCATCCACGGCGGCACGGCGCTCAACATCGTGCCGCGCGACTGTGTGCTCGATTTCGAGATCCGCAGTCTGCCGAGCGACAATCCCGAACCCCTGCTCGACAGGATCAGAGAGAATGCCGACCGCCTCGCGGCCACCGCACGCGCGCGCTTCCCGCAAGCCTCGGTCAGCGTGGACATCACCAATGAATATCCCTCGCTGAACACCGCGCCAGATGACCGGGCCGTCGAGACCGTCACCCGCCTAACGGGCGTGAACAGTCTCGGCAAGATTGCCTTCGGCACCGAGGGCGGCCTGTTCCGCCAGCGGCTTGGCATTCCGACCGTGGTCTGCGGCCCAGGCGATATCCGCCAGGCTCATAAGCCCGATGAATTTGTGGCAACCGATCAGCTCGCGGCATGCAACACCATGCTGAGCCGGCTGATCGATCAGCTCGCGGTATGATGGTTGGGCGCACATCCCTTAACTGGCGTGGCGCCCTGACTCGACCTGAACATTCAGGACCCTGACTGGCCTAATCCCACGGCGCCATGCCGGGCAGATTGCCATCGGCGGTCAGCTTGCGGCAATGCTCCTCGAAAGCCTCCGTGGCGCGGGTAGGGCGCAGGCCTTTCAATGTGGCAATGCCCAGCACCATCGGCTTGTGATCGCCCTCGAGTCGCACATAGGCCAGCGGCTTGCCGTTCACCGCCGCCTTGTTCATCGGCCGCGCGGTGAGTAGCGAAAACCCGAAGCCGCTCCCCACATAGCTGCGGACCGTATCTGGAAATTCCGAGCGCGCGACGATATTCGGCGTGATTCCCGCTCTCGCGAACAGCGACAGAAAATACTCCCGGCTCAACGGCAGATCGAGCAGGATGAACGGCTCGTCCGCCAGCCGCGACAATGGCAGCGACTTGTGCTTCGCCAGCGGATGATCCGCCGCCAGGAGCACATAGGATGGCAGCTCGGCCAGCGGTTCGAAGGCAATATCATCCGTGACGTTCAGGGAATAGGTGATGGCGAGGTTGATCTCCGCCCGTCTCAGCTTGCTCAGCAGCGCCGCTTCATCCCCCTCCATCACCCGCAGCTTCACATCCGGATATTGCGCGAGGAATCCCTTGCACAGTTCCGGAATGATCAGCGGCGCATAGGTCTGGAACGTCCCGATATGAAGCGGCCCCGTGACCGTGGTTGCCACCTGGTCAGCAATGGCGTGAAGCTCCTCCGCCTGCTGCAGCAGAGCCTTGGCGGCCTGGAGAAATCGCTCGCCGGCCGGCGTGAGCGATAAGCCTTGCGCATGATGGCGCACGAAGAGCTGCAGCCCGAACTCTGCTTCCAGCTGGGAGATCGCCGCCGAGATCGAGGGCTGCGAGATATTCACCCGCTCAGAGGCAAGGGTCACGCTACCGGTTTCCCCGGCCGCTACGAAATAGGCGAGCTGCCTGAGCGTGAACCGCATGACGAAATGACAGCTTTCCGACGTAATCACCCCAACGCCCAGGCGGAACAGAAGCCGAGGAGCTCGTGGCGGGCAACCGCCATGCCCAAGGCAGCAGACAGCGTCTGGGACGGCTGGATGATCCGTCCCATACTCGCTTGGGTCAAGCGGCTTTGCGTGTCAGAGGTCGCCGGGCACGCCGTAGGAGGGAGCCGTTGATGGATCGAGCGCCCGCGTGACATAATCTTCCATCTGTGGCTTCCACACTTCCCACAGCCGGGCAAGCTCGCCGATCGGGTCGGTTTCATGCCAATCGACGCGCAGATCGGCGATCGGCCAGGCCACATTGCGCACCAGCAGCATGCCCACGGAATGGACCGGCCCTTCCTCACCCCCAGCCTCGAGCGCGGCTTGCATCACCGCGATCAGCCGGTCACCCAGGGGGGCGTCGGGCATGGACTGAAACTTTGCCACCATACGCTCCGGCACAGCCTCGTTGGAAAGGAGGTTGCCCGCCGCCACCACATCCGGCGCAGTGACCGTACGATGCCGGCCAAGGGTCTTCGCACCGGAGAATGCGGCCGTACTCCCATTCCGGTCCACAAGCGCGAGCTGGCGGTAGTCGATATGCTTGGCCTCACCGCGCAGGCGCTCCAGCGCTTCAGCCGCCGAAAGACCAGACGCCATGAGATCGAGCCCCCGTGACCCCAGCGTCGGATCGGTGATGTTCTGTGTGGCGACCACGCCGACCCCGGCCCGCGCATGTGCGCAGCGCGCCGCCACGCAAGGGCTCGAGGACGAGACGGCAATCCCGAACATGCCGGTTTTGGCGCAGCGCGCCGAGACGGAGAAGGTCATGAGCTCACCCCCTTGATATCGTTCATTGACCGGAAGACTGCCGCGCTCAATCCGGGATGACGGCCGTCACCTCGATCTCGACCACCCATTCCGGCCGGGCCAGTGCTGGCACCACCAGTCCCGTCGAGCAGGGGAACACGCCCTTCAGCCATTTGCCCATCTCCTGATAGACCGCCTCGCGATAGCGAATATCGGTGAGATAGACCACGATGCGGCAGATATGACCAAGCTCGCTGCCCGCCTCTTCCAGCAGCGTCTTGATATTTTCCATGGCCTTGGCCGTCTGCGCTGCCGGGTCGCCCACATGCAGGCTCTCGCGGGTTTCCAGATCCTGCGAGACTTGCCCGCGCAGGAACACCATGGTGCCGCGGGCAACCACTCCCTGCGACAGGTCATTGTTCAGCTTCTGCTCGGGATAGGTGTCCTTGGTATTGAACGGCCGGAGGCGCTTGTGGATCATTGCGGGAAATCTCATGCATGAGGACGGAACAACCGCGCCGACAGCAAACCGGCGCGGATCGTTATGTGATCTTATTCTGCCGCGGCCTTGGGCGCTCCATAGACGCGGTCCGACAAGCCGGCAGCATCCTTCGTGAACCGCAGCGGCTCCTTCCAGTCGAAGTTCCGGTAGACCGCCGCGAGATGGGCGAACGGAGGCGACTGCGCGAACAGCTGGAACGTAAGCCTGTGCCCCGCATAGTCGGAATTGAGCAGATCGCGGGCGAAGGCGAGCAGCTTGCGCCTGTCTTCCGCGTGCCATTCCTCGTTGAGCGTATAATACTTATTGAGCCATTTGCCGGCTTCCGGGTCGCGGAAGCTTGCTGAATCCGGGGTAACGCAGATCTGACCGCCGCAGAGCTCGCGGGCAATATGCATCATGTGATGCAGCTGCGTGCAGGCGAACACCCGCCCGGTCATGAGCAGTGACTGGTTCGGCATCAGCAGCCCCGCTGGGCTGCGCTCGGCCGTGGCGATCGCGGCGGTGAGATGCGCATTTATGCCCTCGCGATAGCAGGCGAGCTGCGCTAGCTTTTCCTGCACGGCCTGCTGCTTCTCGAGCCCGGTCTGCTTCACGTTCCACAGCGCAGCACCGATCATGAGATCGGCGAGCTTGAGGTTCCGCTGCACGAAGGCGAAGGCGGAATATCTGTGCAGGGTTGCGCGAATGAAGGCCGCGGCGCGCGTATGCTGATAGAACAGCACATTCTCCCAGGGGATCAGCACGTCATCATAGATGACCAGCGTATCGACCTCGTCGAACTTGTTGGCGAGCGGATAATCCTCCGCCGGCGCGCGGCCGGCAAAGCCGGTTCGGGCGATGAAGCGCAGATTGGGTGAGGAGAAATCGCAGATGAAGCCGACCGCATATTCGGAAAGCTTGTCGTCGCCCCAATTCGCAATGGTCGGCTTGGTGAATGCCTGATTGGCGTAAGCAGCAGCCGTCTCGTACTTGGCCCCGCGCACCACGATACCCGCGTCGGTCTCCTTGACCACATGCAGCAGCATGTCCGGGTCCTGCTCCTGCGGACGCTTGGAGCGATCGCCCTTGGGGTCGGTATTGGCTGAGACGTGGAACGGATCGTTCTTGATGACGAGATTGATATGGCGCTCGATATTCTCCGCAAAGCGCGGATCGACCTCGTTGAGCACGTCCTTGCCGTCGAACAGCGACCACATCTCGCCGACGGTCTCATCGCCAACACGCGTCACAATACCCTTGATGTCATCGAGCACCGTGTCCGTCGCCCGCCGCTTGTCGTGCCAGTCCTGCTGCGTGTAGGGAAGCTTGAGGCCGATGGCGAACCGCTCGCCATCCTCCTCATAGGTCATGATGTCCCGCGTGCGCTCCTCATGCGCCATGTCATAGATGCGCGCTCTGATATCCACGAGCGGCTTGAACATGGGATGCGTGGTAACGTCCGTGACCCGCTCGCCATTGATCCATATGCGCCGACCGTCGCGGAGTGAATCGCGATATTGGTTTCCGGTCCTGATCATTCCTTGCCTTTCCTGGAAACACGTCCAGCGGTGAACTCAATCGCCCTTATCGAGGGCGGACGGGCTGCAATAGACCCTGCGGCAATGAGCAAGCGGCCTTCCCCCTCCGGCCGCCGTGCCCAGCACGCGGCCGATGAAGATCTTGTGGGTTCCGGCGTCATGCGCCGCCTCCAGCACGCAATCGAAGCTTGCGACCGCATCCGGCAGAATGGCCGAGCCGGTAGCGCCCGCCTGCCATTCGGCGCAGGCGAAGCTGAAAGGCTCGTGGATCTCCGAGCGCCCGGCGAACACATCCGAGATATGCGCCTGGTGATCGGCCAGGAGATTGACGCAGAACACCCCATTCGCGAGGATCGCTGCCGCCGCCGGACTGCGCCGGTTGACGCAGGACAGGATCATCGGTGGATCCGCCGAGACCGATGCCACCGCGCTCACCGTAACCCCGTAACGTCCGGCCGGACCGTTGGTGGTGACGATATTGACGCTCGTCACCGCACCGCTCATGGCATTCACGAACGCTTCGCGATCTGCGGCCGGCAAGTTGCGCATTCCCTCGAGATGGCGTGGGGCCCCTTCTATGGTCGATGGCCTTATCATGACCTTCACCCTCCAGAAGAATGCCGCGATCAGATCGCGGAGAGGAAGATTCTATGAACACCATTAGGCCCCAGAACGCCGTTTCAATAAAATACTTCCTACGAATTCAAGGCTTCGTCTTTTCCTATACTGAGGCAGCGAACGCGCCGCCTCAGCCATAGCGTTCCGCGCCCTATCGATCACTTATGATCGGTCCAGGCGCCGTTCTTCACTTCCTTGATTTCGATCTCGACCGGGACCTTCGTCTGCCCCTGCTCATCGAAGGTGGTGACGCCGAGCACGCCGTCATAGCTGATGTTGCGGATTGCTTTGGCGAGCGCCGCCTTGTCCTCGATGCCATTGGTGCGGATCACCTCGAGCAGGATGTTCGTCGCCTCATAGGCATATTTCGTATAGGGGCTCGTCGGCTCGGCGAATTTCCGCGCCTCGTAATCCGCGTTCATCTTCTCGTACTTGGCGTTGCTCTGCGACTTGGGATAGCTCACCATCGTCCCGTCCGCCGCGGAGCCTGCGATCTTGATGAACTCGGGGTCATAGAAGCCGGAAATGCCGATCATCGGCACGTTCAGCCCAAGCTCGACCATCTGCTTGCGCAGAATGCCGGCTTCCGTGATGACACCGCCAAAATAGACCGCATCCGGAGAGAGCGACCTGACGCGGGTGAGTACGGCGCGAAAATCCGTGGTGCCGACCGGGAATGCTTCGCTCGCGACGACCTCGCCGTCATTGTCCTTGAAGAACTGGCCGAACCACTGGGTGTTCGCCTTGCCATAGTCGCTCGTGTCGGAAACGATGGCGATTTTCTTGGCGCCCAGCGTCTTCGCCGCCCACTCCGCCAGCGGCTTGTTCTCGTTCACCAGCGTCGGCGTGACCCGCGTGACCACCGGCAGGTTCATCTCGGTGATCTTGGGACTGATCGCGCCCCAGATGATGAATGGCATCTGCGACCGGTTGAACACCGGGATCGTGGCGAGCGCCACCGGGCTGTTCCAATGGCCGGTTGCAGCGACGACATCCTTGTCGTTGACGAGCTTCAGCGCAGCGCTGACGCCCGTCTGTGGATCCGAGGCATCGTCCAGCACGACACCCTCGACCTTATAGGGATATCCCGAGGCATTCGCCTGCTCGATCGCGAGGAGGAACCCATTGCGCGCGCCCAGGCCTTGGGGCGCATTCCCCCCGCTCAGCGGTCCGATAAAGCCGAGCTTGATCGTGTCCTGCGCAAACGCCGTCCCTGCCCCCGGCATGGCGGCAAACACCGCAGCCGCGGCCGCAATCGCCAGCGCCGAGCGCCGCGAGGCCCGAGCCGCCCGCGAAATATGCTGTTTCATCTCCACACCCCATTCATGTCACTGTCGCCACGGACTTTTGGCCAGCCGGATCGCGAGACCGCAGCTGGCCCATTGTTTATTGCCATGGTTCGAAGAGGATGCATTGAGGCTAGAGGCCGTCAAATTCGAATTTTCCGATTTAGCGCTGCGGAAATTCCTTCTCAGAACTCACGCGAAATCTCGCTACTTTGCTGATCGGGACGGCGGCTGCAGTATTCCCAATTAATGAAACCAGCCGGCCAGGAATTTGGGGTGATGAGCAGTATCCTTGTACAGCAGTTGCTGAACTGGCTGACGCTCGGCTGCATTTATGCGCTGATAGCGGTGGGCTTCAGTCTGCTTTTCGGTGTCTTGAAGGTCATTCACTTCTCTCACGGGGATGTGGCGCTGATCGCGCCATTTTTTGCGCTCGCCATGGTGCAGGCGCTGATCAGTCAGGCAGCGGGGACGATTGATCCTGCAAGCCTCATCGCTGCCTGCATTGCCGCCATTCTGCTCACCGGTCTGCTCGGCGTGCTGTTGGATTGGCTGGTGATACGACGCTTCCGCTATGCTCCACCCATGATGGCGCTGGTCGCAACCGTGGCGCTGGGCACCGTGCTGCGCGAGGCCGTTCGCCATATCTTCCCGAACGGCTCCAATCCCCACGCCTTTCCGCAGCTCGCTACCAGCCGCATCTCCATTCCCGGTCTTGGCGATGTGCCTTCCTTCACGATCGTGGTGATCCTTGCTTCTGTCGCCGCGGTCGCTCTGCTCTTCATCATCCTGCGCAAGACCGCGCTCGGCGTGCGCATTCGCGCCGTCTCCCAGGACTTGGAAGCCGCGCGGCTGATGGCCATCGACCCAAGCCGCATTTTCTGGGTGACCTTCTTCATTGCCTCGGCGATCGGTGCGATCGGCGGGCTCTTCTTTGCAAGCTATGCCGGCGTCGTGCGCTTTGATTTCGGTATCCAGGCAGGGCTCATCGGCTTTTCCGCCGCGGTCGTCGGCGGCTTGGGTAGCATGGTTGGCGCCATTATCGGCAGCCTGCTCATCGCCGGGTTGGACACCATCGTGCAGGCAACCGTGCCCGATGGCACATCCTACCGCCTCGTCTTCGCATTTCTGCTGGTGATCTTGGTGCTGGTGTTTAAACCCTCCGGGTTGCTCGGTCGCGTGGTGGTCGAGAAGGTCTGATGTCCATGGCCTCCAATACAGCCACATCCACCATTCGCCGGCCAGCGCTGCCCGACTTCTTGACCGTGGCCGGCCTGGAGCTTGGCGCGGCCGCCTTCCTGCGCCAGTTCCTGGTGGCGGAGGACTGGCCGATCATCGTCGGCATTCTCGCGGCCATGGGCGCAGCTTTTGTCCTGCTGCAGCTCAAGCCTCAGATCGAGGAGCGGATCATCGAGAGCTTTGCGCGCTGCCGCACCTTCGCCCTCCTGCTGGGTGCGGTGATCGTGATCGGCGCGCCCTTCACCATGGCCGACAACAGCTATGCGCTTCATCTGCTGATCATCGCGCTGCTCTATGCCGTGCTGGCCCTCGCCCTCAACTTTCAGCTCGGCAGCGCCAATATCCCGAATTTCGCAACCGGCGCCTCCTATGGCATCGGCGCCTATGCCTCGGCTCTCGTGGCGATCCACTTCGATGTGAGCTTCTGGCTGGCTTTGCCCTTCGCTGCCGTGGTCGCGACCATTTTCGGCTTTCTCCTGGGTATCCCCTCCATGCGGACGCGAGAGAGCTATCTCGCGCTCGTCACCATCGCCTTTGGTGTGGTCATCCACCAATTGCTCAACAATTTCGAATGGACCGGCGGCCCGAACGGCCTCGTTGGCATTCCCGCGCCGAGCCTCTTTGGTCATTCCTTTGCCTCACCCATCGAGATCTTCGGGTTCTCGCTGCCCTCGCAGGTGAACTTCTATTATCTCTCCGCCCTGCTGGTGGTCATCGCGATCATCTCCGCCCGCCGCCTGCATGAGAGCCGCGTGGGCCTGGCCTGGAACGCGCTGCGCAACGACGAGCTTGCCGCCCGTTGCCAGGGCATCAATGTCACCTGGTACAAGGTGCTGGCCTTTGCGGTCGATGCGTTCCTCGCAGCCTTCGCGGGCACGATCTACGCCTTCTATGTCAGCTTCATCTCGCCCGACAACTTCACCTTCCTTGTCTCCGTCACCATCATGACCATGGTGATCGTTGGCGGCATGGACAATATCCTTGGCGTGATCGTGGGCGCCTTCCTGCTGACACTCTTGCCCGAAAAGCTGCGCGTCTTCTCCGATTATCGCATCCTCTTCTTCGGCATTGTCGTCATCATCTTCCTCATCATCCGGCCGCAGGGCCTGTTCCCGCAGCGTCTGCGGCGCTATGGGGGTGAAGGATGAGCGCCGATATCGTCCTGTCCGGCCAGGGCCTCACGGTTCGCTTCGGCGGCCTCGTTGCCCTCAACAATGTGGATTTCGAGGTCGCGCGCGGTGAGATCCTCGGCATCATCGGCCCCAATGGCGCAGGCAAATCCACCCTGTTCAATCTGATCACCGGCATTTACCAGCCGACCAGCGGCGCGGTGACACTTGAGGGCCGTGCGCTGAGCGGCGTGCCCACGCACCGTATCGCCGCCATGGGCATTGCCCGCACCTTCCAGTCGAGCAGACTGTTCAGCGACCTCAGCGTGCTCGACAATGTCATCATCGGCATGCATACGCGCACCCGTTGCGGCGTCTTCGATGCCCTCTTGCGGCCGGGATATTCCAGGCGTGAGCTTGATGGCGCGGCCGAGCAGGCCTGCGACCTGCTGCGCGCGGTCTCCGCTGGCCTTTATGCCCAGCGCGAGCGGCCTGCCGCCGAGCTCGCCCAGGCGGACCGCCGGAGGCTCGAAATCGCGCGCGCCCTCGCATCCGCTCCGAAGGTGCTATTGCTGGATGAGCCTTCCTCCGGCATGGACGACCGCGACACCGACGCCCTGATGGCGGATATCAGGGCCATTGCGGCGCGACGGCCGGAGCTCGCCATCCTGATCATCGAGCACGACATGCGGCTCGTCGCCGAGCTGCCTCATCGGGTGATGGTCATCGACTACGGCCAGAAGATCGCCGATGGCCAATTTGCCGAGATCCGCCTGATGCCCCGGGTGCAGGAAGCCTATCTCGGACGGAAGGCGAGCAATGCTTGAGCTAAGCGGCGTCAGCACCAATTACGGCGTCGTCGCCATGCTGCGCGATGTGTCCCTCAAAGTGGCGCCGGGTGAGCTCGTATGCCTGCTGGGACCGAACGGTGCCGGCAAGACCACCACCTTCCGGGCGGTTTCGGGCCTCTTGCCGCTGGCCGAGGGTAAGATCGAGGTGCTTGGCGCCGATATCGCGAGCATGCGGACTGAAGCGCTGGCTGGCCGCGGCATCGGCTTTGTGCCCGAGGGGCGGCGCCTCTTTCCGGAGCTCACTGTCCACGAGAACATCAAGCTCGGCTTTGACGCATCCGGCAGCCGTGAGAATTTCGCCCAGCGCCTTGACGCAATGGCCGCGCTGTTCCCGCGCATTCGCGAACGCATCAACCAGCAAGCCGGCACGCTGTCCGGTGGCGAGCAGGCCATGGTCGCCCTCGCACGCGCACTCGTTGGGGCACCCAAGCTCGTCATCATGGATGAACCCTCCCTCGGCCTCTCGCCCAAGCTGATCGACGAATATTTCGAGATCGTCGCCGAGGTGAACCGGCAGGGCACCACCATTCTTCTGATCGAGCAGAATGCGGAAACCGCCCTGTCGATCGCCCATCGCGGCTATCTCTTGGTGAAAGGCCGCATCGCCGCCGCCGGCACCTCTCGAGAGCTGCTCGGCAACGATATCGTTCGCAAGCTCTATCTCTAGCAGGCGAGCCTCACATATTCCCGATCCTGATCTGCCGGCCACCGCCGCTCAGGTCCCATATTCCCTTGCGCCTGACCGCGTCTCCATGCCCGCAAATCCGGAACAATTCCCATCACGTGATGTTGGCGGGGTTATGCTTCATCGCGAAGGGAACCAACCATGTTCTACACTGACGGAAAGCTGCAATATCCCGTACGGGTCGAAACGCCCAACCCGGTATTCGCCCGCGCGCTGCAACAGGCCATCGGCGGGGTCGAGGGCGAGATCCGGGTGGCCATGCAATATATGTTTCAAGCCTTTGGCTCGCGCGGTCCCACGAAATACCGCGACATGTTGCTGAACACGGCAACCGAGGAGCTGGGCCATATCGAGATGCTGGCGACCGCGGTCGCGCTCAACCTCGAGGGCGCGCCTCTATCGCTGCAGGAGGATGTATCGAAAAACCCGGTGGCCGGCAGCGTGCTGAATGGCATCGACTTCCGCCAGTTGCTCTCGACCGGGCTTGCGGCACTGCCTTCTGACGCGAATGGTGTGCCCTTCGACTGCTCCCACGTCTATGCCTCCGGCAATATCGCTGGCGACATGTACGCCAATGTCACCGCGGAAGCGACCGGCCGCACCCTCGCCGTTCGCCTTTACAACATGACCGACGACCCTGGCATGAAGGACATGCTGTCCTTTCTGATCGCACGTGACACCATGCACCAGCAGCAATGGCTGGCGGTGATCGAAGAGCTCGGCGGCTCGGCCGCTCAGCTGCCCGTCCCCAACAGCTTTGACCAGAGCAAGGAGCAGTCGGATTTCTCCTATGTCTATCTCGGCCATATGGTGGATGGCTCGATTCCGGAAGGCCGCTGGAGCAATGGCGAATCCATTGATGGCAAGGGCCAGTTCTCTGCCCGCGCCTCCGAGCCTCTGGGTGACAAGCCATCCCTCGCACCGGCCCGGCCTGATAGTGGTGCTCAGACGGATCAGACCTCAAAATCCGGAATGAGTGGTATGATCGGTCAGCTCGAGGGTGCCGTTGAGCGCAATCTCTGACCGAGCGTGAACTGGACGGCATCTTCCGCGCTGATAACCCCGCTGAATGGGAACGCTATTGGGAGGAAATGGATGTCGGAAATTCATGGTGAGGATCAGCCTATTTCATCAGCGCAACGCGCCTTCTGGCTCGGCCTCGGCAGTGGCCTGATCGCGTTGATCGTGCTGGCCGTCATCTTCTTTATGACGCCGGTGCTGACTCATACCACTTAGACGACTGCTCAAACGACTGCCCCAGCGGAGGTCATCCGCTGGGGTCTTTCGGCCAGCCCTATCCGTTAGCCGCTCGCAGCCTTCGGCGATCGCCGGCTGACCTCTTTACCGCGCTCTGTCCGCATCATCTCCTCGTGAAGCGGACCACTGATCAGCCGCGCACCACGCGCGCCCGTGAAATAGCGCCAGAGCCACTGGATCGCCACCAGCATCCGATTCTGGAACCCTATGAGCAGATAGATGTGGATGATCGCCCAGAGCAGCCAGGCGAGCCGCCCCTTCATCCGCCGCTTGCCAAAGTCGAAAACGGCGGCATGCCGGCCGATCACGGCCGTATTGCCGCGATTATGGAAGCGGAAGGCTGGCATCGGTGCGCCGGATTCGATATGCCGTCGGAGCGCTTTGCCCAGATACTCCCCTTGCTGCTTTGCCACTTGTGCAAGTCCCGGCAGTGGTTTGCCATCCTGCATGAACTGCGCGGTATCACCGAGCACATAGACATTGTCGAGCCCGCGCACGGACAGATCCGCATTGACCGGAACATGTCCACTGCGGCCGGTGTCGAGCTTGAGCCACGCCGCTGCCGGTGAGGCTTGCACCCCCGCTGCCCATACCAATGTGCCGGCGGCGATGAATTGGTCTCCCACGAAGACTCCCTCTGCACGAACATCGGTGACCCGCTCATCGAGAAGCACTGTCACACCAAGCCGTGCGAGCTCCTGCATCGCATAGGCGGAGAGTTCTTCGGGAAAGCCGGCGAGAATGCGCGAACCCGCTTCGATGAGCAGAACGCGCGCTTTGGTCGGGTCGATCCGCCTGAATTCGCCCGCCAATGTCCACCGGCACAGCTCGGCGATGGCGCCGGCCATCTCGACCCCCGTAGGCCCGCCGCCCACGATGACCGATGTCATCAGCGCGTTGCAGCGGTCAGGATCATCCGTAAGCTCTGCCAGTTCGAAGGCCCGCAGCAATCGTCCCCTCAATGCGCGCGCATCTTCGATCGTCTTGAGGCCGGGCGCAAACTGTGCCCATTCGTCATGGCCGAAATAGCTATAGCCCGAGCCTGTCGCGATCACGAGAATGTCGTAAGGCTCTATGCCTCCCGATGATAGCCGCACCTGTTTCTCATCGAGATCGAGGCCCACCACCTCGTCCATCAGCACTCTGATATTGTTGTGGCGGCGCACCAGCCACCGCACCGGTTGGGCAATATCGGCGGGCGAGAGAGCAGCGGTGGCGACCTGATAGAGGAGCGGCTGGAACAGATGGTGGTTCTGTTTGTCGATCAATGTCACCTCGGCAGAAGTGCCGCCAAGGCCATGGGCACAAGCAAGCCCGCCAAATCCAGCGCCGATGATCACCACCTGCATGGACAAACTCCGAGCTAGAGGGACACGGCTGACCGCCTACAGCTTGCTCCAGGCAAGGCAGCCCACCCCGAGAAACGAATTGCTGACGAGAACAGCGCCCCTCCCGTACAACGAGTATGGGCGCGGCTCCGCATCGTCCCATCGCACCGCCCAAATACCCTTGGTGGTCCAAAGAACTCGGCCTTGCGCCTCCGCAATCGCGGTGAGCGCGGCGGTTTCGCTCATGCTGCTTGGGAAGACGACGACAGCACTGCGGGCATCCTGCGGCCCGAGAGCCGCCCACCAGCCCGCCGCCGCCGCTACAGCCACAAGACAGCTCGCGGCAATCCCGGCGCCACGCCCGTCTTCATGAGCCCTGTTGCGCAAAACCCAGCCGAGCACCATCGGCACGAGCCCGAACACGATGACCCAGATGAGATCCCAAAGAAGCGGATTGGGACTGTCGAGCTTGATTCGGTGGATGCCGAGAACCCAGTGGGAGAGAACGGCATCGATCACATGCCAAAGACCGAAGCCGATGAGCGCACTGCCCACAAGAACAGCACTGCCGGGCATGTCACTCAGTTCACCTTGCCCTTTCAGCAGCAGCACGAGCCCGGCAAATGCGATCACGTACAT
This sequence comes from Rhodoligotrophos sp. CJ14, assembly GCF_038811545.1. GTDB lineage: Bacteria > Pseudomonadota > Alphaproteobacteria > Rhizobiales > Im1 > Rhodoligotrophos > Rhodoligotrophos ferricapiens. The sequence goes on from NZ_CP133319.1 coordinate 1,931,517, forward strand.
TAGCGCATGAAACAGCCCGTCATAGACGACCTGCGCGCGAAGATCGCCCGCACCCTCGACGAGGCTCAGCAAATGGTGCCACTGCAGGATCTGGTGCAGCAGGATGCCGTCGAAGAAACCACCGAGACCAAAGCCCAGGAGATAGGCCGCCCAGATGGAGCGGCGAAATCGCGACATCGGCCAACACTCCGCTGCAGGGCCAGCAGCACAATTCAGCCGGTAACCAGCCAGACGATTGTGCCGCCGACCAGGGCCAGTGCCCCGATGAACGAGACGAGCCTTATGGATCCGCTGATGGAATCAGAACCGAACACTGCGGTTTCATAGTGATAGGGGGCGTGCAGCTCATTCATCGACATTTCCCGGAGTAAAAGCCTGGGGCGACCATCGGTTCCACGCCATAGCGAATGGTCCTTTCCCGGATCGCGGAGCGTTTTGAGCGAAGTGGGCACCCGTTCGCGTGAAGAAAATGCGACGAGGCAAAGACTTAGACCCTTTTTCGTTTCCAGTAAAACCGAAACGAGCTAGCTGCCTTGCCAGCTCTGGGCCTGCTGCAGGTGCTCCTGGAGCTTGGGCAACATCGCCTTCGCGAATTCCGCGGCCGGGCCTTTGCCATTGGCCTGAGCGTCGAAGAGGTTGATGGCCTCCTGGTGGCCCTTGATCATCACATCCATGAAGGCCTTGTCGAAGCCTTCATCGATCCGCTGCAGCTTGGCATACTCCGCTTGATCTTTGTCGCTCGGTGCAATGGGTGCGGCAACGTCCAGCTGTTGCGCCAGCGCTATGGCTTTCTCATTCGCGCGGGTGTGCTCAGCGACCATCTTCTCGGCATAGGCGCGCACGGCCTCCTCCTTGGCCTTGTCCAGACCCAGCTTGCCGATGGCGATTTCCGCGAGATTGATCTCCATGGCCCTGGTCATGAACGTGCGGTCGTCCATTTCCGCCCGGGCGGGCCCCGTAACGATCAGAAGTCCGAAGAACAAGCCGCCCAGCCATTTTGCTATCGCCATCCTCGCCTCCTGAATTGGCGTATCGCCCGCTCTACGGCAGGGCTAACCAAAGCGGGACGGCTCGGTTCCGCTTTGGTCTGGAGGCAGGCTGATTGGGAGGCTCGAAGCCCGTGTTTTAGCGGGTCGAAGCCTCGAGCACGTCGTCAAAGGTGCGCAGGCCCGTACGAGGCGCCGAGACCAGCACCGCCATGTTGCCGGGCCGATGCTCGTTCTTCCACATGCGGGTATGCGCCTTGGGGATGTCGAGCCAGGAGAACACTTCCGACATGCAGGGATCGATCCGCCGGTTGATGACCAGCTGGTTCGCTTGGGCTGCCTGCTTGAGATGCGCGAAATGCGACCCCTGGATACGCTTCTGATGCATCCAGACATAGCGCGCATCGAAGGTGATGTTGAACCCGGTGGTCCCGGCACAGAACACCACCATGCCGCCGCGCTTCACCACGAAGCAGGAGACCGGGAAGGTTGCCTCCCCCGGATGCTCGAAGACGAAATCAACATTCACGCCCTTGCCGGTAATGTTCCAGATCGCCTTGCCGAACTCGCGCACATTCTTCAGCCAGTTGGCATAATCCTCCGTGCCGACCTGCGGCATCTGCCCCCAGCAATTGAAGTCCTTGCGGTTGATCACGCCGCGCGCGCCGAGCGACATCACATAGTCGCGCTTATCCTCTTCCGAGATCACCCCGATGGCGGATGCCCCTGCTGTCGCGCACAGCTGCACCGCCATGGAGCCGAGCCCGCCGGAGGCACCCCACACCAGCACGTTATGCCCGGGCCTGAGAATATGCGGGCGATGGCCGAACAGCATGCGATAGGCCGTGGCGAGCGTAAGCGTGTAGCAGGCGGATTCTTCCCAGGTGAGGTGCTGCGGCCGCGGCATCAATTGGCGCGACTGCACCCGGCAGAATTGAGCGAAGGAGCCATCCGGCGTCTCATAACCCCAGATGCGCTGGGATGCCGAGAACATCGGGTCGCCGCCATTGCACTCCTCGTCATCGCCATCATCTTGATTGCAATGGATGATGACCTCGTCGCCGACCTTCCAGCGCTTCACCTTGGAGCCGACCGCCCAGACGATGCCGGACGCGTCCGACCCGGCGATGTGATAGGGCTGCTTATGAACGTCGAAAGTGGAAATGGGTTTGCCGAGCCCGGCCCAGATCCCGTTGTAATTGACGCCGGCGGCCATCACCAGCACCAGCACCTCGTCGCTGTCGATCTCCCAAGTGGGCACCACCTCCAACTGCATGGCCTCTTCGGGCGGCCCGTGCCGGTCGCGCCGGATCACCCAGGCATGCATTTTCGAGGGCACATGGCCCAGCGGAGGAATTTCGCCGATATCGTAAAGGTCTTTCTTCGGTGCATTGATATTGGCGGCATTGGCGACCACAGAGGCGACTGCGCTCATGATCCAGCACTCCTCATGATTTCCACCCCTTGCCCGCTACCTGCTTCTGTTTTGGGCAATTGACACCATAGCAGGCAGCACAGAGCAAACCCAAGGGATATTGCGTCGCAACATTTCGGGATGCAACAATAAAGGTAGTTTTCGTTTCAAAAGCATTAGGAACCAGTGCACTGGCCGGTTGCACCGCAAAACAAGCCATGCTGTGATACAGGCCCAATCGGAGGAAACTGCCATGTCCGACAGGTCTTCGTCCCCCCAGGAGCGAGATAAGCCGTGGATTTTCAGGACCTATGCCGGCCATTCCTCGGCTGAGGCGTCCAATGCCCTCTACCGTAAGAACCTGGAAAAAGGACAGACCGGCCTGTCGATTGCCTTCGATCTGCCGACCCAGACCGGCTATGACGCCGACCATGTTCTTGCTCGCGGGGAAGTCGGCAAGGTTGGCGTGCCCATCATGCATCTTGGCGATATGCGGCGCCTGCTCGACGGTATTCCGCTCGACAAGATGAACACCTCCATGACCATCAATGCCACGGCGCCTTGGCTTCTGGCGCTCTATGTGGCCTTGGCGGATGAGCAGGGTGTCAATCGCAAGACCCTCTCCGGCACCACCCAGAACGACATCGTCAAGGAATACCTGTCGCGCGGCACCTATGTCTTCCCGCCCGCGCCTTCCCTCAGGCTCACCAATGACGTGATCACCTGGGCCTATCGCGAGACCCCCAAGTGGAATCCGACCAATGTCTGCTCCTACCATTTGCAGGAGGCAGGCGCGACGCCTGTTCAGGAAGTGGCCTATGCCCTCGCAACCGCCCAGGAGATCCTGGACGGCGTCAAGGGCTCGGGCACGGTCAGCGAAACCGATTTCCCCCAGCTCGTCGGCCGCATCTCGTTCTTCGTCAATGCAGGCATTCGCTTCATCACCGAAATCTGCAAGCTGCGGGCCTTCGCCGAACTGTGGGACGAGATCTGCCTCAACCGCTACGGCGTCACTGACGAGCGCTTCCGCCGTTTCCGCTACGGCGTGCAGGTGAATTCGCTGGGGCTGACGGAGCAGCAGCCGGAGAATAACGTCTACCGTATTCTGCTGGAAATGCTGGCCGTCACCCTCTCCAAGAACGCCCGTGCCCGCGCGGTGCAATTGCCGGCCTGGAACGAGGCGCTCGGCCTGCCCCGGCCGTGGGACCAGCAATGGTCGCTGCGCATGCAGCAGGTTCTGGCCTTCGAGACCGACCTCCTCGAATTCGGCGACATATTCGATGGCTCGACCGAGATCGCCCGCAAGACGGACGAGATCAAGCAGGCTGTGCGGGAAGAGCTCGCCCGCGTCGAAGCCATGGGTGGCGCGATTGCCGCCATCGAAACCGGCTACATGAAGCAGGAGCTGGTGAAGTCCAACGCGAGCCGCTTGCAGACGATCGAGGCCGGCGAGCGGACCGTTGTCGGCGTCAATGCCTTCACCGCCAGCGAGCCATCGCCGCTATCTGCGAGCGACGGTAACATTCTGACGGTGCCGGAATCGATCGAACTGGAAGCCATAGATAGCCTGAAGGCGTGGCGCGCCAAACGCGATGAGCGCGCCGTCGCATCGGCCCTGGCAGAGTTGCGGGCAGCCGCCACGGAAGGCCGCGATATCATGGAGCCTTCGATTGCAGCCGCCAAAGCGGGCGTGACCACCGGTGAATGGGGCGAGACCCTGCGGAATGTCTTCGGTCAATATCGCGCCCCAACCGGCGTCACTGGTTTCAGCGTGATCATCCCAGCTCAAGAGCGGGACATTGCCGCCATTCGCGAGAAAGTGGCGGAAGCATCCCGCCGGCTTGGCGAGCAGATGAAGTTGCTGGTCGGCAAGCCCGGGCTCGATGGCCATTCGAACGGTGCCGAGCAGGTTGCGGTGCGCGCCCGCGAATGCGGCATGGAGGTGATCTACGACGGGATTCGGCTGACCCCGGCCGAGATCGTCGACAGCGCCCAGTGCGAGCGGCCCCATGTCATCGGGCTCTCGATCCTGTCCGGCAGCCATGTGCCGCTCGTGCGCGACGTCATGAACCGGCTCCGCAATGCCGGTCTCGGCGACGTGCCGGTTGTGGTGGGCGGCATCATCCCCACCGAGGATGTCTATGTCCTCAAGCAATGCGGGGTCCGCAGCGTCTACACGCCCAAGGACTTCGCCCTCAATGCCATCATGGACGAGATCGTCGAGCTGGTGCTGAGCCGGGAAACCGAGGCGGCCTGAGATCAGGCCGCTTCAGGATATGCCCGATTACGCCTTCTTGATCAGCCGTTCGATCGCGCGGCGGGCAGCTTCGTCGGCCTTGTGATTGGCACCGTCCACCACCCCCGCCGTGACCGGTGCCCCGGCTCCGGGCTTGTAGACGGCCCAATGCCAGCGATTCCGCCCACGACCACTGACGGTGTATTTGTAACCCTGATATTCGATCTCTGCCATGTTGGTCCTGGGCGATCCTGCTTGCGATGGTTGTGGCTTTACCCGATATGGGCGCGGGGCTTACTAACAGTAATTTCCCTTGGCGTTAAGTGAATCGGAGCATCCAACATAGCCCGCATTCTTTCCATATCATCTCAGGTCGTCCGTGGGCATGTGGGCAATTCGGCGGCTGTTCCGGCACTGCGCGCGCTCGGTCATGAGGTCTGGCCGCTGCCGACCATCATTCTGTCCAATCATCCAGCCCATGGCGCAACCGCAGCGACTGCGATCAAGCCGGACGATCTCGACGCCATGCTCTCGAGGCTTGCCGAATTCGGCTGGCTTGACGAGCTTGATGCAGTTTTTGCCGGCTATTTCCGGGACCCGGGCCAGGTTGCGGTCACCGCTCGACACATCGAGAGCCTGAAGCGCAAGAAGCCCGCCCTCAAGACCTTCATCGATCCCATTATCGGCGATGATCCTCGCGGCCTCTACGTGCCTTTGCCTGTGGCCGAGGCCATTCGCGACCGGCTGCTGCCGCTGGCCGATATCATCGCGCCGAACCGGTTCGAGCTGTCCTGGCTGGCCGGAATGGAGGTTGAGAATCTTGCCCAGGCGCGCACGGCAGCTGCCCGCCTGCCGACACCGGAGATCATCGTCACCTCCTTCACACAGAGGGAAGGCGTGCTGTCCAACCTGCTGATCACTTCAGACAGGGTGCTGGCCGCCCATACTCGGCGCCGGCCGCAAGTGCCGCAGGGCACCGGTGATCTCCTGTCGAGCCTCACCCTTGGTCACTTGCTGAACGGATATAATGTAAGCGAAAGCCTCGGCCGGGCCGTCGCAGGTATCGAGGTTGTACTCGACGCGACCGGCACCCGTGATGAACTGGCATTGACCGCGGCGCTTCCTCAGCTCGCCACCATATCCCCGGCAACCGTCGAGTCCGCCTGAACCGCAGGATAAGGCCGGGGTCATCCCACTCTGAGCGCCGCCACCGGCAACTGAGCGAGCAGCTTGCTCACCAGCAGCTCACCCGCGCCTTCGATGATCCCTTGCGTGAAGAGATCATGCCAGCGCCCATCGCTGAGCCCGTCCGCCAGGGTGATCCGCGTATCCGCCCATAGCTCGGCCGGCAACACCGGCTCCAGGAGTTCGGACGCCAGAACCAGCGGGTGCCGGGCGATGACGACCAGCAGAGCGCGATCTTGGCTGACCCGCCCATAGGCGAGAACGTGCCGGGCATTGCTGCCCTCGACCTGCAAGGGAACATAGTCGCCGCTTGCAAACAGATCAGGATCCTGCGCACGCAAACCAAGCAGTCTTGCCACGATTGCTTGCTTCACCCGCCCCGAGCGCCAGTCCCTGATATCGATCGGCTCTTCATCGGCAAGTTCCGCCAGGGCCCGAGCGCGCGCCTCGAAGTCAACCGGCCGCCGGTTGTCGGGGTCGACCATGCTCTGATCCCACCACTCGGCCCCCTGATAGATATCGGGCACGCCCGGCGACGTGAGCTTGAGCACCACTTGGGCCAATCCATTGATGGCCCCTGCTGCTGCGATCCGATTGGCCATGGCCGCCATACCCGCGATGAAGGCACCCGAGCGCTCCGGATCGAGCGTCGCGTCGATAAAGGCGAACATCGCCTCCTCATGCGACTGGGTCGGGTCCGTCCATCGCGTATATTCCTTGGCCTCGCGCAATGCCTTGGACATGAACCCGCGCATACGCTCTCGCAACGAGGCTAGATCGGGCGCCCCGGACACTGGCCATATGCCGAGCAGCATCTGGTAATAGAGCCAGATCTCCTTCGGGTGCGGCACCAGCCGCGAACCGAGTGGCCGCCGGAACGGCGCAGTCAGCGACCACCAATGTTCAGCCTGCTTGGCGAACACCTCCGGGATATCCGCAAGCACCGCGATGCGCGCACGCGTATCCTCGCCTCGCTTGGTGTCATGCGAACTGGTGGTGAGCATGCAGAGCGGCCAGTGCTCGCCCCGTTCGCGATTGGCCTCGTGGAACAAGGCCGGCGTGACCGTTGGGCCTGCGGGCTCAGCGCCCACCTCGTTGAGGGCAATCAGCGGTACGAACCGGTAGAAAGCGGTATCTTCCAGCGATTTCGCGGTCAGGGGTCCGGAGACCTGCTGAAAAGCCATGGCGAAAGCGAATCCATCCTGTGTCTCGCCGCGCAGCAGCCGCATCACATAACGCAACTCCTCCAGGGATTCCGCCCCGATCTCGTCTTCTGCGGCAAGCTCGACCCGGCGCAGAACCTCCGCGTCTTCCTCGCTCAGCCCCTCCTCGTTGATATAGGTCCGATATTGCGGGAACGCGACCAGCACCTCGGTCAGCGCCCGCCGCAAGGCTGGCTCGGAGACATCGCGCATCGCGGGATCCTGCTGCGCGATCTCATAAGCTCGGTGCGCTAGGGTATTGAGCTCCGTTGCAAAACTCAGCCCGAGAATGAACCGCTTTGACTGCTCCGCGATGGCACCGTAATTGCGCTTATCGCCCGTGAAGGCTCGATAGGCCTTGTCGAGCGCCGCATAGCCGTCCTGATGGACCTGAAGCGCGGTGACGAACCGGCCGAACTCATAGCCCGTGGTGCCCTCCACCGGCCAGTCGCTCCTCAGCTTCTCATCGCCCTCCAGGATCTTCTCGACCACGATGTAGAACGGGTCATCCCGCAACCCAGAGACCGCCGCACGCAGCCGCTTGAGATAGGTCGCGGGGTCGCGCAATCCATCGATATGATCAAGCCGCAGCCCGTCAATGTCGCCCGCCCGTACCAGGTCGAAGACCAGGCGGTGGGTTGCATCGAACACCTCCGGATCTTCCATGCGCAGCGCAACGAGGTCGTTGATATCGAAGAAGCGGCGATAGTTGAGCGCGTCGGAAGCCATGCGCCAATGCGCCAACCGATAATGCTGCGCCTCGAGCAGCCTGTGCAAGGCTTCCGCTGTGTTCACCTGCCGTGGATCAAGGCTCCGCGACGTCTCCGCAGAAAGAGGAAAGCGCTTGTCATAATAGGCAATTTGCGCCTCGCCCGTCTCGTTGACGATCGAAAGCTGACCGTCAGCGAGCACCGTGCCATAGGCTTCGCCGAGCACCGGCAATAAGACCCGCCCTTCATACCGCGTCCAGTCAATGTCGAAGAAACGGGCATAGCGGCTGTCTTGTCCGTGCTTCAGAACGTCATACCACCAGCCATTCTCCGGTGATGCGGCCATATGGTTCGGCACGATATCGAGAATGAGCCCGAGACCTTCCGCCTTCAGCGCCGCACTGAGCGCCCTGAATCCGGCTTCTCCGCCCAAAGCCTCGTCGAACACATTGCAGTCGGTCACGTCATAGCCGTGGGTCGAGCCCGACTGCGCAGCAAAGACCGGCGAGGCATAGACATGGCTCACCCCCAGCCGTCTCAGATAGGGCGCGATCTCTGCCGCGGATTGGAAGGTGAAGCCATTCCTGAATTGCAGGCGATAGGTCGCGCGAACGCTGGTCATTGGCGTGGTCGCTCCGCACAGACGGCCCGGCAGGTCGTAACGAAACGGTCATGGCTGGCGAGATCTTCAAGTAACACCGGCAGCTTCCGTCGCCAATTCGGGTGAGGATCGGTATTGCCGGGCAGATTGGCCTGCTCGATCTCCCCCAACGCATCTTCCATCTGAATGCCGAACAATCGGCTCGGCGTCATGGCAACGAAGACATGCAGCTTCGCCGCAAGCTCATCATCCAGGTCATCGGGCAGCCCATTGCCGGGCTCGACGAGGTCCGCATCGATCAACGCATCCCAGAGATGCTGCCGGTCCGCCCGCCGGGCCTCGAATTCCTCAGCCGCCTCATCCGCTTGCGTCAGGCCAAGCTCTCGCCGTACCTCGATATCATGGCCCCGCCACCAGCCGCGCATGGTCGGAAGGTCATGGGTCGAGAGGCAGGCCAGCGCATGCGCGGGATAGTCCTTGGGGCTGATGAAGCCGCCCCAGCGCAGCCGTTCGAACATCAGCACGCGATAGGCATGAACCTGTGCAGCCTCCAGCGTGCCGGTAAAGCCTTCAGGCACCGTGCCGAGCGCCTCCGCAATGACCACCGCCTTATGCGCATTGGACGCTTCCGCCACTGCCCTGATCATGTCGATGAAGGGATAATGCACATAGGCGCCCTCCGTGGGCATCATGCCCTTGGGCACCCAGAACAACCGGGTGAGCGCCATGGCATGATCAAGCCGAACGGCGCCGGCATGGCGCATATTGGCCTTGAGCTCCTGCTTCAGCGGCTCGAACGCCCGCTCCTTCAGGGCAACAGGTGACAGCGGCGCGAGCCCCCAGTCCTGGCCGCGGGCATTCAGCATGTCCGGCGGCGCGCCGATTGAGGCGCCTTCGATAACGAGAGTAGGATCAGCCCAGGTCTCGGCACTGTCGGCCGCAACCCCAACCGCCAGATCCACATAGAGACCGATGCGCATGCCTGACTTTTTCGCCGCGTCCTGCGCTCGTGCCAGCTGACTGTCCGCAAGCCATTGCAGCCAGGCGAAATAGCTGATGCGGTCTGCTTCCGCCGTAGCAAAGCGGCGGCTGCCCGGCGCATCCGGCGAACGAAAATCCTCGGGCCACTCCTGCCAGGAGACGGCCCGGCCTGCCTGCGCCTCGAAATGCTCCGCCAGTGCCTCGAACAGACAATGGGTCGCGAGCGCCGGCCCCCCCTCCTCGCGAAAAGCGCGGAATGCCTGCTGCCGATCGGCTGGCCCTTGGGTGAAGGCCCTGTACATGCGGCAGAGCGCATTCCATTTCACGGCGGCAACCTTGCGGTAATCCACGAACGGCTCGGCCCGTAGAAGATCCAGCGTTTCCGGCGAAACCGCGCCGATCTCGTGATATTCGGGCTCGAGATCCGGCGCGATATAAAGCGGGTTCAGAAACCGCTTGCTCGATGGCGCATAAGGGCTGCAGCGGGCGGGATCTGAGGGAAATAGCGCATGGAGCGGCGAAAGGCCCACGAAATCGCCCCCAAGCTCCGCCACCAGCTTGGCCAGCACAGTGAGATCACCGAAATCGCCAATCCCCCAATTGCGCGAGGACCGCAACCCATAGAGCTGGCAGGTAATACCCCAAAGGCGAGTGTTCTCAAGAACCTCGGGCACATAGCAGGTTGGCACCTTATCCTCGGTGCTTGGCCGTCCCTGATCCTCAGGCGCCCTGCTCTCCCCCGCAAGCGCCTGCATGTCGACCCGCATCGCCTTGAGCAATGCGGCAACGCCGGCACGCGACACCTCGCGCCTTTCACCTTTCTCCGAGATATAGGTGAGCGCAATGCCATTGGCCTCTGCCAAGTGATCGATTTCGCTCATCCCTCGTCATCTCCGGCAATGGCCCAAACGACGGACCATGGTGGCATCGTCCCACTGCTCTGGGCAGTGCTTGGAACCGCATGCAGAACAGATCCCGGAATGTCCAGCCATGGCCGCTCCTCACCGCTCAGATTGGCAATGGCCGCAAGCCGCCGGCCCGCGCCTTGCCATGAGACGCGCAAGACACCGTCCATGACATCGAAAGTTCCCCCATTGGGACCGATCTTCCTGGCAATTGGCACGATCCGCTCGGCCCGCACGCTTAAGAGCTCGCGCACGAATTGCAGCCGCCTCTCATGCGCGCCGCCATCCCCGGCCTTTGTCCAATCGAGTCTGCTATTCTCGAAAGTGGCGAGCGCATTCGGATCCGGGATCTGCTCGCGTGCTTCTTCGGATTGGAAACGGGCAAACCGCGAGAATTCATTGCGCCGCCCTTCCCGCACCGCATCGGCGAGCTCATCGTGGAAATCGCAGAAGAAGCAGAACGGCCGGGTTTCCCCCCACTCCTCGCCCATGAACAGAAGTGGCACCTGCGGCGCAAGCAAAAGCAGCGACAGCGCAGCCTCCACCGCTGCCGGCTCCGCGAGAGTTGTCAACCGGTCACCAAAGGCGCGGTTGCCGATCTGATCATGGTTCTGGATGAAATCCACAAAGGCCGATGGCGGCAGATGCCCGCTGGGCTCGCCTCGGATCTTGCCCCCCCTGAAGCCGGACTTCTCGCCCTGATAGACGAAGCCCGACGAGAGAGCCTTACCGATCTTGCCCAGCCGGTCCTCGCTGTAATCCTCGTAATAACCGTCCGTTTCGCCCGTCAGCTGAGCATGAATGACATGGTGATAATCATCATTCCATTGCCCGTTATAGAGCCTGGGCTTGAGCGCCTCGTCTCGGGCAAGGAGCGATGAAATATTGCGGTCATTCTCGAGCACCAGATGCACATGTCGGTCCGTGATCTGCCGCCGGATGTGAAGGGCCATCTCTTCCAGAAAATGGATATCGGACGGGTCCACGATCTGGTCCACCGCATCGAACCTGAGGCCGTCGAAGCGAAACTCCTCCAGCCAGTAGAGCGCATTGTGCATGAAGAAATCACGCACGGGACGCTGCGTATAATCTATCCCCGCGCCCCACGGCGTGTTGCGATCCTTGTCGAAGAACGCCTCGGCATAGTCATGCAGATAGTTTCCGAGCGGGCCGAAATGGTTATAGACCACATCCAGGAACACCATCAGCCCGCGCCCATGCGCCTCATCGATCAGACGCTTGAGATCATCCGGCGAGCCATAGGCCCTGTCCGGCGCGTAGGGCATGACACCATCATAACCCCAGCCGCGTGTCCCGCTGAAATCCGCAACCGGCATGAGCTCGATCGCGGTGAAGCCTTGCTCGACGAAATGATCAAGCCGCTGCCTCAGGCCCTCGAACGTGCCCTCGGGTGAGAACGTGCCCACGTGAAGCTCATAGAGCATCACCTCCTCCCATGGGCGCCCCGCCCATCCCGCATTGCGCCAGCGATAGGCGCGCGGATCGACTACCAGGCTCGGACCATCCACATCCTCCCGCTGGCAGCGTGAGGCGGGATCCGGCACCTTGCGTCCATCGGCCATGCCGAAGAAATAGCCATCTCCGGCCTTGAAGCGGCGGGTCCGCAGGCTGAACCAGCCGCCGACCTCTTGCTGCATCTCTTCGCGATCGCCGCTCTCCGCATGGATCACCGACATGGCGGGCTGGCTTGGCGCCCAGATGCGGAACAGCACCGAGCCATCATCCTGCAATTGCGCGCCGAATGGGAATGAATAGGCGAATTGATCTGTCATGGCCGTGAGAACGGCGGGGACCTCGGTTTCGATCCTTTCCCGCTAGGGCCTTATGCAGATTTTTCCCCAAGCAGCAGTGAGCGTGCGTCCAGCGTGATCGGCTCGCCAGCATTGAACCGGTGCGCTTTGATCTCTGCGGTGCTGACAAGGACTTGCCAGACGTCATCAGAGTTGCCGGGCAACCTGAATGTCACTGCATCCGTCCCCGCATTCAGCATCAGAGCGAGCGACGGTTCATTCTCGGCGCACAGCATCACGGTCATGCTGCGGTTTCCCGGATCATTCCAGTGATCGACCTGCATGACCTCGCCATCGGGCCTGAGCCAGGCCACATCGCGCAGGCCGTTGCTGAGCTGGGCCCCATGCTTGAACCCTGCGGAGCGAAGCTGTGGGTGGGCCCGCCGCAAGCCGGCAAGCTGCTCAACGAACGCAGTCAATGCGTGCGCTTCATCGCCAAGGCTTGGCCAGTCGATCCAGCTCGTCGCATTATCCTGCACATAGGCATTGTTGTTGCCGCCCTGGCTGCGCCCGAGCTCATCGCCCATCAGCAGCATGGGCGTGCCCTGCGCGACCAGCAGGGTCGCCAGCATGTTCTTCATCTGGCGCAGGCGAAGGGCACGGATCTCCGGATCATCGGTCGGCCCTTCAACGCCGTAATGGGCGCTGTAATTCTGGTCGGTGCCGTCGCGATTGCCTTCCCCATTCGCCTCATTGTGCTTGCGCTCATAGGAGACGAGATCGGCCAGCGTAAAGCCATCATGGGCGGTTACGAAATTGACGCTCGTCCAGGCGGGGCGTGTGCAATTCCGCACGGGATCATGCTCGAAAAGATCGGCCGACCCGAGCAGCCGGCCGGCAAGCTCCGGCAAAATGCGCTCATCGCCCCGCCAGAACGCGCGCACTGTATCCCGAAACTTGTCGTTCCACTCGGCCCAGCCGTTTGGAAATGCGCCAACCTTATAGCCACCCGGCCCGACATCCCATGGCTCGGCAATGAGCTTGAGGCCCGACAGCACCGGATCATCCGCAATCGCGTCCAGAAACCCGCCGGGCGTGGCAAAGTGATCGCCATCGCGGATCAAGGTGGTGGCAAGATCGAAGCGGAAACCGTCGACCCCCATCACATCGGCCCAATAGCGCAGGCTGTCGATCACCAGCCCGCGCACACGGGGATGCTTCAGGTTGAAACTGTTGCCGGTGCCGGTGACATTTACGTAATAGCGCGGGTCATCCTCGCGCAGCCAGTAATAGCTGGCATTGTCGAGCCCGCGATAGGCGAGTGTCGGCCCGATCTCCTCGCTTTCCGCCGTGTGGTTATAGACCACATCGAGAATGACCTCGATGCCGGCCTCGTGCAGCCGCTCGACCATGGCCTTGAAGCCATAAGGGTTTGGAGCCGTGCCGAGATAGGGCACATGCGGTGCGAAGAAGCCCAGCGTGTTATAGCCCCAATAATTGTGCATGCCGCGCCGCGCGACCGGATGCTCATACACGAAGGCCTGGATCGGCAAAAGCTCGATCGCCGTGATTCCGATCCTCTGCAGATGCTCGATGATGGGCGGCGATGCCACTCCGGCAAAACTGCCCCGGGCATCGGCCGCGACCGCCGGATGGGTCTGCGTGAGCCCCACCACATGCGCCTCATAGATCACCGTGTCAATCCAGTCATGGCCCGGTCGCGCATGCGCAAGCCCGGAAAGGTCCGGCGCAACGACCATAGATTTCGGCACGAAAGGAGCGCTTTCGCGCGGATCGAACGAGAGATCTGCATCGCTGCGTCCCGCCTGGTATCCCAGGATCTCGTCGCACCAATGGAGCTTGCCCTTCAATGCCCGGGCATAGGGATCGATCAGCAGCTTGTTCGGGTTGAACCGATGGCCTTGACGCGGGGCATAGGGGCCGTGCACGCGATAGCCATAGATGAGACCGGCAGACGCGCCCTCGAGATAGCCATGCCAGATGTCCCCGGTGCGCTCGGGCAGCGTGATCCGCTGTAGCTCCTGCTGGCCTGTTTCGTCGAACAGGCACAGCTCCACCCGTTCCGCATGCGCCGAGAACAGGGCGAAATTGACGCCGGTACCGTCAAACGTGGCACCCAGCGGGCCCGGGGCGCCGGACGAGAGCCCATAATGCATGCGAAGGCGGCTATTCCAGCTCGAAGATCACGGTGGCAAGGGGCGGCAGGGTAAGACACAAAGAACAGGGCCGCCCGTGCCAGGATGCATCATCCGCCATCACGGCGCCAGCATTTCCAACCCCGCTCCCGCCATATTCACGGGCATCCGTGTTGATCCGCTCACGCCACAGACCGCCACACGGCACGCCGATGCGATAGTCCTGCCGGACCACGGGCGTGAAGTTGCAGACGACAAGACACGGCTTCGTCCCCTCCGCCCCCAACCGCAAATAGGCGATGATGCTGTTTTCCGCGTCCGAGGCATCGACCCATTGGAAGCCATGCGGGTCACAGTCCCGCTGGTGCAGGGCGGGAACTTGGCGATAGAGCCGGTTGAGGTCGCGCACCAGCCGCTGCACGCCTCGATGCTCGGGATTGTCTAGCAAATGCCAGTCGAGGCTGTGGTCGTGGCTCCATTCCCTCTCTTGAGCGAATTCGCCGCCCATGAACAGGAGCTTCTTGCCCGGATGCGTCCACATGAACCCGAAATAGGCGCGCAGATTGGCGAACTTCTGCCAGCGGTCCCCCGGCATCTTGCCGAGCAGCGAGCCCTTGCCGTGCACCACCTCGTCATGAGACAGCGGCAGAATGAAATTCTCGGAGAAGGCGTAGAGCAGGCCGAAGGTGAGCTGGTTCTGGTGATACCGCCGATGGATCGGATCTTGGCTCATATAGGCCAGCGTGTCATGCATCCAGCCCATGTTCCACTTGTAGCCGAAGCCAAGGCCACCGGTATAGACGGGCCGCGACACGCCCGGCCAGGCAGTCGACTCCTCCGCGATCATGGCGATCCCGGGGTGGCGTTCATACGCCACTTCGTTAAGCCTCTTTAGAAAGGCCACCGCTTCGAGATTCTCATTGCCGCCGAACACATTCGGCACCCACTCTCCGGGATTGCGACTGTAATCGAGATAGAGCATCGAAGCGACCGCATCCACGCGCAAGCCATCCACATGGAAGCGGTCGAGCCAATAGAGCGCGTTCGCCGTCAGGAAATTCGCGACCTCCCGCCGGCCATAATTGTAGATGAGCGTGTTCCAGTCGCGGTGGAAGCCCTGCCGCGGATCGTCATGCTCATAGAGGGCCGTGCCATCGAACCGGCCAAGCCCGTGAGCATCTGTGGGAAAATGCCCGGGCACCCAGTCGATCAGCACCCCGATCCCTGCTTCATGGGCCCGGTTCATGAACCGCCCGAAGGCCTCAGGGCTGCCGAACCGGCTGGTCGGAGCAAACAGGCCGATCGGCTGATAGCCCCAAGAGCCATCGAACGGAAACTCGGAAATCGGCAGGCACTCGATATGGGTGAAGCCCATATCGGCCACATAGGGGATCAGCCGGTCCGCGAGTTCGTCCCAATTGAGCATGCGCCAGCCATCCGCCCGCGCCCATGAGCCCAGATGGCACTCATAGATGGAAATCGGCGCGTCCAGCGCCTGTGCCAGCACACGGCGTTGCAGCCAGTCCTCGTCATGCCACTCGACCCTGACATCGCCAACCACCTTCGAGGCGGTGTGCGGTGGATGCTCCGATGCAAATGCGACCGGATCCGCCTTGAGCGGCAGCCGCTCCCCATGAGCACCGATGATCTCGTACTTGTAGAGCGTCTCAGGCCCAAGCCCGGGAATGAAAATATCCCACACGCCGCAACCGAGATGCAGGCGCATGGGATGGCAGCGCCCATCCCAGTGATTGAACGCGCCAACCACGCTCACGCGTCGGGCATTGGGCGCCCAGACGGCAAAGGAGATACCCTCGACACCCTCGACCGTCTTGCGATGCGCGCCCAAGGCCTCATAGAGCCGCAGATGCCTGCCCTCGCAGAGAAGATGAATGTCAAGCGGGCCGAGCGCTGTGGGAAAGCGATAGGGATCCTCCCGGATCTCTTCGGCAGCGGGCCAATAGATCTTCAGTCGATACGCAAACCGCTCCTGCCGGCCGGGGATCTCGCCCGCGAAGAACCCCGCCTCGTGCAGCTGATCAAGGTTTGCCACCGCCGCGCCCTGCTCATCGAGCACTTCCACCGCTCGCGCGGTGGGCAGAAAGGCGCGCACGCTGAGAGGCAGACCATCCTCGCCGCCATGCATGCCCAGGACGCCGAAGGGATCCCCATGGCGCCCCTCGACAATGGCCTGGATCGCCCCCCGGCTTGGGCGCCAGTCGTTGCGATACCGTTCTGTGCTTTGAGGATCAGGCCTCACTGGCGTCCTTTGCGTCACTTGCTCCATCAGGCGCCTCGGGCGTGAGAATGCGCATGAGCCCCGTCAGCGGTATGTCGACCCATTTTGGCCGGTTCGACGCCTCATAGGCCACCTCGTAGAGAGCCTTCTCCAAGAGGAAAAGCTCGAGCAGGCTGTTGAACGCCGCCTCGGGAAGTTCGAGTTCCCGCCTGTCCGGTGCTGCGCGTATGGTTTGCTTATACGCGTCGAGAAACGCCGCGCTGGTTTGCCGGTTCCATTGCCGCACCGCCGCCACCGCCGCCTCATCCGTGACCGGCTCGTCCTCCGCCCAGCGTATGGCCGTGAACGCCGCATATTCGAACGAGCGGATCATCCCGGCCACATCCTTGAGCGGCGATGTCTTCCGCCGCCTTTCATCCACCGGCCGGGCTGGCTCGCCCTCGAAATCGATGATGTAGAAGTCGTTCTGGGCGACCAGCACCTGGCCCAGGTGGAAGTCGCCATGCACACGCGTCTTGAAGCCAGCGATCGGACGCGCCGCGAGCTCGTCGATCCGCCGCGAAATCAGCTCGCCCGACTGCAGCATCCGCTCGGCCGAGCCCCTGATCTTGGCAGGCAATCCTTCAGGCAAGGTGTTGATCGCCGAGACCGCACGCGCATGCTGATCGTGCACGGCCTGAACCCACTCAGCAAGATCGCTCTCCGCAATCGGTTCTGGCGTAAACGCCGGATCATCCGTCGCAATTGCGAAGGCAAGGTGCAGATCGGCCGTTCGCCGCCCCAAGGTGCGCGCCCGGTCGAGGTAAGGCGCCAGCGCTTCCGTGATGCTCGCATCCTCGACCGAGAGGTTCCGTGCCGCCAGGGTCATGGCTTCATCATCGATGAACCGCTTCAGCCATTCGACTGTCGCCTCCCAGCCGTCACCCTGGTTACGGATGAAGCTATAGGCGGCACCCAGCACGGTCGGGCGGCCGTCGCTATCCACATGTTCGATGCTGCCGAGATAGGCTGGCGTATTGGCAAAGGCGGCGCGCTCGGTGAGGAACCGGCCCACCTCGATGTCCGGCTGCACCCCTTCCTGCAGCTTGCGATAGAGCTTGAGCATGACCTTGTTGTCGAGCAGCACGGAAGTGTTGCTCTGCTCTGCCCCCAACCGGCGGACTTCCGGCACCTCCGCCAGATCGAGGCCCCGAAGCTGTTCGGTCGCGGAGAAGACGATTTCGCCGTTCTCGCTCGCAATCCGGCGGCCCTCACGCATGGCGGCAACCACCATGCGGACGAAATCATCGCTTTGCGAGGAATCGAACAGCGCGCCGACCGACGGGCCTGAGCGTACTTTGGCGATAGTGTAGGACAGAAGTGGCGCGCCCGGCGAAATATGCTGCTCGCCCCAAGCGATGGTGATGGGCAGGAGATAGCGCTGTGGCGCGCCTCCCGGCGTTGGAACGACCGTGAGCTGGGTGAGCAGGTGCGGCTCTTCGGCTCCCTGCATGAGGGCCGTTGAGGCGATCGAGATCTCCGGCTCCGCCGAGCCCTTTTCCGCGAACCAGCGCTGGTTCGGCAGGAAGGCGGGCAGCGCCTTCTTCTCCAGGAGGATCCGCGCCTTGAACCCGGTAATGTCGGTTTCAAGATTGCGGATCACGATGGTGGTGAATTCCGGCACGGGCTCAGGCAACGGCGTATGCCATGCTGGCAGATCCGCCTCTTTCGCCAGGTGGAACCAATAGAACCCATAGGCCGGGAGGGTGAGCAGATATGGCAGATCCCCGATTGGCGGGAAGGGTGAACGGCCTAGCATCTCGATGGGCACCGCTCCCTTGAATGCCGCCAGATTGAGCTCCACAGCCTGCGCCGCGCGTGACAGGTTTACCACGCATAGGATCGTCTCCTCCTCGTATCGGCGCAGATAGGCGAGAACCTTGCGGTTGCGCGGGAACAGGAAGCTCATCGTTCCGCGTCCAAAGGCCGGGTGCTGCTTGCGCACCGAGATGATGCGCTTCATCCAGTTGAGCAGCGATGACCGGTTCGCCTGCTGGGCCTCCACGTTCACAACGGAGAAGCCATAAACCGGATCCATGATCGGCGGCAGATAAAGCCGCTGCGGATCCGCACGCGAGAAACCGCCATTGCGATCGGACGACCATTGCATCGGCGTGCGAACCCCGTCGCGGTCGCCGAGGAAGAAATTGTCGCCCATGCCGAGCTCATCGCCGTAATAGATGACCGGCGTGCCAGGCATCGAGAAGAGCAGTGCGTTCATCAGCTCGATCTTGCGGCGATCATTGTCCATCAATGTCGCAAGCCGGCGCCGGATTCCCAGATTGATACGGCCACGCCGCTCTTCCGCATAATAGTTCCAGAGATAGTCGCGCTCGCGATCCGTCACCATTTCGAGCGTGAGCTCATCATGGTTGCGCAGGAAGATCGCCCATTGCGCATTATCGGGAATGTCGGGTGTCTGATCGATGATGTCGGTGATCGGATGCCGATCTTCTTGCGCGAGCGCCATGTACATCCGCGGCATCAGCGGGAAGTGGAATGCCATATGGCACTCATCGCCATCCCCGAAATAGGGCCGCGTGTCTTCCGGCCACTGATTGGCCTCTGCCAGCAGCATGCGGCCGGGAAAATGCGCATCGACCTCCTTCCTGATCGCCTTCAGCACCTCATGCGTCTCAGGCAGGTTCTCGTTATTGGTACCCTCCCGCTCCCGAAGATAAGGCACCGCGTCGAGCCGCATGCCATCGACGCCCATTTCGAGCCAGAAATGCATCACCCGCACCACTTCCCTGAGCACGCGCGGGTTCTCGAAATTGAGATCCGGCTGATGTGAATAGAAGCGGTGCCAGAAATAGGCCTGCGCCACCGGATCCCATGTCCAGTTGGAGGTCTCCGTATCCAGAAAGATGATGCGTGTGCCCTGGTACTTCTTGTCCGTATCGCTCCACACGTAGAAATCGCGCGCGATCGTGCCGGGCTTTGCGACGCGCGCCCGCTGGAACCAGGCATGCTGATCCGAGGTGTGATTGATCACCAGCTCGGTGATCACGCGAATGCCGCGCCGATGCGCCTCCCGTACGAAGCGCCGGAAATCCTTCATCGTCCCATAGGCAGGATTCACCGCCTCGTAATCGGCAATGTCATAGCCATCATCGCGCAAAGGCGACGGATAGAACGGCAACAGCCAGATCGCGGTGACGCCGAGATCCTGAATATAGTCCAGCTTTTGGAGGAGGCCGGCAAAGTCCCCGATCCCGTCACCATTGGAATCAAAAAAGGCTTTGACGTGCAGCTGATAGATGATGACGTCCTTGTACCAAGTCGGATCACTCCAATCGACGGACATTTGCTGAAGGCTCCGAAACGCGAAAGAATGAGATCAAGCCAGGCCAGTGACAGAGGCCGGGGCTTGCCCGCCCGGCGGTATCAATCGCCAGATCTGGTAAGCCCGGATGGCGGGATCGAGGGTCATGGACTGGACCTTCCCCGTCCAGGTGAAGCGACCACCCGTGACAAGATCGACCACATCGATTGAGGCATCATCTGGCAGCCCGAATGCCCAGAGCGGGACTTCGAAAGCAGCGCTCTGCACATTGTGCGGATCCAGGTTCACCGCGATAAGGATGCAATTGTCCAGCTCCGCCGTGATTTTGTAATAGGCGATGATCTGGTCGTTCCAGCAATTGAGGAAGTGAAGATTGGCGAACGACCATAGCGCCGGGTTCTCGCGCCGGATGCGATTGATCAGCGCTACATCAGCACGAATATTGCCGGGCCGATCCCAATCCCAGGCGCGGATTTCGTATTTCTCGCTGTCGAGATATTCCTCGCGTCCAGGCAAGGCCGCAGCCTCGCATAGTTCGAAACCGTTATAAATGCCATAGACCGTGGACAGCGTGGCCGCGAGAACCAGGCGTGCCTGGAAGCCGGCCCGCCCGCTGGTCTGCAGGTAACGGGGATTGATATCGGGCGTATTGGTGAAGAAATTCGGCCGCATATAGTTCTGCGGACCGTCTGTCGTCAGCTCCGTTAGATACTCGATGAGCTCGGCCTTCGTATCTCGCCAGGTGAAATAACTGTAGGACTGGGTAAAGCCGAGCTTCGCCAGCCGCTTCATCACCTTGGGCCGGGTAAAGGCCTCCGCCAGGAAGATCGTATCGGGATGCTGGTTTTGAACCTCCCGGATCAGCCATTCCCAGAATGGGAACGGCTTGGTATGCGGATTGTCCACCCGGAAGATCTTGACCCCGTGCTCCGCCCAGAACAGCACCACATCCCGCAACGCATGCCAGAGCGAGGGGAACGAGGATGGCCCGTAGAAATGGACATTGACGATGTCCTCATATTTCTTCGGCGGGTTCTCTGCATATTTGATCGATCCATCCGGCCGCCAGTCGAACCATTCCGGATGCTCCCGGATCCAGGGATGATCCGGCGAGCACTGGATGGCGAAATCGAGCGCGATCTCAAGCCCGTGCGCCTTGGCTGCGGCAACCAGCCTTGCGAAATCCTCGAACGTGCCGAGCTCCGGATGCAGGGCATCATGCCCTCCCTCCTCCGAGCCGATGGCATAGGGACTGCCGGGATCATCCGGGCCGGGCGTCAGCGTGTTATTGGGTCCCTTGCGGTTCTTCCGGCCGATCGGATGGATCGGAGGGAAATAGAGCACGTCGAACCCCATGTCCCGCACATAGGGCAACCGGGCGATCACGTCATCGAACGTGCCATGCCGATTGGGATCGCCGGACTGTGAGCGGGGAAACATTTCATACCATGCGGCAACCGCCGCCGCCCGCCGCTCGACGATGACCTGCAGCGTGCGATGATAGGATGTGAGATTGACCCGTGGTGCCGCCCGGCGCATCAATGCCATCGTCTCGGGCGAGCGGAAGGCCTCGAGCTGCGCCTCGTCGGGCGTGATATCGAGCAGCTTTTGCAGCGCCGCCCGGTCGAGGCGCGTGGCCTGCTCCAGCGCCTCGGCGATGAGGCTGCGTCCCTCGATCAGCTCGAGCGAGACGTCGAGCCCGGCGCCGATCTTCTTCTCGACCTCATATTGCCAATAGCCGAAACTGTCCTTCCAGCCCGAGATGGTACAGTCATACCGGCCGATCCGATCGAGAATGATGCGGGCAGTCCAGCGGTCATTGCCGATATGCTCAAGCGGCACCTCCCGCCAGGTCTGCTCTCCCGGTGCCCGATAGAACAGCGAGGCATCGATCTTGTCGTGCCCATCCGCGAAGATGTCCGCGGACACCTCGAGCACCTCGCCGACGATGCGCTTGGCCGGGAATCGCCCGCCGTCGATTTCCGGCTCGACCGCCTCGATTGCCACCTGCTGCGGAGCCAGGATGTCCAGCGGAATGGCATCGCGCAGCCGATCACCCGACATGCCGAGCCGCTTCCCGCGCAAGATACGCGTCTCATAAGCACCGAGCGGCCGCAGCGGGTCCGCTCCTGCATCGGCCGTGGCTCCTCCGCCGGTTATGACCTCCCCGGTGATTGCGGGCGTGATGTCTTCGAAGCTGCCAAAGAACCCGCCCGTCGCCGCAAGCAGGCGCGCAAGGCTGGGCGGTTCTGCAAGATCGGGGGTCGGATTGACGAGAACCGCGACGGCGGATTGGGCATCCTGCTCCCGCTCCGCGTCGAACCGCAGGAAAGCCGCCGGCAACTCGTCAGGCGCGGCGACCAGCCTCAACAGATGCTCACTCTGCAACGCCGCATTGTCAGCTTTGAGCTTGTTCACGGCGGCGATCAGCAGGCTAAGATCGAAGTCCCGGTCCGCGACACAACGCGCCCAATCATCCTCACGAGCACCCGCAGTCGAGACCCCGCGCAGGCCATACTCGAAGCCCATGGGCATCCATAGACCTGTGGAAAAGGCGGCGGCGAACAGATAGCGCTGAACATGGATCTGTCTGATTACGTCAGCCGGCTGCATCCCGAACCCGTCCGCGAGATGGCCCGTGCGATCATCTTCCGGAAAGGCGATTGTCTTCACCCGATGCCGGAACTGGTCATATTGCGAAATCAGCCAGTCCTGCCGGAAATCCCACCAGGCGCTGCTGTTGAACACGAAATCAAAGCCCGCGCCAGCCGTCGCGAGCATGGTCTCGACTGCAACGCCCAGCGCGTCCGCGATCATCAGAGTGTCCGGCGCGCGATCGCGGATATGACTGATGAGGCCCCGCCATACCGCCAGCGGCACCCGATGCGCCTGGCGGCAGAGAAAACCGGCGACGCCCGCTTCCAGCGCTTGCTCGACCGGACCGATGCTCTCCGCAAGGCTCGACTGCCCGCCATCATCCAGCAGCCCGGGCGGGGCCGGCTCTTCCGGGAGCAGGCTGATCTCGATGATAAGGCCCAAGCCCGCTGCCCGCGCCTTGTCCGCGAGCATGGCCAGCGCTTCTTCGGCGAGCCCTCCGTCATCGCCGAGGAAACCACGCCCGATGCGCCCGGGTGAGATGACAAAATGATCGGTGCGACCGCTGCCGAATCCGCTGTCCACATGGACAAGATCGAAGCCAAGCTGTGCCGCGTGGCGGAAAATCTCGTCCCACTGAGCCACTGGGCCAGCCAGCGCCGGCTTCAGCCCATATATCCTAGGCGCACCGGCGACGGGGGCAGACGGCTTGGGTTGCAATGCCACGCCAGTCTCCATCTCCACGCCGGTCCGCTGCATGTCGAACACCTCCGCCCTCAAAGCCTTACGAAAGCTGAAAGCGACGGATCGGTTCCATCGCGATTATGCTGCCTTTTTGACGAGGCCGCGATTGACCAGAGCCTCGGCGATCTGAACCGTGTTCAAAGCGGCACCCTTGCGCAGATTGTCGGAGACAACCCACATCGCGATCCCATTGTCGACGGTGGGATCAACCCGGATACGGCTGATGAATGTGGCATAATCCCCCACGCACTCGACTGGAGTGACATAGCCGCCGGCCTCTCGCTTATCGATCACGAGGCAGCCCGGCGCCTCGCGCAGGATCTCGCGCGCCTCCTCGTCCGAGATCGGCTTCTCGAACTCGATATTGACCGCCTCGGAATGGCCGACGAACACTGGCACGCGCACGGCGGTGCAGGTCACCTTGATCTTGGGATCCAGGATCTTCTTGGTCTCGACCTGCACCTTCCACTCTTCCTTCGTATAGCCATCCTCCATGAACACATCGATATGGGGAATGACATTGAAGGCGATCTGCTTGGTGAACTTCTTGGGCTCGACCTCCTGGCCAGGCACATATTTGCCCTTGGTCTGGTCCCAAAGCTCATCCATTGCGTCCTTGCCGGCGCCCGAGACCGACTGATAGGTCGCCACCACCACCCGCTTGATCGTCGCCGCATCATGCAGGGGCTTGAGCGCCACCACGAGCTGCGCGGTCGAGCAGTTCGGATTGGCGATGATGTTGCGACGCTTCGGGTTGGCCATGTAGCTCTCCAGCACATGGGCGTTCACTTCGGGCACCACCAGGGGCACATCCTGCTCATACCGGAAGCAAGATGAATTATCGATGACAAGCGTACCCTTCGCACCGATGCGCGGCGCCCATTCCTTGGCAACCGCCGATCCGGCCGACATCAGGCAGAAGTCGATCCCGGAGAAATCGAACTGCTCCAGATCCTCGCATTTGAGCGTGCGGTCCCCGAAAGAGACCTCGACCCCGAGCGAGCGCCGCGAGGCCACCGCGTGAACCTCGTCCACCGGGAATTCGCGTTCCTCGAGGATGTTGAGCATCTCCCGGCCCACATTCCCAGTGGCGCCGACCACAGCAACCTTATAGCCCATGTGAAATCTCCTGAAACGGCAGCTCGTCTCTCCCGATGATCGGACCGCCGTGTGGCGGGGGCATGTCCCTCTCCCGCCGGGAGAGGATGCGGGATGAGACGAAGCTACGCGCCCGTCGTGGTGACGGCGCGTTTGGCAGTCGTCGTCGTTTTCGTCGCGGAAATGATGTGCCTAGCGCGCATCGACGTGTGCCCAGCCTCAAGCCCTGCGCGGAAGCACGCAGCGGCAGGAGTGTGGTGCATGAGCGGGAACGGCTTGTCAAGCGGGCCGCTCACCCACCGGAAAAAATGTCTAACCCCCAATCGCGCGACGACTATGGCAGGTCTGTGCTAATCATCAGCAGCCAATGACCTCGTCCAGGGAGCCCGCCCATGCTGAAGCTCTTCTATGCGCCGAAGACCTGCGCCCTCGCCACTCATATTGCCCTGATTGATGCCGGTGCGAACTATGAACTCGCACGGTTGGATTTCGGCGCAGAGGAACAGCGCAAGCCCGAATATCTCGAGGTCAATCCCAAGGGTCGTGTGCCCGCACTTGTAACGGAGCGAGGCCCTCTCACCGAAACCCCGGCACTTCTGGCATATATTGCTCAGCGCTTCCCAGAAGCGGCATTGGCGCCCTTGGGTGATCCCTTCGCATTTGCTGAGGTTCAAGCCTTCAACAGCTATCTCTGCGCGACGGTTCACGTGGCCCATGCCCACGGCCGGCGCGGCTATCGCTGGGTGGACGAGCCCGAGGCCATTGCCGCCATGCAGCGCAAGCTGCCGGCATCCGTCACCG
This sequence comes from Rhodoligotrophos sp. CJ14, assembly GCF_038811545.1. Taxonomy (GTDB): domain Bacteria; phylum Pseudomonadota; class Alphaproteobacteria; order Rhizobiales; family Im1; genus Rhodoligotrophos; species Rhodoligotrophos ferricapiens. Next base: position 1,956,446 of record NZ_CP133319.1, read on the forward strand.
CCTGCTTCGAGCTGATCGAGCACAAGATGCTCAGAGGTCCCTGGGTTATGGGCGAGAGCTATACTATCTGCGACCCCTACCTGTTCACGGTCGCCACATGGCTTGAAGGCGATGGCGTTGATATCTCCAAGCTGCCGCGGGTCATCGAGCATCGCGAGCGTATGGCTCAGCGTGAGAGCGTGAGGCAAGCGCTGGCCGAACAAGCATCCTGACGAAGCACGCGCGGGGTCTGTTCGGCCATTCCGTCCAGGCTGAGCTATTCTTTATTCATCAGGAAACCAACATTCGAACGCGGCCTGACCACAGTCGCCAACATAATCACTGAACCCTCCTTCGGGAGGAGTGCGCGTTGCAAGCTATTGTGGAGACTGGCGGGAAATGATTGGCGAACCGAAGTGGCTTCAAATAGCGCGCCAATACATCGGCACACGGGAAATACCAGGCCCTCAGCACAACCCTGTCATCGTGAACATGTGGGAGGAGATAGGCGCCCCGTTCCGGGATGACGAGACCGCTTGGTGCGGTGCTTTTGTCGGCCATGTTCTGCAACAAGCTGGCTTTTCTATCGTCGCCAAACCGGCCCTGGCCCGCGATTGGCAACACCTGCCCGTTCAACTAATCGAGCCGGCGCGCGGCAGCATAGCAGAGGTTACTATGGCGGGAATCCCCGCTGAGTTGGAAAGGCCATGTGGGCTTCGTCGTGGGTAAGACGGAAGACGGCGATCCCGTGCTGCTCGGCGGCAATCAGGGCGATGAGGTCAGGATAGAGCCATACTCGAACGAGAAAGTGCTCGGCTACTATTGGCCAACCGACCGTCAGGACGGTCAGCCGACGCTGAGATGTATGAGCTTCCAATGTTCTTCTCGAAAGAGGTATTGACAGCAGACTTGCAGCTCTTGCCGGCTCCGGACGCCCGCGAGGAGGTGAAGCTGCTGTCGCCCTCGGCAGACGACGAGATCATCGAGAACGATCGAGATGGCCTCTGCGCCCACCGCGTCGTCAGAAAAGACGAGCAATGCCCGTCGCTCGCCGAGCGGCGCGAGCTCGTGATGCTTGATGACAGGCCAGACCAGACCGATCTCGCGGGCGGCATCGGCCACGAGGCCAATTTCGCCATGGCTTGACGCAAGGCCCGGCTGAGGTGCTCGACGCCCGGGCGGCTCCTCAGCCTGCCAGACCAGCCAGTTCCCTGGCGATCGCCGCACCCATTTCGGAGGTCGAAACCTCCCGCATTCCTGGCTGCATGATATCGCGGGTCCTGAGGCCCTGATCGAGCACCTTGGCGATCGCCCCATCGAGCTTGTCCGCCCACTCGCCGAGCCCGAAGGAATAACGCAGCGCCATACCGAAGGACGCGATGGTGGCGATCGGATTGGCAATGCTCTTGCCCGCGATATCAGGGGCAGAACCGTGCACCGGCTCATACATCGCCTTGCGGCGGCCGGTCTTCTCGTCCGCAGCCCCGAGCGACGCGGAGGGCAGCATGCCGAGCGAGCCCGTGAGCATGGCCGCCACATCCGACAGCATGTCGCCGAACAGATTGTCGGTCACGATCACGTCGAACTGCTTCGGCGCACGCACCAGCTGCATGCCGCAATTATCCGCCAGGATGTGCTCGAATTCGACATCCGCATAGTCGCGGGCGTGCACATCCCGCACCACCTCGTCCCACAACACGCCGGATTTCATCACATTCTTCTTGTCGGACGAGGAGACCTTGTTCCGGCGCGTCCGTGCAAGCTCGAAGGCGACGCGCGCGATGCGCTCGATCTCATAGGTCTGGTAAACCTGGGTATCGACCGCCCGTTTCTGGCCATTGCCGAGATCGATAATCTCCTTGGGCTCGCCGAAATAGACCCCGCCGGTGAGCTCACGGACGATGAGAATGTCGAGCCCCTCGACCAGCTCGCGCTTGAGAGCGGATGCATCCGCAAGCGCCGGATAGCAGATGGCCGGCCTGAGATTGGCAAACAGGCCGAGGTCCTTCCTGAGCCGCAGCAGGCCAGCCTCGGGACGCTTGTCATAGGGCACCGCATCCCACTTCGGACCGCCCACTGCGCCGAACATCACCGCATCCGAGGCCTGCGCCAGCGCCACGGTCTCTTCCGAGATGGCCTCGCCATGGGCATCATAGGCAGCACCGCCCACCAGCCCCCGCTCGACCTCGAACCGGGCAATGCCCCGATCGTTGAACCAGTCGATCAGCCGCTCGACTTCTTTCATCACTTCAGTGCCGATCCCGTCGCCGGGCAGAACCAGGATGTTGAATGCGGCCATCGATCTATCCTTCAAAGCGCTGGACGTTCAGGATGTAGGCTGCGGGAGAGAAGTCTGCCGCAGCGTAAGAAGGGCTGGCGCCGGCGCAGAGGCCGGCACTCCGTCAAGAATGAAATCTGCTGCTCAGAGCCAAGGACGGGCGCTCTGGGCCTGCTGCTCATAGCTGGCGATCGCGCCAGCCTTCTGCAGCGTCAGGCCGATATCGTCGAGCCCCTCAATGAGACAATGCTTGCGGAACGGATCGACATCGAACTTGATCTCGTGACCATCGGCATCACGGATGACCTGGTTCGGCAGGTCGATGGTCATCGTGGCGTTCGAGCCGCGGCTTGCGGTCTCCATCAGCTGGTCGACCTGCTCCTGTGGTAGCACGATCGGCAGGACACCGTTTTTGAAGCAGTTGTTGAAGAAGATGTCGGCGAAGGACGGCGCGATGATGCAGCGGATACCGAAGTCGAGCAAGGCCCAGGGCGCATGCTCGCGGCTTGATCCGCAGCCGAAATTCTCACCCGTGATCAGGATTTGCGCATTGCGATAGGCTGGCCTGTTGAGCACGAAATCCGGCTTCTCCGAACCATCGTCTTCGAAGCGAAGATCGAAGAACAGCCCCTTGCCCAGACCGCTGCGCTGGATCGTCTTCAAGAACTGCTTGGGGATGATCTGATCCGTATCGACATTGATCATCGCCAGGGGTGCCGCGACACCGGTCAGTTCAGTGAATTTCTCCATGGTCCATCTCCACAGCATCAACCGAAGCAGCGCCATGGCTTCGGTAGGATCATGTTTAAGTCAAGCCGATTGCCTATCGGTCATGCGCCGGTCCGCTGCACGCGTCAATAGCTCAGGAGGCAAGATATGTCGAATAGAGGTGCCAGACGAGATAAATGAGCAGAGCAGCACCGATGCCACGCCCGATGCGCCGTCCCCATCGCACCACCGGATCTTTCTCGTCGTCGGAAGCTGGGCCGGGTTCAGGAGACATGGCATGGATGAAGCCGCTAGGCGCCGGCCTCGGCCTCGATCCGCTCCATGTCCTCATCGGACAGGCCGAAATGGTGGCCGATTTCATGGATCAGCACATGGGCCACGATATCGCCGAGCGGATTCTCGTGCTCGGCCCAATAATCGAGAATCGGGCGGCGATAGAGCCAGATCATATTGGGCATTTGCCCCGATTGCGGGCTCGCCCCGTCGCTCGTCATCCCGACCCCGTGGAAGAGGCCGAGCAGGTCGAACGGCGTTTCCGCGTTGAGCTCTTTCAGCACTTCCTCGGTGGGGAAATCCGCCACCCGAATGATGATATCGCCGCACAGCGCACGGAAGGCATCGGGAAGTTGGGCAAAGGCTTCCGACGCCAAAGCCTCTATGTCATCAAGGGTTGGTGCAATGAAGCGTGACCTGTCCGGCCGGTACTCGCCAGTCACAGGATAATTGCTCCGATAGGGTTTATAGCTGCCCAATTGGGGTTGGCTCTCCTCTACTCAGTGCCACTGCCTGACATCGACGAAATGGCCTGCGATGGCTGCGGCCGCCGCCATGGCCGGCGAGACCAGATGGGTGCGCCCGCCCTTGCCCTGACGGCCCTCGAAATTGCGGTTCGAGGTGGACGCGCACCGCTCCTTCGGGTTCAGCTTGTCCGCATTCATCGCCAGGCACATCGAGCAGCCCGGCTCGCGCCAGTCAAAACCGGCCGCCTTGAAGATCTTGTCCAGACCCTCCTGCTCCGCCTGCAGCTTCACCAGGCCCGAGCCCGGCACCACCATTGCCTGCACCCGCTCCGAGACCTTGCGTCCCTCGATCACCCGCGCCGCTGCACGCAGATCCTCGATCCGTCCATTCGTGCACGAGCCGATGAACACCCGGTCCAGCGCGATATCCGTCACCCGGGTGCCCGCAGCCAGTCCCATATAGTCGAGCGCCCGCTGCATCGCCTCGCGCTTGTGCTCATCCTCGACCCGCGAGGGATCGGGAACCTGCCCCGTCACCGACACAACATCCTCAGGGCTCGTCCCCCAGGTCACGATCGGCGGCAGATCCGCCGCATTCAGCCGCAGCTCGTAATCGAAATGGGCGCCCTCATCCGTATAGAGCCTCTCCCAATAGCGCCGCGCCAGATCCCATGCCGCACCCTTCGGGGCCCGCGGCCGGTCCTTGATATAGGCGAAGGTCTTCTCGTCCGGCGCGATCATGCCGGCCCGGGCACCGCCCTCGATCGACATGTTGCACACCGTCATCCGCCCTTCCATCGACAGGCTGCGGATCGCTTCCCCCGCATATTCCAGCACATGGCCCGTGCCGCCCGCCGTGCCGATCTCGCCGATGATCGCCAGGATGATGTCCTTCGCCGTCACCCCCTCCGGCAACCGGCCATCCACCACCACCCGCATGTTCTTGGCCTTGCGCTGGATCAGCGTCTGCGTGGCCAGCACATGCTCGACCTCGGAGGTGCCGATGCCATGCGCCAGCGCGCCGAACGCCCCATGGGTCGAGGTATGGCTGTCGCCGCACACGATCGTGGTGCCCGGCAGGGTGAAGCCTTGCTCAGGGCCGATGATATGCACGATCCCCTGGCGCTTATCGACCTCGTTGAAATATTCGATGCCGAAATCGCGGGCATTGCGCGCCAGCGTCTCGATCTGGGTCGCCGATTCCGGATCATCGATCCCGTGGCTGCGGTCCGTGGTCGGCACATTGTGGTCAACCACCGCCAGCGTCTTCTCCGGCGCCCGGACCTTGCGCGCCGTCATCCGCAATCCCTCAAATGCCTGCGGGCTCGTGACCTCGTGCACAAGATGGCGATCAATATAGAGCAGGCAAGTTCCGTCCTCAGCCCGTTCAACAACGTGATCGTCCCAGATCTTGTCATACAGGGTGCGTGGCGCGCTCATTGATCGATCCATCTTCTTTCACAGCAACGGCGAACTGAACGTAAGGTGCCGCGCTTGAGCTTCGTGTCCTCAGCCGTTCATATGACCAAGCCGTCAATTCCGGTCAAGAGAATCCGGCCGGCCTTCCCTAACGCCAATGGCGCGGTGCCCAGCTTGGGAACCGCGCCGCGCGAGGAATGCTGTTGATGAACGGCTCAGCTGCTGGCTGTAGCCGCATCGCTCCGGCGGTTGTCCTGCCGCTCGGCGATACGTGCCGATTTGCCGCGACGGTCCCGCAGGTAATACAGTTTCGCGCGACGCACTTTGCCGCGGCGCACGAGCTTAATCGACTCGATCAACGGGCTGTAGAGCGGGAAAACACGCTCCACACCTTCGCCATAGGAGACCTTGCGAACCGTGAACGACTGGTTGAACCCGCCGCCATTGCGGGCGATGCAAACGCCTTCATAGGCCTGCACGCGCTCGCGGGAGCCTTCGACGACCCGCACATTGACGATTACCGTGTCGCCCGGCCCAAAATCCGGGACCGGTCTGTTGGCCGCGATCTTTTCGGCCTGTTCCTTCTCAAGCTGCTCGATGATGTTCATCGGACCGATCCTTCCTTCATATTGCGCGCGGTTCTACGCGCGCTCGCAACAAAAATCAAACCTTGTCACTGCTTGTCGTCGCGTTTCCGCCCGATCCAAGCTTCGTAAATCTCTGGCCGCCGGCTTTGCGTCAACGCAATCGCCTGCTCGCGGCGCCAAGCCTCGATGCGCCGATGATCACCAGACAGGAGGATTTCCGGAATCTCCCTGCCTTCCCAGACCCGCGGCCGCGTATAATGCGGGTGTTCGAGCAGCCCTTGCTCGAAACTTTCCCACTCGCCCGACGCGGCGCTGCCCATGACGCCCGGCAAGAGCCGCACCACCGCGTCCATCAGCACGATTGCCGCCGGCTCACCGCCCGAGAGGACGAAATCGCCGATGGCAACCTCCTCGAGCTCGCGAGCCTCGATCACCCGCTCGTCCACACCCTCGAACCGCCCGCACACCACCAGCACGCCCGGCCCCGCTGCAAGCTCGCGCACCCTCGCCTGGGTGAGCGGGCGCCCGCGGGCGCTCATCAACAGCCGCGGCACGCCTTGCGCCTCCTCGGCAACCGAGTCGATCGCCGCCGCCATCACATCCGGCCGCAGCACCATGCCGGGGCCGCCGCCAGCGGGCGTATCGTCAACCGCGCGATGCCGGCCCTCGCCGAAACCGCGAATATCGACCATATCGAGCCGCCACACCCCCTCGGCCAGCGCCCGTCCGGCAAGCGAGACGCCCAAAGGCCCCGGAAACATCTCCGGATAGAGCGTCAACACGGTCGCGGTCCACGGCATCAAGCCTATCCTCATGCCACGCCAGGCAGCACCCGCACGGCGCAGCATCTGCTACTCGAGCCCGTCGGGCGGATCCACCACCAGCCGGCCACCAGAGATGTCCACCTCCGGCACTGCCTCCCGGGTGAAGGGCACGTAGATCGTCTGCGCTGAACCGGCCCGCCTGACCTCCAGGAGGTCGCCCGCGCCGAAATTCTGAACCGCGACCACCTCGCCCAGGAGCTCGCCCGAGATCCGCACCGCTTGAAGCCCGATCAGATCGGCGAGATAGAACTCGTCCTCCTCAAGCTCCGGTAGACGCTCTCGCGGCACATAGAGCATTTGCCCACGCAGGCTTTCCGCTTCGTTACGATCATCGATGCCCCCGAGCTTCGCAATCACCCCGCCTTGGGTGAGCCGGCGCCGCTCCACCGTGAAGGAGCGGCTGCCATCTTCGAGCTCGAGCGCCCCATAATCGCCGATCGCCTCGGGATCCTCGGTGAAGGTTCTGATCTTCACCTCGCCCCGCACCCCATGAGCGGCCACGATCGTGCCGAGGCATATTCGGTCGCGCCGCTTTCCCGTCATGGCTGGCGCCGCGGTCGATCAGATCGATCAGCCGGCTGGCTGCTCGGCGGCCTCGGCAGCCTTGCGAGCGGCATCCTCAGCGGCAATCCGCTGGGCTTCCTCGCGCTCCTGGCGCTTCTTGCCGATCTCGCCCTTCTTCGGATTGCTCCTCGCCTCACGCTTGCGCAGGTCTGCGACATCCAGGAACCGGGCGACCCGATCCGTGGGCTGCGCGCCAACGCCGAGCCAATGGCGCACGCGATCGGTATCGAGCTGCACCCGCTCCGGATTGTCCCGGGCGAGGAGCGGGTTATAGGTGCCGATCTTCTCGATGAAGCGGCCATCCCGTGGCGCGGTCGCCTCGGCCACCACGATGCGGTAGAACGGGCGCTTCTTGGCGCCTGCACGCGCCAGCCGGATCCTCAATGCCATAGTCGTCTTCTCTCCTGTTCAAACCTGAAAATTCTAAGCGCAGCGGCCTGGCTTGCCTCGTCCGGCGCCTCGGCAGCTCATTTCTTTTTCCCCGGGAACTTGCCGCCGAGCCCGGGGAGCCCGCCAAAGCCGGGAAGTCCTCCCTTGCCGCCACCAAGACCGGGCAACTTGTTCAGCAGATCCGGCGACACGCCCTTCGGCAAGCCGTTCGGCCCAAGCTCAGGCATGCCCCCCGGCAATCCGGGCAGACCACCGCCGGGCAAACCGCCTGGCAGCTGCTTCGCGATGGCCGCCATATCCGGCATCCCAGCCCCGCCGCCGCCGAACAGGCGAGACAGCATGCCCTTGTTCTTGCCCATCATCTTCATCATGTCGGCCATCTGCCGATGCATCTTGATGAGCTTGTTCACGTCCTGCACGTCGGTGCCCGATCCCGCAGCGATACGCTTGCGGCGGGATCCGTTGAGCAGCTTGGGCTGACGGCGCTCCTCGCGGGTCATGGAGGTGATGATGGCGAGTTGCCGCTTCAGCACCTTGTCGTCGAGATTGGCGCCATCCAGCTGCTTCTTCATCTTGCCGATGCCCGGCAGCATATTGAGCACGCCCGACATCCCGCCGATCCGCTGCATCTGACGAAGCTGCTCGGCGAGATCGTCGAGATCGAACTCGCCCTTCTTCATGCGATCGGCGATCGCCTGGGCCTTCTCGGCGTCGATCGTCTCGGCCGCGCGCTCGACAAGGCTGACCACATCGCCCATGCCGAGGATCCGGCCGGCGATCCGGCTGGGATGGAAGCCCTCGAGCCCGTCGAGCTTCTCGCCCGTGCCGATGAACTTGATCGGCTTGCCCGTGACGGCGCGCATGGAGAGCGCTGCACCGCCACGGCCATCGCCATCAACGCGCGTAAGCACCACGCCGGTGATCCCGATCCGCTCGTTGAAGGCGCGCGCAACGTTCACCGCATCCTGACCGGTGAGCGAATCGACCACCAGCAGCGTCTCATGCGGCTTGGCAAGATCACGCACCTGCTCGCTCTCGCGCATCAGGTCGTCATCCACATGCAGACGGCCGGCCGTATCGAGGATCACCACGTCATAGCCGCCGAGCCGCGCTGCATCGAGCGCGCGACGGGTGATCTGCACCGGATCCTGTCCCGCAACGATCGGCAGCGTGTCGATGCCCGCCTGCTCGCCCAGGATCTTGAGCTGTTCCTGAGCGGCGGGCCGGCGCGTATCGAGCGAGGCCATGAGGACGCGCTTCTTGTCGCGCTCCTTCAGCCGCTTGGCGAGCTTGCCCGTGGTGGTTGTCTTACCCGAGCCCTGCAGGCCGACCATCATGATCGGCACTGGCGGCACGGTGGCGAGATCGACCTCGGAATCATCAGCACCCAGGGTCTCGACCAGGGTGTCGTGGACGATCTTGATGACCATCTGCCCCGGCGAGACCGAACGGATCACCTGCTGGCCGACCGCGCGCTCGCGCACCTTGTCGACGAAGCCGCGCACCACCTCGAGCGCCACGTCGGCTTCGATGAGGGCGCGCCGCACCTCCCGCATGGCGGCGTTGACGTCGTCCTCGGTGAGCGCCCCACGCCGGGTGAGCTTGTCGAAAATGCCGCTGAGGCGTTCCTGGAGATTATCGAACATGTACGGTCCCGTCAGGCGTTATTGCCGCCAAGCGCGGCTTCGAAATGCGTGACGGCCTGCTCGAACTTGTCGCGGCAACCGGAATTGCAGAAGCCGACGACGCGTCCTTTGTAGAGGGTGAGGGAATCCGCGGCAACCGGCTTGCCCGACCAGGGGCAGGTCTCGTTCACGCAGTCCTCGATATGCAGCTCGTCGGCCATGATCTGGTGTCCTTGTGACCAAACGCCAATGGCACCCGTGGGCGAATCTCGCTGACGGATGTTGACCCCCTTGCCTCCCGGAGCATGTCTCCGCTCCATGTGCAAGGTAGCCTTCAAAGACGCAGAGTCTCAGAAATCGGCCGCGACCGTAACCACAGCGCGCGGCGCATGTCAAGGATCGGGACCGGCGCAGATCCGTCTGAACGCCCAAAGAATTGAGCCGCGTCGACGAAATCGGTGCCCGCGCGTTCTCGATGAAGCGCTAACAGGTTGGTTATCCGATGAAGAGAGACCCTATCGAGTCGAGCTGCCTCATAGAGGCGGGTTACGACCCAAAGCGGAGAACGCTCGAGGTGATGTTTCCGAGCGGCCTCATCTATAGATATCATGGAGTGCCTCGCCAGAAATATGATCGCCTGCTACGGGCAGACTCGCCGGGTGCTTATTTCAACGCAGAGATCAAGGACCACTATCCGGTAACCCGCGGCTGACCTCTTCCGCCCTCCAGATATCACGGCCTGTTGAACGCGCGGCCCGCTGTGCTGAAATTGCGGTATCGTTATGTCTTGCTTGCCAAACAATGGCTCGATTCGAGGGAACCCCATGGCTGCAATCAACGACCGCAACATCTCTGGTGACCGGCTTTATATTCCGGCACTCGCGCCGCTCTATTCAGCCCTTTCGCCTTTCGTCTGGTTTCTCATGCGCGCGCTGGCCGGCGGGTTCCTTGCCATTCATGGCTGGCCAAAGATCCTCGACCCCATGGCGCGGGTGGGCATGGTCGAGACCTTGGGGTTTTATCCCGGCGTGATCTGGGCCCCGCTTCTGGCCATCACCGAATTCTTCGGCGGTCTGCTGATCCTTTTTGGCCTGTTCACCCGGCCAGCTGCGATAGCCGCCACCATCGTGCTGCTGGTGACGGTCTATTTTCATTGGATTGTACAGGGTGAGGGCCTCATGGGCGCTGAGAAGTCGATCCTCTGGGCGGCGATCACCCTCTTCTTCGCGGTGCGCGGCGGTGGCGATTGGTCGCTCGACCAGAGGATGGCGAAGACGTTCTGACCGGGACCCAGACCTGGACTGTTCAACAGAAAGCGCAGCGGCGTGAATCCGCTGCTTTTCGGCAAGGCGGCGCGGGGCTGGCCGGCTTAGACGGCTCAGCTGCTGCGCGGGCGCGCCGCTCCGGAACTCTTAAGCGCGCCATCCCAGATCGGTGCAGGTCTTTGGCATTGCCGAGATCACGTCACTAAATGGGCTGCGGCAAGAGCAAGTCCGGCGAGGACTTCGGGCTGGGCGCGCTGATCGGTCCCCCGCCGGCATCCTGTGTGGCCTGCTGGATCGCCCATTTGATGTCGTCCTTCAAAGTCTTGATACGCGCCTGATACAGGCTCTTGAGGCATCCGACATTGCCGCCGCAAGCCTGACGCTGCTGAAGGAACTGGGTCGCCTCGTCCTGCCGGTTGCCGCTCATGCCCATGGCCAGCGGAAACTGCTTGTAGGTTGACCACAGCGCGCCCATTTCGCTGTCCAATGCCGACAGCTTGTGGTGTTTGCAGACAGCGACTTCGTCGGGCGATTGCGCACGAGTGCAATCGAAGCTCGCAGCCTGTGCCGGGCTGACGAGCGCAGCAGACCCGCCGATAAATGCGGCGGCCACAAGGAACAGAGCTTTCTGCATAATGAGGGCCATCCTTTGTTGCAACACGATGCCCATTATATCACCGCATCCAGAATGGCAGATGATGCAATCAAAGATACCCTTAAACAAAGATCAATACGCAAAAGTTGCGTTTATTCACCCAGCGCCACGATATCCGTTGCGGCGATGATGGGCCCGCCATCATCTTCCTGCACGAGCACGACGCCATTGGGGGCCTCGGGCGTGGCCAGCTCGCTCGCGGGCAGCACCACCTTGAGCGGCTGACCATGCCACATGGCCACGGGCACTATTTTCCGCACCACATTCGTATAGGTGATGTTCTTGTCGAGATTTTCCCCGCGCTGAATATCAACGCTCGCCTCGGGCTGAATCATCATCAGCCAGACGGTCGCATTGACCGGGTGATCACTCTTGGCCGCCGGGCCGACCGAGACCTCGAGCTCCCGGCCTCGGCGGTCTACGGTGATCGACGGACCGCTGGGCTGGGCCGCGCCGAGCCGCGCCTTGAGCGTGTCCTCGATGTCCTTGCGCCGACTGCCGACGAGATGAGTGCGCCCGTCGACCACCAGTTGCGGTGTATAGACATCCCGGTCGCCGCGTCGCTCAGCATATTCGCGCTGGCGCTTGCTGTTTTCCGGGCTGGCCAGGGTGTCCTTCCAGCCAAGATAATCCCAATAATCCACGTTATAGGTAAGCGCCACCACACCGGGCTTCTTCGCAAGCTCATGCAGCAAGGCATCTGCCGGCGGGCAGGACGAGCAGCCCTGGCTGGTGAACAGTTCGATCACCGCTCGGCCACCTGCCCAACAATGAGTGACACCGCCTATCCCGGCCAGAACCAGCAATGCACCTATACTCAGAGCAAGCCGGTGCGTTCTGAGGCGGCGAATGGCAAGAGAAAGCATGAACGCAAACTAGGCCCTGGAGCCCGTCCTGGCGAGTAACGAAGGGGTGAGACGAACCACCGATTCAATCCATGCCCCAAGGCTTGGGCAGCCTCCGCATCGCGTCGCGATATGCTGCCCAAGATTGGCTTAAGTCTACGCCGCGCGAGCGAGATTGCGCAGCACGTAGTGCAGGATGCCGCCGCTCCGGAAATAATCGAGCTCATCCAGCGTGTCGATACGGCAGAGGAGAGGCACGCGCCGCTCGGTGCCATCCGCATAAGTGATCTGCGCCTCGATCGTGCAGCGGGGCTGGAGGCGATCGAGTCCCGCGATGTTCACGACTTCATCCCCCCTGAGCCCGAGGCTCTGCCAGCTCTCGCCATCCTGGAACTGCAGCGGCAGCACGCCCATGCCCACCAGGTTCGACCGATGGATCCGCTCGAAGGATTCGGCGATGACCGCGCGCACGCCGAGCAGCCGCGTGCCCTTCGCCGCCCAGTCGCGGCTCGAGCCCGTGCCATATTCCTTACCGGCGAAGATCACCAGCGGCACGTCCTCCGACTGGTACTTCATCGCGGCATCATAGATCGGCATCCGCTCGCCCGAGGGGTAATGCACGGTCACGCCACCCTCGACCCCCGGCACCATCTGGTTCTTGATGCGAATATTGGCGAAAGTGCCCCGCATCATCACCTCGTGATTGCCGCGCCGTGCGCCATAGGAGTTGAAGTCGGCCACGTCGACCCCGTGCGCGATGAGATACTTGCCCGCCGGGCTGTCCTTCTTGATCGAGCCGGCCGGTGAAATATGGTCGGTGGTGATCGAATCGAGGAACAGGCTCAGGACCCGCGCGCTTTTTACGTCCTCGAGCGGCTTGGGCGTAGCGCTCATGCCCTCGAAATAAGGTGGGTTCTGAACATAGGTGGAGTTCGGATCCCAGTCATAGGTGAGACCGCCCGCGACCTTGATCGTCTGCCAGGACGCATCACCCTTGAAGACGTCGCTATAGCGCTGCTGGAACATCTCGCGGGTGACGGACGCCCGCACCACATCGGCCACTTCCTTGCTGGAGGGCCAGATATCGCGCAAGTAAACCGGCTGTCCATCCTTGCCCGTGCCGAGCGGCTCGGTCGCAAGGTCGATCTGCATGCTGCCCGCAAGCGCATAGGCCACCACCAGCGGCGGCGATGCCAGATAATTGGCGCGCACATCCGGATTGATGCGGCCTTCGAAATTGCGATTGCCCGAGAGAACCGACACGGCGACGAGGTCATTCTTGCGGATCGTCTCGGAGATTGCATCCGGCAGCGGACCCGAATTGCCGATGCAGGTGGTGCAGCCATAGCCGACGAGGGCGAAGCCCAGCGCATCGAGATCCTTGTCGAGCCCCGCCCGGGCCAGATATTCCGTCACCACCTGGCTGCCCGGAGCAAGCGAGGTCTTGACCCATGGCTTGACTTTAAGCCCCTTCGCCACCGCATTGCGGGCAAGGAGGCCGGCCCCCAGCATCACTGACGGGTTGGACGTATTGGTGCACGAGGTGATTGCCGCGATCACCACATCGCCATTGCCGAGGTCGAAATTCGTACCCTCAACCTTGTAGCGCGCGCCTTGATCCGCTGCCTTGTTGAACTCCTTATCGAGCACGGTCTTGAAATTGGCGGCGGCACTGGTGAGCTCGACCTTGTCCTGCGGCCGCTTCGGCCCGGCGAGGCTTGGCACCACATCGCCAAGATCAAGCTCGAGCGTGTCCGTGAAAACCGGATCAGGCGTATTGTCGGTCCGATACATGCCTTGCGCGCGCGCATAGGCCTCCACCAGCGCTATGGTGTCCTCCGGACGACCGGTGGCGTGCAGATATTTGATCGTGTCATCGTCAATCGGGAAGAACCCGCAGGTTGCCCCATATTCCGGCGCCATATTGCCGATGGTGGCCTGATCCTCCAGCGACAGGAGGCCGAGCCCGGGCCCGTAGAACTCCACGAATTTGCCGACCACGCCCTTCTTGCGCAGCATCTGGGTGACGGTGAGCACGAGGTCGGTGGCCGTAACCCCCTCGCTGAGCTTGCCGGTGAGCTTGAAGCCGATGACCTCCGGGATCAGCATCGAGATCGGCTGGCCCAGCATGGCGGCCTCCGCCTCGATGCCGCCGACGCCCCAGCCCAGCACCGAGAGGCCATTGACCATGGTGGTATGGCTGTCGGTGCCGACCAGCGTGTCGGGATAGGCAATCTCGGCATCCCCTTCGATCTTGGTCCAGACGGTGCGGGCGAGATATTCGAGATTCACCTGGTGGCAGATGCCGGTACCCGGCGGCACCACGCGGAAGTTGGCGAAGGCGTCCTGCCCCCATTTGAGGAACGTATAGCGCTCCCCATTGCGCTCATATTCCTTCTCCACATTCAGCTTGAACGCGGTGGAATTGGCGAAGAAGTCCACCATCACCGAGTGGTCGATCACGAGGTCGACCGGCGCGAGCGGATTGATCTTCTCGGGATTGCTGCCGAGCTGCTTCATCGCATCGCGCATGGCGGCAAGGTCCACCACCGCCGGCACGCCGGTGAAATCCTGCATCAGCACCCGCGCCGGGCGGAACGCGATCTCGCGGTCGCTCTTGCGCGCTTTGAGCCACTCTGCCATGGCGACGATGTCATCGCGCGTCACGCTGCGCCCATCTTCATGCCGCAGCAGGTTCTCAAGCAGCACCTTGAGCGAGAAAGGCAGCTTCGAAACGCCCGCAAGGCCATTCTTCTCAGCCTCCGGCAGGCTGAAATAATCGTAGGTTCGCGTCCCGACCTTGAGTTGGCGGCGGCATTTGAAACTATCAAGCGAGCGGGATTCGGTGGTCATTGCGATCCTCTGGGGAGTTGCCGACTCAATGCCTCAACGAGCGAAGCCAGGAATGCGAGCCACAAAGGCAGGCGATCTCTAGATGTGATCACCGGAAGTTGCGAGGGCCACCCGTGTGGGATCCCGAGCGTCGCTTTAGCGCGGCGCCCGGGCTGCGACCATACGCAGCGCCCGGTCATCGGCGGTTCTATAGACTCTTTCCAAACAGGTTGAAAGTGGTCCCGGACAAAGTCTCGTCAATATGAGTGATTGCCGCGCTGCCCTTTGCCTACCGCGCTCTGCTCCTGTACAGGAAACGAGGGCAACGGGGGCACAGGAATGACCAGCTTGATCGCCGAGAATCTGGCCTGCGACCGCGGCGGCCGCCGGGTATTCTCTGGCGTGTCCTTCACCCTCGAAAGCGGCCAGGGCCTGCTGGTGACCGGACGCAACGGTGCCGGCAAGACAACGCTGCTGCGCGTGATCTGCGGCCTTTCCGAATTGAGCGAGGGCAGTCTCAAGCTGCTCGGTCCCGAGGATGACCTCACCATCGGGCAGCGATCCCATTTCGTAGGACATACCGAAGCGATCAAATCCGCCTTCTCAGTTGCCGAGAACCTTGCCTTCTGGGCGACCTTTGGTGGCGGCGGAGAGGTCGATGAAGCACTGGCAGCCTTCGATCTCGCGCCCCTTGCCTCCTACTCTGCCGGTCTGTTGTCCTCGGGCCAGCGCCGCCGCCTGGCGTTGTCGCGCCTCGCGCTCACCCGGCGCCCCATATGGCTTTTGGATGAGCCGAGCGTCGGCCTCGATACCGCCTCCCAGGCGCTGCTGGCCGATAGGCTCAAGGCGCACCTGCGCGAGGGCGGCATGGCCATCGTCTCATCTCATACCCCTCTCGAGGTCGAGTTCCATCAGCACCTCGATATGAGCAGCCTCGCGGGCGAATGATGGCGATCTTCGCAGCAATCATCGCACGCGATATCCGCTTGGCCTTACGCCAGGGCGGCGGCGTGGGAACCGCCATCGGCTTCTTCCTCGCGGTGATCGTGCTGATGCCTCTGGCGGTGGGGCCTGACCTTGCGCTTCTTCAGCGGATTGCGCCGGGTACCCTTTGGATCGCGCTGTTGCTGTCGGTTCTGCTGTCGGCGGACCGCATCTTTCAGGCTGATTATGAGGACGGCTCGCTGGAGCTCATGAGCCTGGGCCTCATGCCCCTGGAGCTGGTGGCGCTCGCCAAGGCCTTGGCCCACTGGCTCACCACCGCTCTGCCTCTGGCCATTGCGGCGCCGGCCTTGGGTGTCCTTATGAACCTTGCACCGACTGCGGTTCTGCCGCTCTGGGCCGCCATGATCATGGCATCGCTCACCTTGAGTCTGCTTGCAAGCGTGGGCGCGGCCTTGACAGTCGGATTGAGGCGCGGCGGAATTATCGTTTCGCTGCTTGTTCTTCCGCTTTATATTCCCGTGCTGATTTTCGGAATATCGGCAAGTATAGGCTTGAATGCCGGCGGTGCGGTCTTTGGCGCATCAATGCTGATTCTTCTGGCGATCACACTGGCCTGTATCGTGCTTTGCCCAATTGCTGCGGCGGCTGCCTTGCGGGCCCATATGAAATAGGCGTGAGGCGCCGCCGGGTCGCATTGCCCTGTCCGGCGCAACAGGTTACAGCGAGCCCCATGCAGCGCTTTGCTAACCCGACCCTGTTCTCGAAGCTTGGCGCAGCGGTGCTCCCCTGGACCACGGCTGCGACGGTCTTGCTGTTCGCGATCGGCCTGGTCTGGAGCCTTGTCTATGCGCCTGCCGATTACCAGCAGGGCGAGACCGTGCGCATGATGTATGTGCATGTGCCCGCCGCCTGGATGGCGATGTTCATTTACACCAGCATGGCAATCGCCAGCGCCGTCGCCATCATATGGCGCCATCCGCTCGCCGATGTGGCGGCGAAATGCTCAGCCCCGATCGGGGCCTGCTTCACCTTCCTGGCACTGGCCACCGGCTCGCTTTGGGGCAAGCCGATGTGGGGGGCGTGGTGGGTATGGGACGCACGGCTCACCTCCGTCTTCGTCCTGTTCCTGCTCTATCTCGGCTATATCGCGATTTGGCAATTGATCGAGCAGCCGCAGCGGGCCGCGCGCATCGCTGCGATCGTCGCGCTTGTGGGTTTTGTGAATGTGCCCATCGTAAAATTTTCGGTGGATTGGTGGAATTCATTGCACCAGCCGGCGAGCGTGTTCAAAATGGATGGACCGGCGATTGACCCGTCAATGTTATGGCCCTTGTTGATTATGGGCGTCGCCTATTTGTTGCTTTACGTAACACTACTGCTGATCGCGATGCGGACCGAGATTATGGCCCGCCGTATCCTGAACCTGGAGCTTGCTGCTGTCCGGAGTGAGGTTCGCGGGCCCGTTGCTGGCCCGATGCGGCAACAGGCCTGAGACGGAGGCTGGGGAGACATTCTGATGTCGCTGGATGCGCCGCATATCGGCTTCGTGATTGCTGCCTATGGCATCAGCGCCTTGGTTCTCATCCTGCTCGTGCTTGGCACGGTTTCGGCGTTCCGCCGCAAGACGAGGCAGCTTGAACAACTGGAAATCAGAAAGAATAAGAACAGCAACGCCGGAATCGGCGCCCCGAGCGGAAAGCCATAGGAGGGAGAGCGAGATGTCTGCCTCGGAAACATCTGGAGTGCCGGATGATGCCAGCCCGGCAAAATCTTCTCGTGTGGCTTGGCGCAAATATATCTGGGCGCTTGCCCCGATCACCATCTTCGCTCTTCTGGCCGTAACCCTTTTGATCCGCCTCTATGGCGATGACCCATCCAAGCTGCCCTCCCCGCTTGTTGGCCGCCCTGTGCCCGATTTCGCCCTGCCCGGCCTCGCCGGCCTGAAAAGCGAAGGCAGCCCTGTTCCGGGCTTCTCCTCTACCGATCTTGCCAAGGGCAATGTCAGCCTGGTCAATGTCTGGGCGTCCTGGTGCGTACCCTGCCGTCAGGAACACTCTCTGCTCATGCAGATCGCCGGCCAGGGAGGCGTGAAGCTTTACGGGATCAACTACAAGGACGAGCCGGAAAATGCCCGCCGCTTTCTCGGCATGCTCGGCAACCCCTTCCATGCCGTTGGCATCGACCCCGAGGGCAAGACGGCGATCGAGCTTGGCTTTTACGGCGTGCCCGAGACGTTCGTCGTGAACCCGAAAGGTGTGATCACCTTCAAATGGGTTGGGCCCATGACCGCCGACGTCATCGAACGAGAGATCCTGCCGGCCATAGCTGCGGCCCGAAAGGGTGGTTAATCCCGGACGGATTTGGACCTCAAGCCCCGGCGCGCCTCCGCCGCGGGCCGAAAAGGCAGGCGCCCGCGAGGATCATTCCTGCGGTGACCGCAATCATGCCAGCCGCACTCACGCCAGCTTGGAACCCCAGCCATAGCGGACCGAACGCTGCAAGCACATAGCCGACCACCGCTGCGGCAACGGCGAACATGGCGCTCCAGGCAATCTGGGCGGCGAGGCGGTCCGTCATCAGCCGGGCAGCGCCCGCCGGACAGATGAACATCGCGATCACGATGATCGCGCCCACCGCATCGAACGCCATCACAGCCACCGCAGCCACGATGACGATCAGGGCCGAGCCGACCAGCCCTGGGCGCGCCCCTATGGTCTCTCCGAAGCCCTGATCGAATGTGCCGATGAACAATTCCTTCCAGAACGCCACGATAAAGATCACCACCGCAATCAGGATCAGGGCGAGGCGGGGCAGCGGTGCCGGCAATCCGGCCAGTGCCGCTGGGTCGAGCAGCGAGCCCCAGCCCTGCCCATCGAACCAGACCAGACTTTCGAGATTGCCATAAAGCGCGTGCTCGACATCGAGATGGACGGAACTCGCATCCGACTGCTCGATCAGAAACACACCCAGGGCGAACAATGCGGTGAACACCACCCCCATGGCGGCACCCGGCTCCACCCGGCCGAGCCGCCGGATCAACTCGATCAGCATTACCGAGAGAATGGCGACGACCGCCGCGCCCGTGAGCATGAGCCCGGCAGCGACGCTGCCCGTGATAACGAACGCGCCTACAATGCCGAGCAGAACCACATGGCTGATCGCATCGCCGATCAGAGCCTGGCGGCGCAGAATGAGAAAATTGCCGGGCAGCGCGCAGGCAAGCGACACCAGCACCCCTACGAGCAGCGGCACGAGATTGAGCATCACGAAATCCGCACCCATGGCTCAGGCCCCCTTCAAGGTGAAGCGGCGCTCGAGCTCCGTCACCATATCGGGAGGAACCGCCTCGCTGATCGGCACAAGTCCCTGATACTCTATGCTCGCCGCTTCCGATGGAAATTCGCGGCGATAGAGCTCCCACAGCGCTTCGTCGCGAACCGCAGCAGCGGCAGCGGCCCGGCCTTGCAGGGAGGGAACACCGTCGGGCCTGACGAACCCCGCCCGGCGCAGGACGCGCATGGTCAGCGGATCATAGATTGGCTCGGCCCGAGCGAGCGCGAGCAGTCCCTGCCGCTCATGCACACGCTTACGCATGACGAACTGGGCATACGAGCCCGCAAGCACGCCGCGCACTGGCGAGAAGATCAGCGAAAAGAGAAAGATCCCGAATGTTAGCAATACGATCAGCGCTCCCGTGGGCAGACGTTCGCCCAAGGACGAGATCACCGCGCCCCCATAGGCCGCCGCCGCGCCAATCAATGCAGCGATCAGGACCATGCGCTCAGGACGATTGGTCCAGAACCGCGCGGCAACCGGCGGAATGATGGTGAGCGCAACGATGAGCACCAGCCCCGCCACTTTCAGCCCGATCACCGTCACCGCCAGCACCAGCCCCATCATGGCAAGATCGACCCGCCGCACATCGATGCCGCGGGTCGTCGCATAATCCTGATCGAAGCAGACGAGAGTGAATGGCCGCCGCAGGAGGAAAATCGCGCAGCCCGTGAGGGCGGCGGTGACGGCGATGGTCTCGGCCTCGCTGCGCAGCATGCCGGCGGTCGAGCCGAGCAAAAAGCCGGTCAGTCCTGCCTGCCCTCCGCTATCCAGGGATTGAATGACCGTGAGGAGCACCACCCCGAGCCCAAAGAACACGGACAGCACCGCCCCGATTGCCACATCCTCGGTGAGCCTCGTGCGCCGGGTAATCCAGATCACCCCGAGCAGCCCTGCGGCGGCGCTCAGCGCTGCCCCGATCAGCAGGCCGGGCATCCAGCGTCCGTCCCCGGTGAGAAACGCCATGATGATGAAGGCGAGCGCCAGCCCTGGCAGGGTCGCATGCGAGATCGCATCCGTGACGAGGGAGCGCTTGCGCAGCAGCACGAAGGTGCCGATGGCACCAGCGCTCGCCCCGAGCAGGCCGGCGCCGACGCTGACCAGCGCGGTATTATAGCCGGTCTGCAGCAGCAATGCGGAGATGAGCGCGTCCACCAACAAGCCCCCTGTTACGGCCTGTGCTCGCTAAAGGGTGCAGGCATCTCGGAGGAAGCGAGCGCCCCCGGAGTAAGCGTCTCGATCTGAGCCGTGGCAAGCCTGCCGCCATAGGTCTTTTGCAGGTTTTCAGCAGTGAACGTGCTCTCCACGGGCCCATCCGCGATCTTGGTGCCGTTCAGCAAAAGCACATGGTCGAAATAGGCGGGCACCGTCGCAAGATCGTGATGGACGCAGATGATGGTCTTGCCCTGCGCGTTGAGCTCCTTCAGCACACCAATGATGGCGCGCTCAGTGGCCGCATCCACCCCGGCAAAGGGCTCGTCCATGATGTAGAGATCGGCATGTTGGGCCAGCGCGCGAGCGAGGAACACCCGCTGTTGCTGGCCGCCCGAAAGCTGCCCGATCTGCCTCTTGGCGAGGCCTCCCATACCGACACGCTCCAGGCAGTCGATCGCCACCTGACGGTGCCGCGCCCCCGCGAAACGGAACGCGCCGATCTCCCGATAGAGTCCCATCAGCACCACATCGAGCACGGTTGCGGGAAAATCCCAGTCGACGCTCGCCCGTTGCGGCATATAGGCGATGCGCTGCCTCGCGCGCTCATAGGGTTCGCCGAACACCGTCACCTCGCCCGAAATGCGGGGCACGATGCCAAGGGCCGCTTTGATGAGGGTCGATTTGCCTGCCCCGTTCGGCCCCACGATCGCAACCATCGCTTTGGGCGGCGTGAAGAAATCGATCGAGAACAGAACCGGCTTGGTTCCATAGCCGACCGTCAGGCCCGAAATGGCCAGCGGGCTGTCCTGCGGGTGCTGAGGCAGGGTCGTCCCGTTCTCGGCAATCAGCCAAGGAGCGGATTTGCTGCTACCCAGAGTTCCCCAAAGCGCCTTCATGAATGGCTCCGTTCTGGCCGCTAGAGTCCCGTGAGCTTGTCATTGAGACCTCGTTCAGGCGCCTCTCCCCCCAGCGCCCGAATGATGGTGGTCACGTTATGGTCGATCATGCCGATATAGGTGCCCTCGTAAGTACCCGGCTTGCCCATGGCGTCTGAAAAGAGCGTTCCGCCGATGGTCACGGTGTGCCCCCGGGCGGCAGCGCCTTCGATCAACGCTTTGACATTGCGATCGGACACCGAAGTTTCGACGAAAATTGCACCGATCTTGCGCGAGACCAGCACATCGACCAGGTGTTCGATCTGCTTGAGCCCCGCCTCGCTCTCGGTGGAAATGCCCTGGACGCCGAGCACTTCATAACCATGGGCCCGGCCGAAATAGTGAAATGCATCATGGGCGGTCACCAGCACGCGCGCTTGCTCGGGGACCGTGGCCAGCCCCGTCCTCGCGTAAGCCTCCAGCGCATCGATTTCGGCCAGATGGCGCTGCGTATTGGCGTCCAGATCGGCTTTGGCTTCCGGTCGCAACTCGAAGATTGTATCCCGCGCTCCGCCGACAATGTACTTCCACAGGCTCGGATCCATCCAGACATGGGGGTCATACTGGCCGGGGTAATTGGGATCGCTGATCAACTTGGCCTTTGGCACCAGCTCCGCGAGCGGGAAGACCGGCACACGCGAGGCAAGCCGTTCGAGAAAGCTCGCAAGCTGTGCTTCGAGCCGCAGCCCGTGCCAGAGCACGAGATCGGCCCGGCTCATCGCGGCAATGTCGGAACTCGTCTGGCGATAGAGATGGGGATCAACCCCCGGCCCCATGAGGGCCTGAACCTCCACCCAATCGCCGCCGACCTGCCGCACGGCATCTGCGATCATGCTGGTTGTCGCGACCACCCGCAGCGTGTCCTTTGCGCGGGCGCCGCGCGGGCCAACCACAACCCCGCTCAGACCAAGCAACAGGCTTGCGGCGGCGCCTTTGAGCAGTAATCGTCTCCCCCGTCTCGCCATATGTCCTGGCCTCGGAAAAAATTGCGAATGAATATCATCTGCAATATATGTTTTCGCCCCGCTTACATGCAAGTGCAAATTATTCTCAAATAAACCTCGAGTGGGGGACTGGATGGGATGGGAATGGGATGAGTCCCTTGAGAATTGCGCCTCTTGCCCGCGCTTCCGCACCAAAAGATGCTGGACTTCAACCAAGGCCTCTGGCAGATAGCCGCCAGGAGCTTGGCAGCCGCGCTCAGCATCGAGCACGAAGCCATTCGGTCTCCTTGCGGGTGTGGCGGAATTGGTAGACGCGCTGGACTCAAAATCCAGTTCTGGTGACAGAGTGTCGGTTCGACTCCGACCACCCGCACCAGACCTTCCCTGAATCTCTGAGACAGACATGAAAGCAGCAGCGCCCGGTCATGCCAGGCGCCGCAATGATGCTGTCGAGCAAAGCCTTGAGACGCGCTTTCGCCTCGTCGACCGAAAGTGCAAGCGCCTGGCGAGCTTCCGTTCAGCTACTCGATAAACTGTGGAAGCCAGGTGCTCAGCTCTGGCACCAGGAGCAGCAGGGCCAGGATGATTAGCTCCCCAATGAGGAACGGGACCACGCCGCGGAAGCCTTGCTCCACCCGCGTATTGGTCGCCCCGCACGTGACGAACACGTTCATGCCGAGCGGCGGCGTCACCAGCCCGAGCTCCGCGGTCTTGGTCACGATGATCCCGAACCAGATCGGATCATAGCCGAGCGACGTAACCAGCGGAAAAATAAGCGGCAAGGTCAGGATGATGATCGCCAGCTGATCGATGAAGAAGCCGAGCACGAGATAGAGCGCCACGATGATCAGCATGATGGCCCAGGCCGGCAATGGCAGTTCACCGACGAAGGTGACCAGCGATTGCGGGATCTGGGCCACGGCCAGATAATATCCGAACACCATCGCGCCGATGATGATGGCGAAGATCATCGCGGTCGTGCGCACCGTGGATCCTAGCGCCTCATTGAGACCGCTCCAGCGGAGGCCGCCCCACAGAACGGAAATGACAAGCGCCCCGGCCGCACCGACGGCGGCGGCCTCGGTCGCCGTGATCGCGCCGGAATAGATCCCGCCAAGCACCAGAATCACGAGCAGGATGGCTGGCCAGACTTTCGGCACCGCGGCCCACCGTTCCGCCGCCGGGAACCGTTCGGTAGCGGGCGCAATCGATGGGTTCCGCCGCACCAGGAAAGCGATCACCGCCATATAGCCCAGGGCGGTGATGGCGCCGGGGATGATCCCGGCGAGAAACAGCTTGCCGATCGAGGTTTCCGTCATCACCCCATAGAGGATCAGCGGTAGGCTCGGTGGGATCATGATCGACAGCGTTCCAGCGATGGCGATCACCCCGAGCGCGAAGCTCTCGCTATAGCCATAGCGGCGCATTTCCGGGATCGAGATGCGCGACATCGCGGCCGCAGCCGCCGTTGAGGATCCCGACAGAACGGCAAAGCCGACATTGGCGGCAATGGCGGCAAAGGCGAGCCCGCCGCGAATATGCCCGAGCCAGAGATAGCCGAGCCGGTAAAGGTCGCGGACGATCGTTCCCCTGCTCAGCAGCTCTGCCATCAGGATGAACAGCGGAATGGTCGAAAGCAGAAAGCTGGCAGCCGTCCGGTAGGGCGTGGTCTGCAGCACACCCATCATGGGATTGAAGCCCACCTGAGCGAGCAGGCCGGCAGCGCCCGTCACCGCGAGCGCGAAGGCGATGGGCATGCCGAGCGCAATGAGCCCCACCAGCAGGATCATGATCGATGGCGCAATCATTGCGAATGTTCCCCGAACAGTTAGATCTCAGTGCTCGGCCTGTTGCCGAACCGGTGCTGTGCTGAAGCAAAGCGAGACGAGCTGGAAGGCGAGGCGCAGGCAGAACACAGCGCTGCCGAGCGCGGCGATCGCCCAGGACGGCCCTGTCGGAATCGGCACCGCTCCCGAGATCCAGCGATTGAACAGGAAATTCTGATAGCTGGTCCGTGCGGCCGCATAGGTCACAACCGCGAACACCGCAAGCGTCGCCAGAAGATAGATGAACTCAAGCGCACGCTGGACCGCAGGTGGAAGGTGCTCCAGCAACAGCTCCACCCGCACATGCGCGCCCGAGCGCTGGCTGAGCCCCAATCCGAGAAAAACCACTGCGATCATGAGATAGAGCTCGGTGATCTCGTAGATGCCCGGCACCGGCCTGTTCGCGAGATATCGGCCGCCCGCATCGCAAACCACCGCGATCATCATCACGAACAAGGCTGCTTTTCCGATCCAGCCCATGAGGCCTTCAATAGCCAGCAGGATGCGATCCAGACGGCTCATCAGGATAGTCCTCCCTCAAAACGCTGGTCTTGCGATCCGCTATGCTGGTCCGTGCACACGCCAAATCGCAGACGTGCTCTTGCGGGCAGCAATCGCGGATGCCCTTATTCCGTCACCAGCTTTTCCCAGCGCGCGAAAACCTTGTCGGCAGGCTTGCCCTGGCCGGTGAGGTTCTTGATCCAAGCCTCGCTCACCGGTTTGAGCGCCGCCGCCCAATTGGGAAGCTCCTCCGCCTCGATGGCGTACATGCCGCCGCCCCGCGCCTTCAGGGCCTCGTCGAACTCGACCTCTCTCTTGCGATCTGCCTCGATCGCCAGCGGAATGACATCGCGCCCCGCCTGGATCATCGCCTTCTGGATGTCTTCCGGCAGGGTCGACCACACATTCTCATTGATGACATAGAGCACCGGGAACAGTCCCAGATTGAGGTTGCTGGTCGACCACTTCAGCTGCTCCTCGAGCTTGTAGCCCGCAGCCGTCGGCGTGTTGAACAAGGTGCCGTCGATCGTGCCCCTCTGCAGGGCCGGATAGAGATCAGGAGCCGGAATGGCCACGGGAACCGCACCCAGGTTCTCTACGCTGCGTTCCTGCACACCCCCGGAAGAGCGGATCTTCTTGCCCTTCAACTGATCGAGCGAGGTGATTTTGTCTGCCCTCATCATCAGCTGATAGGGAGCGGTCACCATTGCGCGGACCACCCGCACACCCTGCGGCAGGAATTCCACCTCGTTCAGCTCGTTCTGCGCGAGCTCGTTGAAGGCGTCATTGAGCTTCTGCGGATCCGAGACATTGCCCACGAGCGGCAGCGCCGTCACTGTCGAGATCGGGAGGCGATCCGACATATAAAGCGGCGCGGCATAGCCGATATCTGCGATCCCGCTCTCGACGGCATCCAGCAGATCGGCCGACTTGGCCAGTTGCTCCGCTGGATAATATTCGAAGGTGATGCGGCCGCCGGTCAGCTCGGTGACACGATCAAGCCAGGCCTTGGTATTGATTGAATATTGATGCGTTGTCGGGAAGCTGTCCGCAACGCGCAAGGTGAATTCCTGCGCGATAACCGGCTTTCCCCAAATCAAACCCAAGGCTACGCCAAGCCCGATCACAAGGCTTTTCATGCCCCTTCCTCCCTCATTCCTCGAAAATCAACCCTTCTTCGTTCGCTCGATGAACTTGCGCACAGCCGCACGGTGCTCCTCTGTCGAGGTGACGACCGCATAATGGGATGAGATCAGATCAAGGCTCGTGCGCAGGTCGGACCGCAGGCCCTGGTAGACGGCACGCTTGATCATCTTCAACGTGAGGGGCGGCGCTTTGGCGATCCGCGCGGCAATGCCGAGCACCTTGTCCATGAGCTCCGCATCATCGAACACCTCGTTCACAATGCCGATGCGCTTGGCCTCCTCGGCATTGATGAAATCGCCCGTCCAGAACAGCTCGAGCGCCTTTGCAGCGCCCACCAGGCGCGGCAGGAAATGCGCACCTCCCGCGCCGGGAACGAGGCCCACATTCACATAAGTCTCAGCGAAACGGGCAGACCGCGCCGCATAGCGGATATCGCACATCAGCGCCATGTCCATGCCTGCCCCCGTCGCCGCCCCGTTCACCGCGGCGATGACCGGCTTGTCGAGATCCTCGAGCGTCAGCGGAATGCGCTCGACCCGCTCGAACAACTCCGCCTTGCGCTGCCGCGGCTCCTGCTCGAGCCGATCGCCCATCTCGATAATATCGCCGCCCGAGCAGAAGGCCTTACCCTCGCCCGTGACCACCACGACCTTCACCGCATCCGAGCGGCGGGACTCTTCCAGCGCCTCGCGCCAGGCATCGATCATCTCGAAGGTGAACGCATTCATCCGCTCAGGCCGGGCGAGCGTGATGAGGCCGATGCCGTCGGTCACTGAGAATTTCAGATTGTCAGTCATTCCGGGGTATTCCTCCCAATCAGGACAGCGCCTGGCCGGCCTGCTCTCCCGCAAGGCCGATCTCGGCCAAGACTTCGCTGGTATGCTCGCCAAGGCGCGGCGCGTGCCGACGCACCGCGAAGGGCGCGGCGCTGAACCGCACTGGCTGGCGGATCACCTTGTAAGGCCCTTCGCTTGGATGCTCGCCGGTTGAGAACAGCCCCACTTCGCGCACATGCGGGTCATCCGGCAGATCTTCGATCGCCAGCACGGGCATGCACGGGATGGAAACGCGATCGCAGAACGCAACCCACTCCTCGGTCGTCCGCTTGGGCGCTTCCTCCTCGATCAGCCGGTAGAGAACCTCGATGTGCTGAACACGCACGCCCAATGTGCGGAATCGCTCGTCCTCGGCAAATTCCATCCTGCCCACGAATTCGTAGAAATCGAGCCAGTTGCGGTCCGAATACGGCAGGATGCACGCATAGCCATCCGCCGTCCGATAGGGCTTCCGCGACCTGTTGAGCACCCGGGAGAAGCCCGGGCGCCCCAGTGAAGGCTCGAAGGCAAATCCGCCGAGATGCTCGAGCAGCATGAAGTCGATCGAGGTTTCGAACATCGGCACCTCGATGGCCTGACCGCCGCCCCCTTTTTCCCGCGCATAAAGAGCAGCGATGACAGAATAGGCGATGGCCTGGCCCACCAGCTTGTCGCAGAGGACCGTCGGCACATAGGCGGGCTCACCCTGTACGGCGCCGGCCAGCGCTGCAAGTCCCGAGCCGGCTTGGATCAGATCGTCATAGGCCGCCTTGTTGCCATAGGGGCCCTCTGCCGAGAACCCATAGGCGCCGCAATAGACGATGTCGGGCTTGAGCGACTTCACGCGCTCATAGCTATAGCCGAGCCGCTCGATCGCCTGTGGACGCAGCGCATGCACGAACACATCGGCGGTTTCGATTAGCTTGTCGAGCGCCGCCCGCCCCTCTTCCGTCTTGAGATTGAGAACGACCGAGCGCTTGTTGCGATTGAGGTGGAGGAAAACCCCTGACATGCCCTCATGGCGCACGGGCTTATAGGACCGCAGCGAGTCGCCTTCGGGGCTTTCGATCTTGATGACGTCAGCCCCCATATCCGCCATGATGCGTGTGGCGAACGGCCCCATGATCACACTGGTGAGATCGACGATCCGCACGCCGGCGAGGGCGCCGGAAGCGCTGGCAGTCTCGGTCATGCTGCACTCCGGGACGTCGCCTCGACAATGCTGTCCCACAGCGCCTCGCCACCCTTCGCGCAGACGAGGCGACCGATCCACTCTTCCCAATAGGGCTCCGCGCCGAACTCGTCCCGCCACGACCACAGCCGCCGGGTGGAGAAATGCAGCGAATGCTCCTGGGTGAAGCCCATGGCCGCATGCACCTGATGCGTGATCGCGGCCACCCGGCCGGCAGCCTCACCCACCCGCGATTTGGCAAGTGCCACCGCAAAGGCGAAATCGGGCTTCCCCCAGGCCTCGGCCGCATTGTCTGCGATGGCACAGGCAGCGGCCACATGGCCCGCGCCTTCCGCCAGCATATGCTGCACCGCCTGGAACTTGCCGATCGGCCGACCGAACTGCCGCCGCTCATTGGCATGGGTCAGCGCGAGGTCGATGGCGCGATGCATGGCACCGCACATCTGCATGGCCCTCACCAGGGCCCCATGCGGCAACAGCCCGTGCTCGCCCACAAGAGAGGATGAACGGACCGCATCCTCAGCCGGGCTCCAACCCTCGGCATTCACCTGATCGCGCGGCTCATTTGCGAGATTGCGGTCATGCTCGAGCTTTGCTTGGCCAAGAGGCAGGAGAGCGAGGCGGTCGCCATCGAGATGGACGAGCACCTGCTCCACATTTCGCGCAAACGGCACCCGCGACAGGACCCGCTGAGCTCCTGTAAGGGAACCACTGGCGACGGACACCGGTCCCGACAGCGGCTCGCCCCAGAGAGCCATGGCGATCATGGTCTCGCCCAGCGGCACCGGAGCAGCGTAATAGGCCGCCTGACGGATCAGCCGGAAGGCCTGCAACGGCTCGAGTCCGATCCCACCTTGCTCCTCCGGAAGCAGCGCCAGCGGCAGACCAGCCTCCTCGATCGCTTGCCAGATCTCCTGCTGCCATTCCCCGCGATCAGCCGCGGCCAGCCGCTCCGTCGTCACCCATTGCGTGAAGAGGCGGTCGGCCTGTTCCGCAAGAATGGCGGACATCTCATTGTCGGACTTCATTGCCGGATCGGTCATGGGCCTTACCTCAATCCAAGCCCGCGCGCGATGACGCTGCGCAGGATCTCCCGGGTGCCGCCGCGCAGCGTGAAGGATGGCGCGCGCAGAAGCACGTCTGCCAGGCTTTCAGAGAAGCGATCATCCCTATCCCGGCTCGGCTCGATGGCCACCAGCCGCCGCGCGATCTCTGGGATCTCGCGCTCGAAGCCCGTCCCCATGTCCTTGACCAGCGCCGCCTGCGTATTGGGCGACTGGCCCTTGTCGAGCAACCCGGCAACCGAGCTCGACATGCGCCGCAACGAGGCAAGATGCGCAACCAGGCGGCCGACCTCGATCGCCTCGCGACGCTCGGGCGACGTTCCGAGCCGATCGACGAGCCCCACCAGCAACTGAAAATCTGAGAGGAAGCGATCCGGTCCGGAGCGCTCAAAGGCAAGCTCGGACGTGACCATGGACCAGCCCTGCCCTTCCGAGCCAACCATCATGTCGTCAGGAACGAAATAGTCCTGGAACGAGACTTCGTTGAACTCGTGATTGCCGCCGAGATCATGAATCGGGCGGGCGGTGACGCCCGGCTTGCTCATATCGATGATGAATTGCGTCAGGCCGCCATGCCGGTCCTCGCCCATGTCGCTGGTCCGCACCAACGCAATCAGGTAATGCACGACATGAGCATTCGTGGTCCAAATCTTCGAACCATTGATGACCCAGCCGCCATCGACCCGCGTGGCCCGCGTGCGCACCGCCGCGAGGTCCGAGCCCGAATCCGGCTCGCTCATCCCGATGCCGAAATAGCATTCGCCCCGGGCGATCCTTGGAAGAATGTCCCGCTTTGCGCGCTCGCTGCCATGCCGGAGAATCTGCGGCCCGGACTGCCGGTCGGCGATCCAATGCGCACCGCAAGGCGCTCCCTGCGCCAGCATCTCTTCCGTGATCACGAAGCGCGTCAGGCTCGACTGCTCGCGTCCGCCATACTCCCTCGGCCAGGTGACGCCGATGAAGCCTTCCGCACTGGCGCGCTTGCTGAACTCCGGATCGAAACTGCTCCAGGATGACAGGTGCGGCAGATAGCGACCGGCGTCGCGCTCGGCCTTGAGAAATGCACGAACTCGCGCCCGTTCTTCTACCGCCTCGGCGGGAAGGCGGACGCCCTTGAACTCAAATTCCCTCATGGCAATTCCTCTAAGGTCCATCTGGCGCCGCTGAGTGCAAGGCCCGCCCGGAACTCGATCCTGAGAAAAATCCCTTGACCCGGGTCCTGGCAACCGGAAATCATAAATCTGATGGAAGAAATCACATACGTGATCGCATGCCCGAACAAATGCCGTGGATAAGCGTTGGTGGCGCGCTCCCCACCGCCCCCGATCCTGGACCGCAGCCGCAAGCAGCCGTCAAGTCAGCCGGTCGGGCGCTACAGGTGCTTGAGTTTTTCGTCACGCTCAAGCGGGAAGCAAGGGCGCGGGAGATTGCCGAGGCGATCGGCATGCCGCAATCCTCAACCTCGATGCTCCTGCGCAGCTTGGCGGATCTCGGCTATCTCGATTACGATCCCAAGACGCGGACCTATCTGCCCTCGCCAAGGGTTACCCTTCTCGGATCCTGGCTAGACGGTGGTCCCATCCGCGATGGCAGTCTCATTCGCGCGCTCGAGTTCCTCTCCGAGCGCACCAGCAATGCCATTTTCATCGCAACCCGCAGCGGGATTTTTTCGCAGTATATCTATGTCATCCCGGGAAGGGCCGCCCTGCGCTTCCATATTCCCCTGGGCTCCCGCCGGCTGCTTGTGTGGTCGGCCACCGGCTTTGCGCTGCTCACCAGCGTCAGCGATGAGGAGATCCGTGCTCTGGTTCGCCGGACCAATGCCGAAATCGAGAATTGCCATATCTGCGCGGCCGAGACCCTGGCCGGCGTGCACAAGGCGCGGGAGGACGGCTATTGCTTTTCGCGCGGTCTTGTGACGCCGGGCGCGGGTGCGATCGCGATGCCGCTGCCCAAAGGCATCGACCGCGCCGGGCGCACGCTCGTGGTCAGCATGTCAGGCATGCTCGACGACTTCATTCGCCGCGAACAGGAATTCGTCTCGATCATGCGCGAGGCCATCGACCGCCATTTGGGAGATGTCGCATGATCAAAGGCGCGAGCCGCGGCCAAAGGTGCCGCTGCCCCGCCTCTATATCGAGTTGAACGCTTGCCCTGGTTCAGGCCCACTCGCCCGTGCGGAACACCGGCACCCGCCGTCCATCCGCATGGATGCCGTCGATATCGATCTCGCCCGAGCCGATCATCCAGTCGATATGAATAAAGCTCTTATTGCCGCCTTTGGCTGCGATCTCTTCCGGGCTGAGCTTATCGCCGCCTAGGAAGCACTTCGAGTAGCACTGCCCCAGAGCGATATGGCAGGAAGCATTCTCGTCGAACAGCGTGTTATAGAACAGGATGCCGCTTTCCGAGATCGGCGAGGAATGCGGCACCAGCGCCACCTCGCCCAGCCGCCGCGCACCATCATCCGTATCCAGCACCTTGTTCAGAACCTCTTCGCCCCGGCTTGCCTTCGCGCTGACGATCCGGCCTTCCTCGAACCGGACCTGAATGTCCTCGATCAATGTGCCCTGATAGGACAAGGGCTTCGTGCTGGTGACATGCCCCTCCACTTTGCGCGCATGCGGGGTCGTGAACACTTCCTCCGTCGGAATATTCGGATTGCAGGTCACCCCGTTCTTGGCCGTCGAGGCCCCGCCCTGCCATTCGTGATCATCAGCAAGACCAACCGTCAGATCCGTGCCGGGGCCCGAGAAATGCAGCGCCTGGAAGCGCTGGCCATTGAGCCATTCGGTGCGCTGCCGCAAGGCCGCATTATGAGCCGCCCATGCGCCGATGGGATCGTCATTATCGACCCGGGATGCCGCGAAAATCGCATTGGCGAGCTTTGCAACCGCCACGTCCTCGTCCTCGCCCGGGAAGACCTGTGCGGCCCATGAGGCACCCGGATAGGCCACGATATTCCAGTTGATGTCGAAACCGGCGATCTTCTCCAGCGCCGGTTGGTAAGCGACCGAATTGGCCTTGTTCGCCCGGGAAACTTTGGCCGCATCCTCACCCGAGAGCAGCATCGGATTGTCACCGACGATCGCAAGACGCGCCGTATTGCCGGCAAACGCCTTTGCCACCCCTTCGTAAAGCCAGACCGGGGCACGATCGAAGCTTTCATCCCGGGCGTAACGAAACCGGGCCAGCGTCACCTGCTCATCCGAGAGGATCGGCGTCACCAGCCCTGCGCCGGCCTTATATGCATGCTCCACGATCCGCCGCACCAGAGGCAGGGCCGAGACTGGCGCTGTGAGAAACAGGTCCTGCCCCGGTTGAAGCTGCAAGCCGATCTTCACCGCCACTTCGGCGAGCCTGTCGAGCTTGATCGGATCAATGGCGGGGGCGATGTTACGCTCAATCTTGGTCATGGAGTCCGGCCTGGATGTTCAGTGTTGGAGATGCAACCGTAATGTTGCGATGCCGATCCCTTCCGTAAAGTTACCATGTGGTGAAGACCACAACGGCTTGGAAGGAACCCCAGCGGCGCCCCCTATGTGCCCACTACGAATTGGCAAGCGCCAGCACTGCCCGGTAGAGCACCTCACATCCCAGCGCGAGATCCTCAGGCGTGGCACTCTCCAGCGGCGTATGGCTGAGCCCCCCTGCGCAGGGCACGAAAACCATCCCCGCCGGCGCGATCCGCGCCACATGGAAAGCATCATGCCCGGCACCGCTCACAAGATCGATGGCCAGAGCATCGATCGCCTGCGCTGCCTCCCGCAATTGTGCGATCACCTCAGCTGAGAACCGCACCGGCGCATTATCCGCAACCTTGACAATCTCGGTCCGGGTGCCGCGTCCGGACTGAACCTCGCGGCACAGCGTCGTGATCTCTTGCTCGATCTGGTCCAGCACGGCCGCCTCTGGATGGCGCGCATCGACCTTGAGCTGGACATGACCGGGCACCGTATTGCGCGATCCCGGGGCGATCGAAAGATCACCGATCGTAATGCGGGCTTCCGGCTCGAACCGGATCGCCATCGCGGTAAGCTTGCTGATGATTTCGGCAGCGGCCACGAGCGCATCCTGGCGCAGCCCCATCGGCGTCGTGCCGGCATGTGATTCCCGGCCGTGAATGTCGATATCGAACCAGCGCAGGCCATAGCCGCCGGTCACGATCCCGATGGGCACCCCCTTCTGCTCGAGCACCGGCCCCTGCTCGATATGCGCCTCAAGACAGGCGTGGATCGGCCGATTGGACAGATCCGCATCGCCCGCATAGCCGATCTCGTTGAGTGCGTCCGCGACGCTGATGCCGTTGCGGTCCACCGTCGCGAGGGTTTCTTTGAGGCCCCTTGCGCCCGCATAGACCGCCGATCCCATCATCACCGGCGCGAAGCGCGAGCCTTCCTCGTTGGTCCAGTTCACCACCTCGATGGGCCGCTTGGTTTCGATGCCGCGATCATTGAGCGTCCGGATGATCTCGAGCCCGGCCATGACCCCGTAGATACCGTCGAACTTGCCACCGCTCGGCTGCGTGTCGAGATGGCTTCCGACCAGCACCGGAGCAAAATCCGCTTCCTGACCTTCCCGGCGCGCGAACATATTGCCGATCGGATCGATCGCGACTTGGCATCCCGCTGCCGCAACCCACCGTGTGAACAGGTCTCGCGCCTCGCGATCGAGCGCCGTGAGCGTGAGGCGTGACACCCCGCCATCCGGGGTGCCGCCGATCTGCGCGAGCTCCATGATGCTGTCCCAAAGGCGCGCCGCTTGAATGGTCAATGACATAGCCGCTCCACTTCTGCCGAGTGGCTTGATGGTAATTCAACATTTGACTTTCATTCAACTATTGAACAGGGGACAAGCCGTTCGGCTTTGCTATGATGCAACCAGCCACCACACGCAGGAGGTCGGGATTGGCGATATGCAGATGAACCGGCCAGCATCCCCGTTGGGCGCAAGGCCAGCCCATGGCCTCGGCCCGACTCTCCGGCGCCTGCGCAAGCAGAATGGGCTGTCGCTGAAAGCACTTGCAGAACGCGCCGGCTGTTCCGAGAGCATGCTCTCCAAGATTGAGACGGGACACGCGAACCCTTCGCTGACCACGCTTCATCGCATCGTTGCGGGGCTCGGCATCAGCATGGCGGCCTTGTTCGAGGCCCAGGCCTCGGCCACCGATATCGTCTTCAAACAAGGCACCCGGCCCATGCTGGAGATCGACTCCAGGCGCGGCAAGTCGATTTCACTCGAGCAGCTGATCCCCGATGGCAGCGAGCACCTGCTGCAGGCGAATATCCATTTCGTTCACCCGTCTGGCGCCAGCGAGGGCGAAATTTCACATGAGGGCGAAGAGGCAGGCTACGTTCTGGAAGGCGAAGTGGAGCTCGTGGTCAACGGCCGCACCTATCATCTGGAGCCCGGCGACTTTTTCGTGTTCCCATCCCACCTCCCGCACGGCTATCGCAATGCCGGCACCAAGACCGCCCGTATTCTATGGGTAAACACGCCGGTAACATTTTAAGCCCATCGCTGCATGCATGCCGACTTGAACGGCCTTGAGTGTGGTGCAATAGTCCGTCCGGGGTGTTTCAAGGACCAATTGGGAGGGTCTCAGAATGTTTCGCGCTTGTTTTAAAGCAATCGCCTTGGCCGCAGCCATGGGTGTTGCCGGGCTGACGGGCCTCGCAAGCACACCGTCTTTCGCTGCCGATCTTCTCCAGACCATCAAGGACAAGGGCAAGTTCGTCGTCGGCACCGAAGCTCGCTATCCTCCGTTCGAATTCGTCGAGAACGGCAAGATCGTAGGCTACGGCCCCGATCTCTTCGACGAGGTCATGAAGGCGCTGCCCGGCGTACAGGTCGAGCGGCTGGATCTTCCCTTTCAGGGATTGCTGCCAGGCCTTCAGGCCAAGAAGTTCGACGCTATCATCACCGCCGTTACGGTCAATAAGCGCCGTTTCGACACCTATTACCTCACCTTACCCATCGCGGATGCAACCTTCGCCGTGGTGAAGCGCAAGGGCGATACCAGCATCACCAAGCCCGAGGATCTCGCCGGCAAAGTGGTGGGCACCCAGGCGGGATCCGCCCAGCTCGCCGGCACGGAGCTCTTCTCCAAGCAGCTCGCCGAGAAGGGCGAAGGCATCGACAGCATCGAGACCTATGTGGACTTCAATGAGGCCTATGCAGATCTCGCGGCCGGGCGTGTCGATGCGGTGGTGAACTCGTTGCCGAACCTGCTTTATCTTCAGAAGCAGCGGCCCGACGCGTTCGAAGTCGTCCAGCCGACCTTCGGCCCGAAAACCTATTTCAGCTGGGTCGTGCGCAAGGATGACGAGAGCGCATCCCTCGGCAAGTTCCTGGATGAGCAGCTGCGCAAGCTGAACCAGGATGGCACCATGAAGAAGCTGCAGGAAAAATGGTTCGGCTTCCCCATGGAGCTTCCCTCGGACGCACTGCCGACGCCTGAAAACTGAGGCCAATTCCGCCGCTGGCGCACCTTGAGTCGACGGGTCGATGGAATTCTTTTCGCTTCTTGGCACCTATCTCCCGACCCTGCTCTGGGGCGCCTGGATGACCTTGCTGATCTCCGGCACCGCCATCGTGCTCGGGATGCCCTTGGGCCTGCTCCTATGCTTCGGCCTGGTCTCCAAGCACACAGTGCTGCGGCGCCTGGCGCTCATCTATCAGAGCGCCTGGCGCGGCACGCCCATCTTGGTGCAGCTGTTCATCATTTTCTACCTGCTGCCCTCGATCGGGATCGATGTGCCGCCTGTCATTGCCGCCATCATCGCCCTGACCATGAACACCGCCGCCTTCCAGGCGGAGATCTTTCGCGGCGGCCTGCTCGCGATCCCTTCCGGCCAGATGGAGGCCGCGCGCATGGTCGGCATCCAGACCTGGCCGGCGCGGATCCACATCATTATCCCGCAGATCTTCCGGCTGGTGCTGCCGTCCCTCGTGAACGAGACCATCAGCATCCTGAAAAATTCCTCGCTCGTATCGGTCATCGCCGTAACCGAGCTGATGCGCGTGAGCCAGCAGATCGTGGCCGTCAACTACCGCGCCTTCGAGATCTACACCATGGCGGCCATCATCTACCTCATCATGACCTTGGGGCTCTCGTTTATGGGCCGCTATGCCGAACAGCGCTTGGCGCTCAAACGATGAGACGCGCGCCATGACCTTTGATCCGAGCCTCTATCTGCAATACGGACCGCTGCTCCTGCAGGGCTTCGCGACCACCGCCTGGATTTGCCTGTTTGCGACCCTGATCGGCATCGGCATCGGGTTGGCCGCAGCCCTCATCGGTGCCACGCCCTTTGCGCCGCTACGCTGGCTCGTGCGCACCTATATCGAGGTGATGCGCGGCGTGCCCATCCTCATCCTGCTCTTCATCCTGTATTACGGCGGTCCGTCCTTCGGCCTGCGTTGGCGGGCCGAGACGGTGGGCATCATCGGGCTCGGCGTCTATAGCGGTGGCTATTTCGCCGAAATCTTCCGCGCCGGCTTCCAATCCATTCCCGCCGGACAGATCGAGGCGGCCCGCATGATCGGTCTGTCCTCCGGTCAGATCATCACGCGCATCAAGCTGCCGCAGATGCTCCTTCTGATCATCCCGCCGATGATCAACCAGATCATCATCCTCATCAAGGAATCCGCGGTGCTCTCCATCATCACCGTGGCCGAGCTCACCAAGAACACCGCGCAGTTCGTCAACGAGACCTATGCGGTCATCGAGCCCTATCTCGCGGCAGCCCTGCTCTATTGGCTGCTCATTGAGCTTGTCTCCTGGCTGGGCCGGGCGATCGAGCGCCGCGTCAGTTACTAGGAAGCGTCATGGCCGACACCAGCACACAAAGCGCAGAGCCGATCATCCGCATCCGCGGACTCACCAAGATCTTCGGCCAGTTCACGGCGTTGCAGTCCATCGATCTCGACATTTTTCCCTCCGAGGTGGTTTGCATCATCGGTCCCTCCGGTTCGGGCAAGAGCACGCTGCTGCGCTGTGTAAGCTTTCTCGAGGAACATACCGAAGGGGAGATCACCATCGAAGGACGCCCGCTCGGCTTCGTTCAAACCCCCGGCGGCCGGGTGCGCGATGGCGAGCGCGGCATCGACGAGACGCGCCGCAACCTGGGCATGGTCTTTCAGCACTTCAATCTCTGGCCGCATATGACGGCCCTCGGCAACATCACTCTCGGGCTGAGGCTCACAAAGAAGATGAGCCGCGCGGAAGCGGACAAGCTTGGCCGCGAGGCGCTTGCCCGAGTGGGTCTTGCCGATAAGGCGGATCGTCATCCCGGCCAGCTCTCGGGCGGCCAGCAGCAGCGCGTCGCGATCGCCCGCGCCCTGGCCATGGGCCCCCATGTCATGCTGTTCGACGAGCCCACCTCCGCCCTCGACCCCCAATTGGTGGGCGAGGTGCTCGACACAATGAGCACCCTTGCCCGCGAAGGCATGACCATGATGATCGTGACCCACGAGATGGGTTTTGCAGCCCAGGCGGCCGATCGCGTCGTGTTCATGGACAACGGCCGGATCATCGAGCAGGGCCCGCCACAAGAGCTCTTCGTGAACCCCAAGAGCGCAAGACTCCAGGAGTTTCTCAACACCTGGAAGCAGCGGAACCTGTTGTTCAGCAACACAGAACCGGCCTGATCCAGCCCGGTCGCTACACACAGAGGCCAGTGAGCACAATCCGCTTTACTTCGCCAAATAACGAAATGAATTTCTTTTGTTTGCTGTTTACCGCAACCAATGGCCTGAGCAATGTGCCGGCCGATGAATGGGAGGTTTGGACATGACCAAGACCGGCGAACTGATGACGATCCCCGCGCGGAAAGGCCGTGCGGTACGGCTCAAGGAGGGCCAGGCGATCAAGATCATCAACACCCATGGCGAGCAGGTCGTAGACACCTGGTGCTTCAGCGCAGAAGATCTCACCGAATTCATGTCGATGGAACATACGCGCCCGACCTTGGGTAAGATCTTCCCCACCAAGGGCGACAATCTCTATTCGAACCGGCGCCGGCCTATCCTGTTCTTCGAAGAGGACACATCGCCCGGCATCCACGACACTCTGATCGCCGCTTGCGATGATTATCGCTATGGCCTGCTCGGCTGCACCGAATATCACGACAACTGCACGGATAATCTGCACGCAGGCATGCGCCAGATCGGCCTGCGCGCGCCGGAAACCCCGAGCCCGCTCAATCTCTGGATGAACATCCCGGTTGACGAGCACGGCAAAACCAGCTGGGGCGAGCCGGTCTCCAAGCCGGGCGATTACGTCATCCTGCGCGCCAGGATGGACTGCGTGGTCGCGATGTCATGCTGCCCGCAGGATATCCTGCCGATCAACGGCAAGGCAGGTAAGCCGACCGAGGCACACTACCAGATCCTCGATTGAGACCCTGAAGGCGGGGCTCGTCCATCGAGCCCCGCAACCGTCCAGCTTTAGCGGATATGGGCCCGCCGCCAGGCATCCTTATGGCCGCCCCGCGCCGCGGCGAGACAGCATAGCGCTTCTGCCACCAGCCGCGCCGCGAGCACGCTCGTGGTGCCGCTCGCCGTATCGAAATCCGGCGAGACCTCGACCAGATCGAAGCCGGCAAACCCGTCGCGCCCGACGATGCGCACACCGCGAATGATCTCGCGCGAGGTGAGCCCGCCAGGCTCGAGGCTGTTCGTGCCCGGCGCAAAGGCGGGATCGACACTGTCGATATCGACGCTGATATAGAGCTTGGCACCGCCGGCTGTCGCGATATTGCGTGCCTTCTCCGCGACAGCCTCCATCCCTTCCTGCTCGATCTGCTCCATGGGAAATACCGAGATCCCCATTTCCTGATAGAGCGGCGTCCATTCCGGCAGATTGCGCGGCCCGCGCGCGCCAATAATGGCAACGCGCTTGGGGTCGATCTGATCGAGCTCACAGATCCGCAAAAGCGGTGATGCCCGCGTCAGCCGGTCTCCCTCCAGCGACTCGCTTAAGTCGAGATGCGTATCAAACACCACGAGGCCCATCGGGCTTTTATGATGGGAGGTCACCGCCTTCACGGCGGGGAACGAAATGCCGTGATCTCCGCCGAGGCTAAAGGGAACCGCGCCTTTCTCCAGCAGCTGCGTGAGCCTGTTCTCGAACCGGCGATAGCTCTCGGCATTATTGCCGGGCACCACATCCACATCGCCAACGTCAACGATTTTCAGATGCTCGACGATATCGACATCCCAGTCGAAATTGCGGCGCCCGAACAATAGCGAGAATTTCCGGATCTCCTGGGGTCCCCGGCGCGTGGCGCCGCCGCGGAACGTGGCAATGCCGTCATAGGGCATGCCGATGATCGCCGCATCCGCATCAAGCGTTGCGAGATCCGGCACATAATCGACCGCCATGAATGGCGGCACGTCCCCATAGATCTTTGGCACGTCACCCGGCCGAAGTGCTTCCCGCATTCATCTTCCCCTAAACTGTGCCGCGGCCCGCGAAATTAGGCCCGCACGCATGGACCTGTGCGCTGGATCGACACTTCCACCGCTCACCCCATCCTTAAATAGGAATAAGCCAAAGGTCACTTCGCGATTCCACGAATGATCTCCGGACCTCGCCTATGTTCAAGACGCAGCCGACGCAGTAACACAGGCCCCAGAGCCATACGATCCAAGCACCGGAGAATCGGTCCCATGTCTCAAAACGAGTTCCAGCCCATCGATGCGAGCTTGGTCCCGCGCTTTGCCGGGATCGCGAGCTTCATGCGCCTGCCGATCGTCTCCTCGCCCGAAGGTCTCGACATCGCCCTGTTCGGCATCCCATGGGATGGCGGCACCACCAATCGGGCCGGCGCCCGCCATGGCCCCCGTGAGATCCGCAATCAGTCGAGCCTGATGCGTCGGGTGCATCACGTCACCGGTACCGAGCCGTTCTCGATCGCGAAGATCGCCGATATCGGTGATGTCGGCGTAAACCCGATCGACCTGATGGACGGCCTGCGCCTGATCGAGGAAGGTGTCGCCCGGATTGTGAAGGCCGGTGCAATTCCGCTCGGTGCCGGCGGCGACCATCTGACCACACTGCCGGTCATGCGCGCGGTGGCCAAGCAGCGGCCGGTGGGCATGATCCATTTCGATGCCCATTCCGATACCAATGACCGCTATTTCGGCGAGAACCTCTATACCCATGGCACGCCGTTCCGTCGCGCCATAGAGGAAGGGCTGCTTGATCCAAAGCGCACCGTCCAGATCGGCATCCGCGGCTCGATCTATGATCCCGGCGAGCATGACTGGGCGCGCGAGCAAGGCATCCGCATCATCTATATGGAGGAATTCGTAAAGCGCGGTGCCGAAGAAGTCATGAGCGAAGCCCGCTCCATCGCTGGCAACGGGCCAACTTACATCTCCTTCGACATCGACTGTATCGACCCCTCCATGGCGCCGGGCACCGGCACGCCCGAGGTCGGCGGCTTCACCACCCGCGAGGCCCAGCAGATGCTCCGCCTGCTGGATGGCGTGAAGATCGTCGGCGCGGATGTGGTCGAAGTCGCGCCGCCTTTCGACATAGGCGGAATGACCGCGCTCGCCGGCGCAACCATGATGTTCGAGCTACTCACGGTCATCGCGCGCCAGTGTGCCTCCACCAAGCGCTGATGCAGCAGGAAACGCAGATGGGCTCACATGGAGCCCATCTGTCGGGCGCCAATCATCACTGGGTCGACTGAAACGGCTTGGTGACCTCCTGGAATTTCGCCCAGACGTCCGGGTGGCGATCGATGAACTCCTTGTTCGCCTCCAATGCGGCTTTCCGGAACTCTTCGCGCGCCTGATCGCTGACCTGCTTCGCCTCGCCGCCATTCTTCAGCATGCGATCGAAGGTCTCCTGATCGAGCTTCTTGGCCACGGGCCAGTTGGTCCGGATAAGCTCCAGCGTCGTGTCTTCGACCACCTTGCGCAGATCCTCTGGCAGGCCCTTCAGCCAGGCATCATCCACCAGCACCGCGTAAGTCACGAGGCTGAGGCCCGGAACGAGGCTGGCTTTCGGCGCAGCGCTTGGGCCCACGATTTCCCAGCCCCCGGCTGAGGTGAAAATCCCGTCGATCGCGCCCTGCATCAGCGCAGGCGCCATGTCGGCGGCCGACATCGACACCGGGCTCGCGCCGAACTCGCGCATGAGGTTGAGCAGCACGCGGCCACCGGTCACCCGCACCTTCTGGCCTTCGAGATCGCCGATCTTCTCGATGAACTGGTCGCGGAAGATGAAGAACAGATCAGCCGTGCGGGCCAAACCCATCACCCGAATGCCGCTGGGCTCCACATATTGCGAGAGGAACTTGCCGATGGCCTCAGGCGCACCCTGATGCATCATCATTTCGTCCGTGATGGCGAATGGCAGGCTGATCACACCGGTTTCCGGCGCGATCGTCTCGAGCCTCACCGCCACCGGCCAGACCATGTGAACCGCGCCCGATCCAAGGGCCGCGACCGCGTCTTGATCTTTATACAGCGTTCCCGCGTGGAACACCTTGGGCACGATGCGCCCTTGCGTCCTCTCCTGGATCGTCTTTGCGTAATCATCGATGATCTTGGTCGACCAATGGGTGGTCGACAGCTCATCCGTGATGATCATCTCGATCGGCGTCTGAGCTTTGGCGGGCCCCGAAATGAGACCGAGACCCAATCCGACCAGCGCGGCCAGCCTGGCTATTCGTTTCATTGGATTTCCTCCCCAAGGAGCAACTGGGTCTCTCATTCTGACCCGGTCGCGCGAGAAAATCCAGACTCAAGTACGTACTTATTCCGATGTCACATGCGCCATCTCGGCCCGTTCGGCGCGGCGACCGCTCCAGACCAGCAGGCTGCCGAGCAGCGGCAGGAAGCCCAGAACCGCGTAAGTGTCGGCATAGGAGCCGTAGAGCTGGTAGATCGAGGCGAAAAGCGACGGCCCGACAACGACCCCCAGGAAGGTGAGCCCGAGCACGCCGCCAGCCACCGGGCCGACCTGCCCCGGCGGGCTCAGCCGCGCGGCTTCCGCCAGCATCACGCCGTTCCAGCCGATGGAGGCGGCACTGAACAGGCAGAGCACGGTTATGATCAGCCAGGGTGCAAATCCCGGCAGCAACGGCATCAGCATGGCGCTCACGCTCGTCATGCAGCCAATCGCGCCCAGGAGCCCGAGCCCCCAGCCCGTCCTGTCGGCAACCCAACCCCAGAATACGCGCCCCACCGCTCCCGACATCTGCACCGCGGCTGCGGCGGCACCCGCTTGGATGGGCCGCCAGCCGAATTCTTCGACCAGCATGACCACCGCGAAGGACGCCAGCGACAGCTGCATCGCCGAGAAAAGGAACCCCATTGTGGCGAGCGCTCGCAATGGCGGCCGCCCCCAGACGGCGCGCATGCCCTCCAGCATCGTGCCATGAAGCCTGTAGGCGGGATCACGCTGCCGATCCCAGCGTGCCCGCACCGCCTGCAGCAGGAGCACTGAGACGAGCCCCGCAGCCGCGAAGGTGAGAAGCCCCCAACGCCACCCGAAGGTGACCGCCATGCTCGGCAGCACGAGCGCCACCAGGATGCCGCCGAGCGGCACGGCCGTCTGTTTGAGCGAGAAGATGAGATTGCGCTTGCCCGGCGGTGCGAGCTTATCCAGGAGGTCCGATGCCGCGGGATTGGTCAGCGCATACCCCATGCCGATCAACATAGATGCGAAGACGGCGACAATGACACTGCCGGAGGCCAAACCCGCGAGCCCCAGCGCACCGGCCAGCAAAGCCATCTGGCTCACCCGCGCCGGACCGAACTTGCGCACGACCCCGCCGCCGAACATCGAAACGATCGTCGCCAGCAGATAGATGAGGCTCACCTGATAGCCAATCGCGTGCGCATCAACCCCGAGATCGGCCGAGGCCATCGGCGCGACCGTGGTAAGTGCCAGAGCCGCGGCGCTGGCCAAGGCCTGGATCGCCACCGCGCTCGCCAGCGCGACCGGCAGGCTCGTGACCGGATCGTTGCTCACACCGAATCGCGCCCGGCGCGCGCCAGGATCTGGCGGCTGCGTTCGATGATCGGCCGCTCGACCAGCCGCCCATCCAGCAGGCAAACCCCACCAGCGGCCTCCTCGAAAGCTGCGATCACCCGCCGCGCCTGCTCAACAACATCCGGATCCGGCGCGAGCATCTTGTGAATGATCGGCACCTGCTTTGGATGAATGGCTGCACGTCCCTTGAAGCCGAGCGCGAAGCTCCGCTGCATTTCGGCCCGTTCGCCGGCCTCGTCGGCAAGCGCAATCCACGGCATGTCTATGGAGGATATAGCCGCCCCGGCGGCAGCTTGCACCAGCCTGGCGCGTCCGGGAAGCAACGGGTCCCACGCAATCTCGACGCCGAGCTCACTCGCGAGATCTGCGCCGCCGAACATTAAAAACGTCAGGAATGAAGAGGCTTTCGCAATCTTGGGCGCGTCCTCGATGCCCGCGCAGGTCTCGATCAGCGCGCCGATCTCTATGGACTTATCCACATCCGCGATGAGATCTCCGAGAAGCGCCACATCGCCAACGGACGCCTTGGGCACCACGATGCCGCCAAACCTCGCCCCGCTGCTGGCCGCATCCAGGAGCCCCCCGAGATCGTGATGGCCGATCAGGCTTCGGGGCGAGTTTATCCTCACGAAGATGTCCCCCGCACCTTCGGGAGCCTCCTTGAGGAAGGCGAGAACGGCCCGGCGCGCATCGGCCTTGTCCTGTGG
Source organism: Rhodoligotrophos sp. CJ14 (assembly GCF_038811545.1). GTDB lineage: Bacteria > Pseudomonadota > Alphaproteobacteria > Rhizobiales > Im1 > Rhodoligotrophos > Rhodoligotrophos ferricapiens. Next base: position 1,999,758 of record NZ_CP133319.1, read on the forward strand.
CGCCACAGCATCCTCGAGGTCGATGATGACCGCATCTGCCCCTGCGGCAATTGCCTTGCCCCATCGCTCCGGGCGACTTCCCGGCACGAATAGATAGGACCGGCGACTCATCGCCTTGTGCACATTCACTCCTGACGACATCAGCTCCCCGACAAAATCGCCCTTGACCACCACAAGTACGTACTTATACCGTAAACATCGACATGAGAAGCGCAGTGGGCGCATAAGGGGGCAGAGCTGGATGCAGACTGGGCAGGCGGTGAAGGAAACGCGGGTTATTCACGCGAGCTATGGCCGCTATCTCGAGGATTTCGCGGTCGGCGACATCTATGAGCACAGGCCCGGCCGCACGATCACGGAGGCGGACAACATCCAGTTCAGCCTCATGACCATGAATGCGCACCCCATGCATTGCGACGGCGCCTTTGCCGCGAAGTCGGAATTCGGCAAGCCCCTGGTCAATTCGGGACTAACCCTGGCCATCGTCCTCGGCATGACAGTAAACGACGTGAGCTTCAAGGCAATCGCCAATCTCGGCTGGAAAGAGATTAAGCTCACCGCTCCCGTTTTTCCCGGCGACACGGTCTATGCCCGTTCCGAGGTTCTGGAGGTGCGCGAAAGCAAGTCGCGCCCGAACCAGGGCATCGTCACCACGCGCACGGAAGGCTACAAGGCGGATGGTACCGTCTTCATGGAATTCACCCGTATGAGCCTCATCCCAAGGCGGGGCCACGGCGTGGGAGACGAGTAAGCCTGGACCGGTCAAGCATCGGCCCGCCTATGACGAATAATTGCCAGCAGCTGAGCATGCTGCAGAAGACATCAGGAGGAACGCCATGAGCATCGCTTCTCGAGTGGTGACGAGCCCGTCCAGCGCGCATCAGGATGCACCCGCTCCCATGGCCGACCCCTCGGTCGAGCTCGCCCGTTTTGCAGCGACCTTGCGCCACGAGGATATTCCCGAAGCGATCCGCGCCCGGGCCTGTCATCACATCCTCGATGCGACTGGAATAGCGCTCGCTTCTACCAAGTTCGACTTCGCCCAGCGCACCCTCACCGCCATCGCCGGTCTGTCCGGTGGCGGCGCCGTGCCGGTCATCGGCATGCCCGCCTGGCTTCCACCCCGCGATGCGGCAACGGTCAATGGGCTGCTCTGCCATGGGCTCGATTTCGACGACACCCATCTCGCGGGTGTTGTCCATCCGACCTCCAGCGCGTTCCCGGTGAGCCTCTCCGCGGGCATTCATGCCGGCGCCACCGGTCGCGATCTGCTGACGGCCACCATCATCGGCCTCGAAGCTTCCGCGCGCCTCGGCGCTGTCGCCAAGGGCGGCTTCCATCAGGTCGGCTTCCACCCGACCGGCCTCGTCGGCGCCTTCGGCTGCGCTCTGGCCGCCGGAGCCCTGTTCGGCCTGTCCGAGCGCGAGCTCGTCAATGCGCAAGGCATCGTTCTCTCCATGGCCTCGGGTAGCCTGGAATTCCTGGAGGACGGCGCCTGGAACAAGCGGCTGCACCCGGGCTGGGCCGCCGCCGCCGGCATCACCGCCGCAGCCCTGGCCAAACAAGGCTTCAAGGGCGCATCCAACCCCTATACCGGCCGGTTCGGGCTTTATCGCTCCCATCTCGGCCCGCTCGCCGAAAACTGCGATTATTCCCTCGCAACCGCAGGGCTCGGCGAGAGCTGGGAAGTGCTGCAGACTGCAATCAAGCCCTTTCCCGCCTGCCACTTTACCCATGGCTGCGTCGATGCCGCGCTGATCCTGCGCAACCGCGGTCTCGACATCGACGCGATCGCCGAGATCGAAGCCTTCGTTCCGGCCGAGGTCGTCAAGACCGTCTGCGAGCCCGAGGCGAACAAGAAGCGCCCGGCCAACAGCTATGACGCCCAATTCTCAATTCCCTACCTTGTCGCCGCAGCTCTCGCCCGTGGTCAGCTCACCCTGGCGGAATTGGAGGAGCCAGCGCTGAGCGATCCCGTGATCCTCGCCGTGGCCGACAAGGTCGCCTACCGCATCGACCCCGGTTCCGCATTTCCGAAGGCCTATTCGGGCGAAGTGCGGATCAGCTTCAACAATGGTGAGCGCATGGCCGCCCGCGAGCAGATCAATCGCGGGGCCCCCGACCGGCCATTGAGCGATGCGGATATCATCGAGAAATTCCGCGCCAATGCGGCCATGTCCGTCCGCCCCTCGACCGCCACGCGTATCGAGGACGCGGTGCTGGCCCTCGATGCGACGGATGATCTCGCGGGCTTTGCCAGAACCATAGCCGGCTGAGCGTTAGCGCTTCGCCAAGCCAGTATCGAGGATCTATCCGATGAATGTCTCACGCCCAATGGGCGATCGAACCGAACGCGACGAGCAGGAGCAGCTGATCCTGGACAGCCTCGATCGCTTTCTAGACCGCCATGTCCGCCCCTATGCCATGCAGCTTGAGCATGACGACACCTATCCCGACGAAATCGTCGAGCAGATGAAGGAGCTGGGGCTGTTCGGGGCGATCATCCCCGCGGAATATGGCGGACTTGGCCTGCGTCCCTCCACTTACGCCAAGATCATCGAGCGCATCTCCACCGTCTGGATGTCCTTGAGTGGCATAATCAATTCACACCTGATCATGGCGCATATCGTGGCCCGCAAGGGCACCGAAGAGCAGCGGGCGAAATTTCTGCCGCGCTTTGCAACGGGCGAGCTGCGCGGCGGCCTCGCGTTGACGGAGCCCGATTGCGGCACCGACCTTCAGGCGATCCGGACCACGGCGATGCGCAACGGCGATGCCTATGTGGTCAATGGCACCAAGACCTGGATTTCCAACGGCATCAAGGGATCGTGCTTTGCGCTGCTGGTGAAGACTGATCCCGCCGCGGAGCCGCGCCACAAGGGCATGAGCATGTTCCTCGCCGAGAAGGGCGAGGGCTTCGCCGTCAGCCGCAAGCTCGAAAAGCTCGGCTATAAGGGCATCGATTCCGCCGAGCTGGTCTTCACCGATTACCGCATTCCGGCCGACCGCCTCATTGGCGGCGTCGAAGGCCAGGGCATGGCCTGCGCGATCACGGGGCTGGAGCTCGGCCGGGTGAATGTGGCAGCCCGCGGTGTCGGCATTGCACAGGCCGCGCTGGATGAGGCCGTACGCTATTCCCAGCAGCGGCGCACCTTCGGCAAGCCGATCTACCAGCATCAAGCCATTGCCATGAAGCTTGCGGACATGGCGACGCGCACCGAGGCTGCCCGTCTTCTCGTCCGCCAGGCGGCGGATGCGCTCGATCGCGGCGAACGCTGCGACTACGAGGCCGGCATGGCCAAGCTCTTCGCAACTGAAGCGGCCGTCGAGAATGCCCTGGAGGCCATGCGCATCCATGGCGGCTATGGCTATAGCAAGGAATTTCTCGTCGAGCGTCTCTATCGCGATGCGCCCCTGCTGGTGATCGGCGAGGGCACCAACGAGATCCAGCGCATCGTCATTGCCAAGCGGCTGATCGAGCAGAACCGGATCTGATCCCGACATGTCCGAGATGCCTCAGAACCTCCCCCTTGATGGCGTCACCGTCCTCGCCGTCGAGCAATATGGCGCCGGCCCTTTCGGCACCATGCTGCTCGGCGATCTCGGCGCGGAGGTCATCAAGATCGAAAATCCGCACAATGGCGGCGATGTCGGACGCCATGTCGGCCCCTATTACTTCTCCGAGCTCGACAGTCATTTCTACCAGTCCTTCAACCGCAATAAGCGCAGCCTGACCCTCGACCTCAAGCATCCCGAGGGAATGAAGCTCTTTCACGAGCTGGTTCGCAACGCCGATGCGGTATTGGACAACCTCCGCGGCGACCTGCCAGATAAGCTCGGGCTCACCTACCGCGCGCTCGGCGAAATCAACCCGAAGGTCGTTTGCTGCCACCTCTCCGCCTATGGCCGCGAGGGCGAGCGCCGCGCCTGGCCCGGCTATGATTATCTTATGCAGGCCGAGGCCGGCTATCTCAGTGTGACCGGCGAGCCGGACGGACCGCCCACCCGCATGGGCCTCTCGATCGTAGACATGATGACCGGGCTGATGGCTGGATTTGCTCTGGTCTCAGGCATTGTTGGTGCGCGCAGCACCGGCCGGGGCATGGATCTCGACGTCAGTCTGTTCGATACCGCGCTCCACAATCTCACCTATCTCGCGACCTGGTATCTCAATGCCGGACACGTGCAGGCGCGCGAGCCCCGCTCGTCCCATCCCTCGCTCACACCCTCCCAGCTCTATCGCACCAAGGACGGCTGGCTCTTTGTCATGTGCAACAAGGAGAAATTCTGGCCGATCTTCGCCGAAAGGATCGGCCGGCCCGATCTCGCCACGGACGAGCGCTTCGCCACTTTCGCAGCACGTCTGAAATCGAGGGCCGAGCTGACCGAGCTGCTTGATGCGACCCTTGCGACAAAGACGAGCGCCGAATGGACCGCGATTCTCGGCGGCCATGTGCCGATCGCGCCAGTCCTCGACATCGGCGAGGCCCTGGAGAACCCATTCGTGACAGAGCATGGCCGGCTTGCTGAATTTAAGCGTCCCGAGGGTGGCGAGCCCGTCCGCATGCTTGCCGGACCGATCCGGGTCAATGGCAACCCCGCACCGGCAAAGGCGGCCCCCGCCATGGGCTTCGATACGGACGCATTACTATCGAGGCTCGGCTACGACCAGGACACGATCTCGGCCATGCGCCGCAAGGGTTTCATCTGATGCAGGCCTCTGATCCCTTCCTCGCGCGCCAATGGCTCGCACTCACCCAGGGCATCGAGGCCGATCACGAGATGGCTGACCGCACGCTGTTGCTCATGCAGGCGAGCCACGTGGCACTTGAGCGTGCCATCGAACAGGTTCGGATGCTGCGCGCGGGGGAGCCCTTGTTCGACGTTCGCATCGCGAAATTCGATGCTCTCCTGCGGAGATGAACTCATGAGCGCGGCGCTTCACCTTACCTTATGCGAAGCGGCAGAGGCGATCGCGCAAGGCAGGATCACCTCCGAAGCCCTCGTCACGCAAGCAATCGAGAGGGTCGAGGCGCTCAATCCGAAGCTCAACGCCTTTGTGGATCTGGAATCGGACGAAGCCCTCGAACAAGCCCGCAAGCTCGACAGGGAGCAAGTAGCCGGCCGCTCGCGCGGCCCCTTGCACGGTGTGCCCCTGGCCCATAAGGACATGTACTATAGGGCCGGAAAGGTGTCGGGCTGTGGGTCCAGCATCCGGCGCGATTTCGTTGCATCCACCACCTCTCCCCTGTTGGAGCGGCTGGAGGCCGCCGGCGCCGTCAACCTCGGCCGTCTGCATATGGCGGAATTCGCCATGGGTCCCACCGGCCACAACGCCCATCTCGGCCGATGCTGCAATCCGTGGGATCTCGACCGGATCAGCGGCGGCTCCTCCTCGGGCTCCGGTGCAGCCGTTGCTGCCCGGCTCGTATTCGGCGCCCTTGGTTCTGACACCGGTGGCTCGATCCGCTTGCCCGCGGCGATGTGCGGCATCGTCGGTCTGAAACCCACCCAAGGCCTTCTCGCGACCGACGGCATGATGGGCCTGTCCGAAAGCCTCGATTGCCCGGGGCCGCTGGCCCGCTCCAGCCGCGACATTGCCCGTCTGATGGATATCATGTCGGGTGGATCCCATGAAGCTGCCTTGGCGAGCCCGGTTACGGGTATGGTGCTCGGTATTCCCCGGACCTTTTATTGGGAGGACTTGGCCCCCTCTGTCGCAAACCGCCTCGAAAGGGCGCGGCGCGTCATGGAGGACGCGGGCCTCGAAATCATCGACGTCGACATTCCCGACCACTCGGCGCTGGCCGATCTCGCCGACCTCGTCTGGACGCCGGAGGCGGCGGCCTTGCACCTCCCCTGGCTGCGCGAGCGGCCCCACGATTACGGCGCCCAGGTTCGCGCCCGCCTCATTCAGGGACTTGCCATCTCGGCCACCGCATATCTGCGTGCCCGCCAGCTACGCACGCTCGCGCTCGAAGCGATGCTCTCCGGCCCGCTTGCCCGATGCGATGCGCTCTTCGTGCCTGCGATCCGGCGCAGCGTGCCAAGCGCGGCCGAGACCGACACCGGCTCCAATCCCAATATGCGCGAGGTTCTCGCCAGCATCACCGCGCTGACACGGCCGCTCTCTTATCTCGGCCTGCCGGGACTGGTGACACCGGCCGGCTTCGACGAGCAAGGCCTGCCCGTGGCGATGCAACTGATTGGCCGGCCGCGGGAAGAGGCAGCTCTTCTGCGCATCGCGCACGCTTTCGAGGAACGAACAGGGTTCCTGCACGAAGCCCCCTCAGTTTGACCGCAAAACGCCAACTGTGGGGAGACGCCCATGTCTGAGCCGCAATTTGCTTCACCCGATGCGCATGCAGCCGGTGCAGAGCGCTCCGAACCAGCGGCGCGACCCGACAGCAGCATCGCGCGGCTACTTATGTTCATCGAGGAACACATTCTCCTCAATATCGCGACCGTGCTGATGGCCGCGAGCATGGTGATCATGTTCTACGAGGCCTGCAGCCGTACGCTTCTTTCAGAGAGTCATTGGTGGGCGGAGGAAGCCGTGCGCTTTCTCGTGGTCTGGAGCATTATGCTCGCATTCGGAATTGCCACCCGGAAGGGCAATTACATCCGCATGGACCTGTTCGTCTCGGCCATGCCCCACGCGTTTCAGCGGGCGGCCGCCTGGCTCAACTGCCTCGCCGGCCTCTTATTCGCCATTCTGGTCGTGATTGCCGGCACAATCGGCGTCATGCACCTGCACCGGGTCGGCATGTACACGGAATCCAACCTCGACCTGCCTCTGTGGATCGTGCGTCTTGCACTGCCGATCGGCGCCGCGTTCTATGCCCTCTACTTCGTGACAGTCGCTGTTGCTCTGCTGCGCGGAGAAGATGAGGCACAATCCAATGCGCATTGAGGCGAGTTCATGACCACGATCATTGCTGTCGGAAGCCTCTTGGCGCTGATTTCCCTGGGTGTCCATATTGCGGTCGGCCTGGGACTGGTGGCCATCGGCCTCATCCTTTTCGAAGCCAATATTCCGCTCAATCTGGCCGCTCAGGCGGCCTGGGACGGCATCGACAAATATTCCCTCGTCGCGATCCCCTTCTTCATCTTCGCTGGCAATATGATGTCGCGCGGAGACCTTGCGCTCGTCATCCTGGATCTGGTCGGCTGTCTCGTCCGCTGGTTCAGGGGCGGCATCGCGCTTGCAGTTGCTGCATCGAGCGTATTCTTCGCCGCGGTGAACGGCTCGAGCGTCGCCTGCGCCGTGGCCCTTGGCCCCGCAGCCACCCGTCTCATGCCCAAAGAAGGCTATCCCCAGCAATTCGCCGCAGCGCTCGTGGCCGTGTGCGGCACGCTGGGCCTGATGATCCCGCCCTCGCTAACCTTCATCCTCATCGGCTCCATCATGGGCCTGCCGGTCTCCGACCTGTTCATCGCCGGCATCATTCCGGGGCTGTTGGAGGCATCATTGCTGGGATTGACCACGATCATCCTGTCGCGCTGGAAAGGCTATGGCGGCGACACGCGCCCGATCGACATTCCCGGCTTCGTCTCGCGGCTGCCGCGGGCAGCTGGCGCAATCGCCATGCCGATCCTGATCGTCGGCTCGATCTATGCAGGCTTCTTCACACCCACGGAAGTCTCGGCCCTTGCCGCGATTTATGCAGTCATTCTCGTGCTCTTCGTTTATCGCACGGCGAACATCAAGGCGGTCTGGGAGACGGCCCAGGACTCCGTGATGCAGACGGTCCTCATCTACGGCATCCTGCTCGCCTCGGGCCTTCTGACGGTGGTCCTGACCCGGCTCGGACTGGCCGCTGAGCTCACCCGCTTCATGCTGGAATACCAGGTCTCAGCCTTCGAGTTCCTGCTCGTGGTCAACCTCGCGCTGATCGTCATCGGCATGTTCATCGACGGCGTATCGATGATCGTGCTGCTCGCCCCCCTCCTCTTTCCCATGGCGCACACGGCAGGCATCAATCCCATCCACTTCGCCGTCATCATGACCGCGCTCGTCGAGGTGGCAACGCTCACCCCACCGGTCGGCCTCAACCTCTTCGTGATGAGCCGCATCACCAACCTGCCAATACACAAGGTCATTGCCGGCGTATTTCCGTTCTATGCTATGCGGGTGGTGGCGTTGATCCTGATCAATGCCTTTCCATACCTTTCCCTGGCGCTGCTCTGATCAGCGTCGGGAAGCCGCCTCTAGGAACCTGCAGTGCGTAAGAGTGCCACGGCCCTCGCCATGACTGAGAGCACGATCTTGAAGGACGCCGACACGAATGTGCCGCTCTACCTCAAGGTCGCGCGCGCCCTTCAGCAGCAGATCGCGATTGGCGAATATCCCATCGGCAGCCTTTTGCCGACCGAGGTGGAGCTTGGGACGCGCTATGGCGTGAGCCGGCAGACGGTGCGCCAGGCGATCCAGTTCTTAAGGCAGCAGAAGCTGCTCTCAGCGAAGAAGGGCGTTGGCACCCGCGTGGAAGCCCGCCAGCCGCAACGCGGCTATTATTTCGCTCTGCATTCCCTCACACAGATTTTCCAATTCGCAGCAGAAGCGGCCCTCCATGTCGATCGGGAGGAGGAAATCGAGGTCCGCGGCGCGCTTGCCGCAGAGCTTGCCTCCCGACCGGGGCGCAAATGGCTTCACCTGGTCGGAACGCGCCAGACCATCGGCAATGATCTGCCGATCAGTTGGACCGAAGTCTATATCGACGGACGCTATGCCCGACTGTTTCGCGGCAGCAAGATCCACCATTCCGCGATCTTTTCCGCGATCGAGAACTCTTCCGGCGAGCCGGTGACCGAAGTCCAGCAGGAAATCAACGCAACGGTGCTGAGCAAGGAACTTGCCGCAAGCCTGAAGGCCGAGCCGGGCTCGCCCGCTCTGGTCATCACCCGTCGCTATTTCGGCGCGGGCCACCGTCTGTTCGAGATGTCGGTGAACATTCACCCCGCGGACCGCTTCTCCTATGCGATCTCGCTGAAGCGCGAGCTCACCTGGGAGAATGAACCTGGATCCAAGCGGTAATCAGAGCATTTTCGAGCGAAGCGGATACCGGTTCGCGTGACGTCGTGGCTGGGAGAAACGGAACCCCAAGCCTGAAGCCTCAGATCGCCAGATATTCCTTCATCAGATTGCTCTGGGCGATCTCATCCTTGCTGCCGCCGGCGACGATCCGGCCCTTCTCCAGGATGATGCAGCGATCGGCCATGCTGAACACCATCGGCACATTCTGCTCTACGATGATGATGGTCATGCCCTCCGCCCGGTTGATCTTGGCGAGCGTCTCCGCGATCTGCCGCACGAGTGTGGGCATGATGCCATCCGAAGGCTCATCCAGCAGCATCACCGTCGGGTCGGTCATGAGCCCGCGGCCGATGGCGAGCATCTGCTGCTCGCCGCCGCTCATCGTGCCGGCAAGCTGGTTCATGCGCTCGGCGAGCCTCGGGAAATAGCTCAGCACTTCGTCGCGGCGGTTGCGCTTGGCCCGCCCGCCGGCGATCCGTCCCATTTCCAGGTTCTCGCGCACCGTGAGCTTCGGAAACATGCCCCGGCCCTGTACCACCGTTGTGATGCCCCGTCGCGCCCGCTGGTAATCGGGCAGCTTCGAAATCTCCTCGCCCTCGAGAAAGATTGAGCCCTGTGACGGGGCAATGGTGCCCGCAAGCGCCCGGATCAGCGTGGTCTTGCCCATGCCGTTGCGGCCGAGCACGCCCAGCACCTCACCCTTCTCGACCGTGAACGAGATATCCCGCAGCACGCCGATGCTGCCATAGCCTGCGCTCAGCTGCTCAACCCTGAGACTCACACATCCGCTCCCAGATAGACGTCGCGCACTTTGGGGTCCTCGGCAATCTCCTCGAAGCTGCCCTCCTTCAGCACGCGCCCGAGATGCAAGACCGTCACCGGCGACTTCAGATCTCTGATGAATCCGATATCGTGTTCGATGATGATCACCGAGAGCTGCCGGTCATGCGCCAGCTGCCGCACGAGCTCGCCGGTTGCCGCGGTCTCCTCCGCCGTCATGCCCGCCGTGGGCTCGTCCAGCAACAGAAGTTCCGATTCATTCCCGAGCAGAAGGCCGATCTCGAGCCACTGCCGCTGGCCATGGGAGAGATGCTTGACCAGCGTATCCCTGTGGTCCGTAAGGCGCACAGCCTGCAGAACGGAATCGGTGCGCGCTTTGATACCTTGGGGTGAGCGGTGAAGCCGCAGGATCGACAGCTCGATATTCTCTGCCGTGGTGAGATTGTTGAACACCGTCGGTGTCTGAAACTTCCGACCGATGCCGATCCGCGCCCGCTGCACGACTGACCGTCGGGTGATGTCGGCGCCCTTATAGACGATCCGCCCCGCCGATGGCGCGAGATGGCCGGAAATCATACTCAGGAACGTGGTTTTCCCAGCCCCATTCGGGCCAATCACGCAACGGATCGCCCCCGACTCGATGGCGAAGTCGATATTGTCATTGGCGACCAGGCCGCGAAAATGCTTGGACAGGCCTTCGGTGCGCAACAGCTCAGCCATGATTGCGCCCCTTCTGCACACGGTCGGCAAAGCTCGTGACCAGCCCCGCAAGGCCTTCCTTGAAGAAGAGGATGACCAGGATGAAGATGATGCCCAGCACAAGCTGCCAATATTCCGGCGTGACACTGCTCAGGTAATTGGACAGCGCCGAGACCGCAACACCACCAAGCAGCGCACCCAGAAGCGAGGTCCGCCCGCCGATTGCCACCCACACCACGACTTCGGTTGAGAACAGCACGCCCGCGAGCGAGGGCGACACGAAATTGGCGTGCGTCGCATAGAGGGCACCCGCAAGCCCCGCGAGCGCCCCCGACAGGCTGAAGGCCAGCGTCTTATAGAGCGAGACATTGTAGCCGAGCGCGACCATCCGGTCTTCATTCTCGCGAATACCGACGATGATCTTGCCGAACCGCGAGACCGAGAGCTTGCGCAGGCCAAAGAAGATCAAGGCCACGATCGGCAGGATGAAATAGTACGCGGCCGCATCCTCATAGAGCGAGATCTCGCCCAACGGGCCGAAGCTCAGCGACATCCGGTCGACGAACATCCCGTTCCAGCCACCGGTGAGCTGCGACTGGCTCACCGCCGCCTGCTCGACGATGATCGACAGGGCGAGCGTCACCAGCACGAAATAGGTGGCGCGCACACCGGCGCTGAACAGGAAATACCCGGCGAGCCCCGCAAGCACCGCCCCAGCGAGCGCTGCGCAAATCAGCCCGAGATAGGCGCCCGACGGACCGAACCCGGCCTGCATGGCAAGGCCCATGCTATAGCCGCCAATCGCAAAGAACGCCGCCTGCCCGAAGCTGACGATACCGCCGAGCCCCCAGAGCAGCCCCAGCGACATGGCAAGCACGCCGAACAGCAGATATTGCGGCAGGATGTAAACGCCATAGCCGCCGATCACGACGGGAAACAGCGCCAACAGCACGAACAGCAGGGCTGCGAGCTTGATATCGCCGCTCACCGCACGCCATCCCGTCTGCGGTTTGGCGTGCTGCTCGACCACGGTATCGCTCATCGTTCGCTCATCAGGCCTTGCGGCCGGAATCTGAGGATGACGATGGCCAGGAGGAACACTGCCATCTGCGCCACCACCTGCGATGAGAACAGGGCGATGATCGTCTCGGATCCGCCGATGAAGAAGCTGCCCAGCAATGTGCCGCTCAGCAACTGGCCAATGCCTCCGACGATCACCACGAAAAACGACCGCACCAGGAAGATATTGCCGATATAGGGGTCGATGCTCAGCATCGGCGCGATGAGCCCGCCCGCAAGCCCGGCCATGAACGCGCCGAACCCGAACACCAGTTTATAGGTGACCGCGATATTGAGCCCGAGCAGGCCCGCCACCTCTTGGTTCTGGATGAGGGCGCGGATCTTGATCCCGAGACTGGTCTTGAAGAACACCAGCGCGGCCCCCGCGAGCAGCGCGACGGTCACCACAGCGATGAAGGCGCGATAGGCCGGCACTTGATAGAAGCCGAGATCGAGCGAGCCGGGAAACGGGCTCGGCACGTTGCGGAAGCTGCTGCCGAACACGATCTTCACCAGCTCCGTCGAGATCAGGAAGAAACCCCAAGTGAGAAGCAGCGTGTCGAACGGTCGGTCATAGAAATGCCGGATCACCAGATGTTCGAACAGCAAGCCGATGAGGCCAACCCCCACCCCGGCGAGGATGACCGCAAGAAAGAAGGGAACATGCGCATTGACCGCCGCCCAGGTGAAATAGGCGCCCAGCGTGAGCATGGCCCCATGCCCGAGATTGATCACGCCCACCAGCCCATAGATGATCGCAAGGCCGAAGGCGGCCAGTGCGAACACCATGGTGATGAGCGTGGCGTCGATTGCCACGCTGATAGCTGTCTGCATGGACCGTTCCCAACTCCTGACTGTACTCAAACCCGAGAAGCATAGGGACCCCGGCATTCAGCATCCCTTCCTCCATAGGCAGTCGGCCGGGCACCCCCGTGCTCGGCCGATCTCAGCGTCGAATGGTGCCCGCTCGTCAGAGCGGCAGGTCGCAGCGCGCGTTGACTGGCTCGACCGACTGGAGCGACTGCACCTCTTCGAACATGTCGTTCACGCTCGTCCAGCCCGCGCGCACCTTCATGAGATATGACGGGAGCACGGCCTGATTGTCGATCTCGCGCATCTTGACCGTGCCTTGCGGCGCCTTGTCGAAGCCGATGCCCTTGAGGTTCTCACGCAGCGCATCCGTGCTGACCTCGCCTGCCTTGGCAAGGGCGAGCGCCGCCATATGCGCCGCGTTATACATGCCGACACCCACCGTATTCATGAGCGCGTCCTGGCCGAACTTCGCCTTGAACCGGTCGAGGAAGGGCTTGTTGTTGGGATTGTTGATCGACATGAAATAGTCGAAGCTCACATAGGTGCCCTCCGACACATCGGGCCCCAAGCCGGAGGTGACGACTTCCTCGTCGTCGACCGTCCACAATGTGAAATCCTTCTTCATGCCAGCCGCCGCGAATTGCTGGCGGAAATTCACAGTGTCGCTGCCGGTCAGCGAATGGAAGATAATGTCGGCGCCTGAATTCCGGATGTCGCGCAGCACGGACTCATATTGCGGCGTGTTGAAGGGGATATAGACCTCTCCGACCACCTCGCCGCCGAGTTCCTTGAGCTTCTCCTTCGTGACCGCATTGGTCACCCGCGGCCAAGCGTAATCCGACCCGATCATGAAGAACTTCTTGCCGAAATTCTTGATCATATACTCCATATGCGGCCAGACCTGCTGGGTCGGCTCGGGTCCGAACATGAAGATGTTGGGATTGCACACCCCAGGGAAGTATTCCTTTTCCTGCCCCTCATAGAAGGTTGGATAAAGCAGAATCTTGTTCGCCGCCTTGACCACGGGCCCCGCCGCGTTGCGTTCGGCACTCGAGAAGGTGCCGGCCAGGAAATCCACCCGTTCCTGCCGGATCAGCCGGTTCGCCTGCTCGACCACGATGCGCGGCTCGGTCTTCGAATCCGCGAGCACCACTTCGATCTGCCGGCCCAGCACGCCCCCGGCCTGGTTGATCTCATCCACTGCGAGCTGGAACCCTGCGCTATGCGCCTTGCCATAGACGGTCCAAGCACCGGTCAGGGGCGAAATCACGCCGATCCGGATCGGATCGGCCGCCCGCAGCGGCCGTGTGAAAATCGCCGGTGCGGCAATCGTTGTTGCCGCGAGCGCGGTTGTCTTTAGAACGTCGCGGCGGGTGAGCCCGCGCGCATTTCGGGTATTCTTGTCCATGATCTCATCTCCCCATTATTGTTCAATTGATGGACTGATCACCCTCAGTACCAGCCGGCCTCATGCCCGCTGCCGAGCATCTCGTCATAGACATCGATCCGACGATCCCGGAGCGGCTGATTGAATGCCGTCCAGTTCCGGTTCCGGCGCGCATCCGCCAGGTTGATCTCGGCATAGATGATCTCTTCGCGATCCTTGCTGGCCGGTCCGCCGATCGGCCAGCCCGTATAGCTGACGATTAGGCTCTGACCCTCGAAGGGCTGGCCACGCTCCGTGCCGATACGATCGGCTGCCGCAATGAACACGCTATTGCTATGCGCAGCCGCCATGACCAGCGTATTGGCCATCGCCCGCTCGCCCTCGCGCTGACCGGGAATCGGCACCCAGTTGGTCGGCACACAGACGATATCGGCGCCCTGCAAGGCCGCGAGCCGGAAGCTCTCCGGAAACCAGCTGTCATAGCAGATGTTGCAGGCGATCCGGCCGACCGGCGTGCGGAACACCGGCATGCCGAGATTGCCCGGCTCGAAAAACAGGTTTTCCTCGTTCCACAGATGCAGCTTGCGGAAAGTCCCGATATGCCCATTGGGCCCGATCACCACCGCGCTGTTGTAGAGCAGGTCGCCCTCGCGCTCATTGATGCCCGCAACGATATGTAGACCGCGGCGGCTGGCCAGCTCCACCCAGGCCTTGCTCGTCTCCCCGTTCGGAACCTCCTCTGATTCGGCGAAGGCCTCCTCCCGGGTTTCGAACACATAGCCGGAATTGCACAGCTCCGGCAGAACCAGAAGCTTCGCGCCCTTGGAGGCGGCTTCCTCGATCAGCTCGATGGTGCGCCGGACATTCGCCGATTTGCTGCCAACCCTCGGCTCCATCTGGATGCAAGCGACCTTGACTACGGCTTCGCTGCGCCCTGTTCCTTCCGTCATGACGAGACTCCCCTGTCGCCGTTTTTTGCGATGCTTTCACCAGCTTGACTCTTAGTCAAGCGGCTTGAAAAGTTGTCTCACTGAACGGCATGTGCTGTCAAAACGACCGTGTCGGACCGGCTGGGAAGGGAGCGGCAATGCTGAAACTCGGCGAGATGACGGATCTCGGCCCCAAGCTAAAGCAGGCGCGTAAGACCAAGCGCATGCGCCTGAAGGATGTCGCCGACGCGGTCGGCTGTTCGGAAAGCCTGCTCTCCAAGATCGAGCGGGCCAGGATCACCCCGTCCTTGCGCATGCTGCATCGCATCGCGACCGTCTTGGACACGAGTATCGGCTATCTCTTTGCCACACCGCAGCACACAGAAATCGGCGTCTATCGGAATGGCGAGCGCCCCACGGTTCTCATTGAGGGCGATCAACCCGGCATGGCGATCCGCCTAGAGCGGCTCGTCGGCTATAGTGATGACCAGGTCATCGACGGCAATATCCATGTGATCGACCCCGGCGCGTCCAATGGCGGCGAGATCAAGCACAATGGGCAAGAAGTCGGCTACGTCTTGGAGGGCGAGCTCGAGCTGACTGTCGCCGGCATCCTCTACCAGCTTCGCCCCGGCGATTCTTTCTTCCTCAAATCCGACCTGCCCCATAG
Organism: Rhodoligotrophos sp. CJ14; assembly: GCF_038811545.1. GTDB lineage: Bacteria > Pseudomonadota > Alphaproteobacteria > Rhizobiales > Im1 > Rhodoligotrophos > Rhodoligotrophos ferricapiens. The sequence continues at coordinate 2,015,132 of NZ_CP133319.1, forward strand.
CTACAGGAATCCCGGCAGGACGGTGACCCGGGTTGTCTGGATCAATACGCCCCCGACATTCTGACATCCCATAGCTGCTGCATTCCAAGCCCGCTCACCTTCAGAAATCTCAAACGATACAATTCGGCGCGATGGAAGGCGCCTGTGCGCTTCAGCGGCGACCGATCAGGCTGCCGCTGGCCATGAACGCCTGCGACTCCGCACTCAGGACAATTTCCTTATTGTATCTATTATATTCTTGAATGTAGATACAATCCATCTCGACACCTGGATCGGTTCTGGCATAACCTGATCTGAAGGGATGATCGAGAGGCCCAAATGGAACCACCTGTCGCAATCGATGCATCAGCGGCACCGCCCCGCACCAAGCTGTCGAACTACCCCGAACCCTTCGCCTCGCGCATGAAGGGGCGGCTCAAACGGCCCTTGGGCGATCTGTTCGGCCTGAGCAATTTCGGCGTGAACTTGACGGAGCTGGCACCGGGAGCGGTTTCGGCCCTCCAGCACCGGCACAGCCGCCAGGATGAGTTCATCTATATTCTTTCAGGACACCCCGTTCTGGTCACGGGCGATCAGGAAACCGAGCTTCATCCCGGCATGTGCGCAGGGTTCAAAGCGGGCGGGATAAGTCACCATTTGGAGAACCGAACCGAGGCTTCGGTCGTCTATCTGGAAATTGGCGACCGCACCGAAGGTGACGAGGCCACCTATCCCCATGACGACATCATGGCCGTCTGCGAGGCTGGGGCGTGGCGGTTCCACCGTAAGAACGGCGAGCCCTACTGAGCGGAGACGAACATGCCGACCCAAGCGGAAAAGGTGAAACGCTTTCGCGCGCTCCATGAGGAAAGACGCGCCTTCGTGATGGCCAATGCCTGGACCATTGGCAGCGCCAGGCATCTGACGAAGCTCGGTTTCGAGGCCCTGGGCACCACCAGCGCGGGTCTCGCGATGGACCTCGGCGTCAATGATGGCGAGGTCGGGCGCGATCATAGCCTCGCGGTCGCACGCGCAATCGTGGAGGCGACCGATCTGCCCGTATCGGCCGATCTTGAGAATGGCTTCGGCGATTCTCCTGCCACCTGCGCGGAAACCATAAGGCTGGCGATCGATGCAGGCCTTGCCGGTGCCTCCATCGAGGATTTCAGCGGCCGCCCCGATGATCCGATCTACCCGCTGGACTTTGCCGTGGAGCGGGTGCGTGCGGCAGTAGCAGCCATCCGGTCCAGCGGCCGCGACTTTGTGCTTACTGCACGCGCGGAGAACTTCCTGCACGGCCGTGCCGATCTGGCCGATACCATCACCCGGCTGAAAGCCTATGAGGCGGCGGGCGCCGATGTGCTGTTCGCCCCCGGTCTTCCCAGCTATCGGGCCATTTGCGATGTCTGCTCGGCGCTCGACAAGCCGCTGAACGTGCTGATGGGCTTCGGCGCGCCGGCACTGTCGATCGATGATCTGGCCAGGCTCGGCATCGGCAGGATCAGCCTCGGCAGCGCTTTGGCGAGGACCGCCGAGAATGCTTATGTGAATGCCGCGAGCTGGATCAGGGAGCGCAGGACCTTCGCCTATAGGCAGGCTGTCGATGCGGCGCTCCGCCAATGATTGAGCCACGCCCGGTCCAGTTGCACTGCCGCGACGGCATCTCGCTGGGTGCGGACATCTGGCGCCCGTATCGATCCGAGCCTCTGGGCCATGTCGTTATCAATCCGGCAACCGGCGTGCTCGCTCGGTATTACCACCGCTACGCTCAGTTCCTGGCAGAACATGGATTTTGGGTTCTGACCTATGACTATCGCGGAATTGGTGCATCTCGCCCCCAGCGCCTCCGCGGCTGCGGTTATCGCTGGAGCGATTGGGGGGAGCTTGATTTCGAGGCGGCCCTCACTTTCGCGCGCAACGGTCATCCGGACAGCCCCCTGCTCGTCGTAGGCCACAGCATTGGCGGTTTTCTGCCGGGCCTTGCTCCCTCCGCACGCGTCATCGACCGCATCCTGTCGGTCGGCGCCCAATTCGCCTATTGGCAGGACTATGCCAAGAAGGCGCGCGCCCGGATGTTTCTCAAATGGCACCTGTTCATGCCCCTGGTCACGGCAGCGCTCGGCTATTTTCCGGGCAAGCGCCTCGGCTGGCTGGAGGATCTGCCCGCTGGCGTTGCCAATGAATGGAGCTTTCGCCGCTCACGCATGGAATTGAGCCATCCACCCGCCCATCGGCATGAGATCCTTGAGCGCTTCGCGGCAGTAAAGGGGGAAATCCTCGCGATCGCCGTATCCGATGACGAATATGGCACCCCTCGGGCCATACGGCGGGGCCTGTCCTATTACAGCAATGCACGCAAGATTGAGGTGCTGCTGAGGCCCGCAGATTATGCGCTGGAGCGCATCGGGCATTTCGACTTGTTTCATTCCCGGCACAAGGCAGGCTTCTGGCTCGACACCGTGCTCTGGCTTCGTGATGCGGTGAACCCCTGGCCCGGCCATCCCTTCACGCCAGAGCCCGAGCACATGCATCTGCCCGGAAAATGCAGGGCGCAACTGAGCCCTGCGGGGCGCCCCTCCTAGCAGGCCTCCCTCATAGACGAAGGTTCATCATGGCGCGCGATTATGCCTTCCTCACCCTTGATGTATTCACCAGCCAGCCTTTCGGGGGAAATCCCCTGGGCGTATTTCCGAAGGCCGATGGTCTGGACACACCCACCATGCAGGCTATTGCGGCTGAGTTGAACCTCAGCGAGACCGTGTTCATTACGAGCCCAGATGACGGCAGCCCCCCTCGCCTGAGGATCTTCACACCCAAGAGCGAACTGCCCTTTGCCGGACATCCCACTGTCGGAGCAGCAACCGTCATTGCTGACCGGACGGGCCGCATCGGCAAGGGGGAATTCTCAATCGGGACCACGGCCGGGCAGGCACGCGCTGAGGTGCAACGGCGCGAGGATGGCCTGCTGGAAGCGTCCGTGATTGCACCCCGGCTCCCCGCCTCCGGACCAGCGCCAGGATCAGACGAGGCAGCAGCCGTCCTCGGGCTGAACGAAGATCAGATCATAGCACCCCCGATCGCCTTCGAGGCGGGTGTTCCCATTACCTTCGTCCGGTTGGCGAGCCGCGAGGCTCTGAGCAAAGCCCGCATCGATACTGCCATTTGGAATGAGGTTTTCCGCAACGCCTGGGCACCGCAGGTCTATCCCTTCTTCATGGCAGACTGGCAAAATGGACGCGAGATCCACGCGAGACTATTCGCCCCCGGCGTCGGCATTCCCGAGGATCCCGCAACGGGTGCCGCGGCCGTCGCGCTCGCAGGCGTCCTGCACGAGCTCCAGCGTCCGGCTGATCGCACTGTGAGCTGGCTCATTCGTCAGGGCGAGGATATGGGCCGGCCGAGCAGGATCGCACTGAGTGCGACGGAGGAGGATGACCACCTTGTTTCGGTCAGTATAGGCGGCCCGGTTGTGCCGATGACCCGAGGCACACTGTCGCTCTCTTGATAGTGCTCCTCACGAACGCATCACGATCCGGTGTACTGATCTTGCTCCCGGCAGCGATAACATTATGCTGCGCGCCACCTCTTTACCCCCCGGAGCATCGCCCGGTGCTGTTTATGGTCTCTTTGCCGGATTGCGCCTGATGAGTTCTCTTAAGCCTCGCACGGCGCTCTTTGGCGCGCTCGCTCTCACCATCCTCACCATTGCCGCCGCATGGGGCTTTCAGCTGATCGGCGGCTATATGCCCTGCCCGCTCTGCTACCGGCAGCGTTGGCCCTATTACGCGGCCATCGTGCTTGGCCTGGCCCTTATGCCGATCGCCCGCAAATCGGAACACACGGCAGCGCTGCGCTTCGGCCTCTTCGCCTTTGCCGCGATCATGCTGGTGAGTTTCGCCCTCGGTCTTCATCATGCCGGGGTTGAATGGGGCTGGTGGCCCGGGCCGGACTCCTGCGCCGCGGGCCCGAGCCTCGGCCGGTCCGGCAGCATCCTGCCCGATCTGAGCCATCCGCAGGTGGTCAGCTGCACGGAGGCGCAATGGCGCCTGTTCGGCTTGTCTTTCGCCGGCTACAATGCCCTGATCTCTCTGTTGATTGCCGCGATCGCAGCTTTCGGCGCGCTCGCCGGCCGGCGGGCAACGCCCGTCGCTCACAGCCGCTGATCGGCTACGGCTCGAGTTCGCTATCCCAATAGAGATAATCGAGCCAGCTTTCATGCAAGTAGTTCGGCGGGAACAGCCTGCCATTGGCATGCAGCTGATGGACCGTGGGCTGCACGGGCTTCTGCGCCGGCCACATCCGCGCCTGATCCGGCAGCATGCCACCCTTGGCGAGGTTACAGGGCGCGCAAGCGGCCACCACATTGTCCCACGTGGTCTGCCCGCCTCTTGAGCGGGGAATCACATGGTCAAAGGTGAGATCATCACGCGAGCCGCAATATTGGCAGGTGAAGCGGTCGCGCAGAAACAGGTTGAACCGGGTAAAGGCCGGATATCGCGCGGGCTTCACATAGCTCTTCAGCGCCACAACGCTTGGTAAACGGAACTCGAAAGTCGGGCTGCGGACGACCCGATCGTAATAGGAGACGATATTGACCCTGTCGAGAAACACCGATTTGACCGCATCCTGCCATGCCCAGAGCGACAGGGGATAATAGCTCAGCGGGCGAAAATCGGCGTTGAGAACAAGCGCCGGATAAGCTTGCGGCGATGTGACGAAGCCGTCCACCCAGATCCGCTCCTTGGCTCACTTCAACTCCGGCATTCCAAACGACAAGCGTGGCCGCATGTTCCAGCGCGGAGCAGCAGTATTGCTACTGCCACTTACTATATCTGGTGTGACAGCAATGTGAAAGCGACTCCGCATTGATCGCAATCGTCGCAGGCAATGCGACGGATCAACGATGCCCCGACTTCCGGTTTACTACACCGGAGCATTTTCAAGCGAAGTGGGCACCGGTTCGCGTGAAGAAAGTTAAAGCACGGCCTCGATCTGTTCCTGGACGAATCGTAGACCCAGCTCGAGCCCGTCTATGCCCATGGCGTGGCCGATGCCGTGGGAGATATGGCTCTCGACCGGGACGCCGGCCTGCACCAGGGCCGCAACCGCTCTGTCATGGGCCTCGAGGGTGATCACATCGTCCAGTTCGCCGTGGATCAACATGACCGGCGGCCTGGATTTGATCTGGTTCAGCAGAAATTCCGGACCGGCCATCGTGCCGGAATAGCCGAGAATCGCAGCAAGCGGTCCGCCCTGAGGCGGGTTACGGCGCAGGCCCACATGCAGCGCCATCATCGTGCCCTGGCTGAAGCCCACCAGCGCCAGCCGGCTATCCACCAGCCCATAACGGCCGAGCTCTGCGCTGATGAACTGATCGAGCAGCGGTCCGGTCCTCTGCACGCCCGGCCAATACTGCGCCGACTTGGGATGGGTCAGCGGAAACCACTGATATCCGAACGGCGACTGATCGCAGGGTTCGGGCGCATTGGGACAGGCGAAGGCGGCCTCTGGCAATGCGCGTTGCCATTGCTTGGCCAGCTCCATCATGTCGTCGCCATCCGACCCAAAGCCATGCAGCATGATCACCAGATGCTCGGGCGGGCGCCCGGAAAAGGGCGCAAGACGGGGTCCATCGATCATGTGGAGATGACCTCGTGAAGGCGGGGAGCGCTCTTGGTGCTTGTCTTCAGGGTGGCGTAATAGGCCCATATCAGCCGGGCGGCGACGGCCCGCCACGGCCGCCAGCACTCCGCAAGCCGGATCATGGCGCGCGCATCCGGCCGAGTCGCGAGACCCAATCCTGCTTGTGTCGCAACCTGCAACGCAAGATCCCCTGCCGGCCAAGCATCCGGCCGGCCGAGACAGGCGAGCAGATAAACCTCTGCGGTCCAGGGCCCAATGCCGGGAACACTCGTCAATTGGCGCCGGATATGATCGTCTTCCGCCCGATCGAGCGCCGCGATATCGAGATGACCCTCAACGAGCGCACGGCTCAGGGCGCGGATCGTCTTGATCTTTGCCGCGGACTGGCCGGCTGCGCGGAAATCATCATCGGCAAGGCTCAGCATTCGCGCGGGCTCGATAGGCCCATGCAGCGATTGCATGCGCCCCCATATGGCCGCAGCGCTTGCGAGCGACAGCTGCTGTTCCGTGATGATCCGCACGAGGCCTGGAAACCCGCCCGGCAGCCGGCGCAATGGTGGCATGCCGGTGACAGCCAACATATCGCCGAAGCGCTGCTCCCGCGCGATGAGGGCGCTGATACCCTCCTGAACATGATCCAAGGTTTCGATCGTGATGGTCATTTGGCTGGAACAGGCCCTCAGGACGTGCGAAGCGAGATGGTAAGGCTCACCACAACATTCAACATCATCATCTTGAGCTAATGGTTACGCCAACTTTCCGATTTGCGCCGAGCCCCAATGGTGATCTTCATTTGGGCCACGCCTATTCCGCCCTGTTCACCAATCGATCTGCGCGCAAGGCCGGCGGCCGGACGCTGCTGCGCATCGAGGATATCGATTTCATCCGCTGCCGCAGTGAATATGTGAGAAACGCGATCGAGGATCTGTCCTGGCTCGGAGTCGTGTGGGAGGGCGAGCCGCGCCTCCAGTCGCGTCACATGCCGGATTATCGCGCCGCCCTCGACCAGCTTGCGGCCATGGGCCTGCTTTACCCCTGCTTCGCGAGCCGCCAGGAAATCCGTGAGGCGATCGCGGGCAGGCCCGACTGGCCGAATGACCCGGATGGCCAGCCGCTCTATCCCGGGCTTCACAAGCACCTGAGCCGGGCCGAGCGGGAGGCTTTCCGCGCGAGCGGCATTCCACACGCCCTGCGCCTCGACATGGAACGCGCCCTGAGCCAGGTAAACGGCCCGATCACCTTCACCGAGGCGGGCATGGGGCCGGATGCCGAGACTGGCCCGCTCGAGGCCGATCCTGCCGCATGGGGCGACGTGATCCTCGGCCGCAAGGACATTGGCGTGAGTTACCACATCGCTGTCGTGGTCGACGACGCGCTCCAGGAAGTGACCCATGTGACCCGCGGCCAGGACCTGTTCTATGCAACCGCCATTCACCGATTGCTGCAGATCTTGTTGAACCTGCCCGAGCCCCGCTATCACCATCACGGGCTGATCAGCGATGAGACCGGCCGCAAGCTTTCCAAGAGCGCCGGCGATCGCAGCCTGCGCTCACTGCGAGCAGCAGGGGTTTCAGCGCAGGAAATCCGGTCCGCGCTGGGCTTTGATGAGGAGACTTGAGCCCCTCTTGTGAGGTCTCGCCTCAGGCACGTAGGATCTCCCGGAGAGTATTCCCCTCATAACGAGTTCGGAAAATGCCCCGGCGCTGCAACTCCGGAACCACGCCTCGGCAGAATGCCTCCAGCGACCCCGGGAAATAGGTGGGCGAGATCACGAACCCGTCGCAGGCACCGGACTCGAACAGCGCCTCCATGCGGTCGGCGATCGTTTTAGGCGATCCCACCAGCTCGTTGCGAATGCGTCCGGCCGCCTGTTTGAGGCTGAGCTTCTCCGCGGCCATGGCCGATTTGATCCGGTCCGCCACCCCCTGAATCCCCTGGTTGCCCTGCTTGGCAGCGAGCACCTCCTCATCGAGATCCTGGGAAAGATCCACGCCGAGATAGCTCGAATTATTGGCCAGGGCGAGATCAGGATCGATCAGTGATTGCAGATGCTCGGCCTTCTCCTCGGCAATCTCATCGGTTTCACCGACGACCACCCGCATCTGCGGCATGATCAGGCACTGTTCGGGGTCCCGGCCCGCATCGGCAAGGCGGGCCCGCATATCTCTGGTGAATGCGCTGAGATCAGGCTCGTAGCTCGCCGATGCAAAAACCATCTCCGCCCAGCGCGCGGCAAAGGCCCTTCCGCGGGGCGATGATCCTGCCTGCATGATGACGGGATGACCTTGTGGCGAGCGCGGGATCGAAAGCGGCCCGCGCGTGCTTAACCTCTTGCCCCGGTAATTCGCATAGCGGACCTTGGACGCATCGGCGAAAACACCCTTCTCCTTATCGAGAATGAAGGCGCCCTCGTCCCATGAGCCCCACAGCGCCATGCAGGCTTCGAGCACCTCGTCGGCCAAGTCATAGCGCTCATCCCGCGAGGGGATATGCTCGAGGCCGAAATTACGGGCCTCGAGATCCGTGGCCGAGGTGACCACGTTCCAGGCAACGCGCCCCTTGCTGAGGATATCGAGCGATGCAAGCTGCCGAGCGAGATGATAGGGGTGATAGAAGGTCGTCGACAGGGTTGCGCCAAGCCCGAGATGGCGGGTCACCCGCGCCATGAGTGGCAGCACCATCATCGGGTCGATGAAGCTGATCTGCCCGCCTTTCTCCACATAAGTCGCGAAGCTGCCGCGATGAATGTCATAGAGGCCTAGGAGATCCGCGAAGAAACAGCCATCGAAACAGGCCTCCTCCAAAACGCGCGCGATATGCTCGTAGCGGCTGGGCTCCAGTATATCGTGCAGCGTTGCTTCAGGATGCCGCCAGCCGCCCGCATGATTGGCCGTGGGTCCCGTCTTGAGATAGGCGAGAAGATGCAGTTTCCGCTTGGCCATCCAGGCAGGCCTCCTTCACCAGCATGCTGCTTGAACCAGAACTCAACCGATTTGGGAATGCCGTAATCGTAAATCCAGTCTGATCACGTCATGCACGGCTGGTGAGTAAGCCATCAATCAGGCTCATTTGAAGCGGCCACCACTCCTCGCAAGTTCCGCGAGCAGTGGCGAGGGCTCCCAGAACTTGCCTTGATAACCCTGTTGAAACCGCTGCATCGCCGCGACCACCCGGCCCAGCCCCACCTCATTGGCGTAATGCATCGGGCCCCCGCGATAGCGCGGAAAGCCATAGCCGGCGAGATAGACCACATCGATATCGCTGGCCCTGAGGGCGATCCCATCGGCCAAGACAGACGCACCCTCATTGACAAGCGCATAGATGCAACGCTGGACGATTTCCTCCGCGTCGATCTCGCGCCGCTTGAAGCCCAGTGATGCCGAATGCTCGGCCACCAGTGCGTCCACCTCCGGATCGGGAATCGCCTTGCGCCCATCATATCGATAGAAGCCGGCTCCGGTCTTCTGCCCGAAGCGGCCACGCTCGCAGATCAGATCCGGGATGGCGGAATAGGGTCTGTCCGGCTGCTCGACTTTGCGCCGCTTGCGAATGGCCCAGCCGATATCGTTTCCAGCAAGGTCCATCATGCGCAACGGTCCCATCGCCATTCCCCAGCGCTCGAGCGCGCCATCCACCTCATGCGGCAGCGCCCCCTCGTCCAGCAGGAAATAGGCCTGACGCAGATATTCCTCGAGCATGCGATTGCCGATGAAACCATCGCAAACACCGGCCACCACGCCGACCTTGCGCAGGCGCGAGACCACCTTGAGGGCGGTGGCAAGCGTGCTGTCGCTGGTGGCACGGCCGCGCACCACCTCGACCAGCCTCATGATATTGGCCGGGCTGAAGAAATGCATGCCCACCACCTGCCCCGGACGAGATGTGGCAACCGCCAGTGCATCGACATCGAGTGTGGACGTGTTCGTTGCAAGGATCGTATTCGGCCCGGCAGCGGCATCGAGCTTGGCCAGCACCTCTTGCTTGACCTTCAGGTCTTCGAAAACGGCTTCGATCACCAGATCGGCCTCTCGCGCCGCCGCACTGAGATCGACAGAGCCGGTCAGGCGCTTGCGCCGCTCATCCGCATCGGCCTCCGACAGACGTTTGCGCTCGACCATTGTCCGGTAATGGCTCTCGATAGCGCCAAGCGCACGCTCCAGCGCCGCTGCCTCCACATCGACCAGCGTCACCGCAAAGCCAGCATCCAGCGCGGCAATGGAAATGCCGCGGCCCATTGTGCCCGCGCCGATCACCGCAATCGCCTCGACGGGCAGAACGGGCGTCTCAGGCGTAATCCCCGGCACCTTGCTGACCTCGCGCTCGGCGAAGAAGGCATGCTGCAATGCGCGGGCCTCCGGCGTTCCCACGACTTGCCCGAACCGTGTTCTTTCATTGGCGAGGCCCGTGCGGAAGTCGCGATGAATGGCATCGTCCAGACACTCGAGCACAGCGGCCATGGCCGGCACCGGATTGGGCAACAGCCGCTCGCGCGCCGCTTGCAATGCCGCTTCGGCAGGCTCGGCAGGAATGGCTTTCTCGCTCAGCCGCCTGGGTCCGATGCCATCGGCGATGATCTTGGCCGCGAAGAGGATCGCCGCGCGGCGTGGATCGCCCTCCGTGATCTCATCGAACAGACCCTGAAGCCGCTTGTCCCCGGCCCCGATCATCTGGCCGCCGGTCGCCATCTCGATCGCCATCGCAAACTCAATGGCCCGCGGCAGACGCTGCGTGCCACCCGCCCCCGGCAGAACCCCGAGCGTGATTTCGGGAAGCGCTACCCGGGCAGTGCGGCCCGCTACTCTGAAATGACAGCCAAGCGCAAGCTCAAGTCCACCGCCCAATGCCACGCCGTCGACGGCGGCGACAACTGGCTTGCTTAAGCTCTCGATCTTATCGATCACCTCGCCGAGATAAAGCTGGGAGACCGCCTTCGCATCAGTGAACTCGCGAATGTCGGCTCCGGCCGAGAACTTGCCCCCGGCGCCCGCCAGAACCACTGCTTTGACCGCTGGATCCTCCTCCGCCGATGCGAATTCCCGGGTGAGCATTCTGCGCACCTCAAGCCCCAGACTATTGACCGGCGGATTGTCGATCACGATCAGCTTGATGCCGGAGAGATTGGGTGGGACTTCGGTCATAGCATCATTCCTGGGTTGCGCTGCGCCGTTCTTCTCGGGCGATTTATCAGCATTGTCTCATGCAGCTGTAAAACCTAGAGGCCGATTGATAAAGTGGAAAGCAGGGGAAATTTATGACGGGGTGATCTCATGCTCTCATTGCAAGGCATGGGGAGTTTTTATGTTGGCGGGCGGGAATTGGTGGTCGGCGGCCAGCCTAAGCGCCGCGTGACTTACTCCAAGAGTTTCGCCCATGATTACGACCCCAACGGACATTTCTGGATTGAGCAGGCCTATGTCCAATTCTTCATTCCGGCTGAGCTGAGGTTCGAAACCCCGTTGCTGCTCGTCCATGGTGGCGGGCTGACAGGCTCCGTCTGGGAGACCACACCCGATGGCCGCGATGGCTGGCTCGCGTTCTTCCTCAAAGCGGGGATCACGACCTATGTCATCGATATGCCTGAACGCGGCCGGTCCGGCTTCTGCGCCCATGACGGCATATGGCCGGATCGGCCGATCATCCGCAGCGAGGAGGAAGCCTGGCGCCTTTATCGTTTCGGAGAGCCGCAGCATTTTGCAACACGCACCGGCTTTCCTGGCCTGCAATTTCCGCTTGAGGCGGCAGAAGCCTTCTCCAGAACCGCCGTGCCGCGCTGGCCTGCCAACGGCGCTGTCATGCTGGCCGGCCTCAAAGCGGCCATTGCCAGGATCGGGCCATGTATTCTGCTCGGCCATAGCCAGGGCGGCGGGCTTGCCATGGCGGCAACCCTTCAATGCCCTGATCTCGTCCGCGGCTCTATCCTGGTGGAACCGCATGGGCTTCCCGAGCCGAGTGAGATCACAGATCCCGAAAGCCGGCCATTGCTGCTCGTGATGGGTGATTTCATCGAGCGCACGCCGGAATGGCCGCCGCTGGCTGATAAGGCCCGCGCGATGATGGACGCATGGCATCACTCAGGCGGCCATGCCAATACCCTCGACCTCCCCCGCCACGGCATCACCGGCAATTCTCACATGCCGATGATGGATCGCAACAGCGACCAGGTGGCCGGCGTCATTCTTGATTGGCTGGACAGGAATTTCATGACCGCGCAGACGAGCGGCTGACACCATCCGTCTGCCGCGATCGACCGGAGATCGGGCGTCAGTCCTTGCGGGCCGTCTCAGGCCATTCGATATGCGCCCGAATGGCCCCGGTGGCCTCGTCCACCCATCCTGCCCGCTTGGCATAGGCGATCATGCCTGTGGCGGAATCCTGCCACCCCGGTCCGCCGACCTGGGCACCCAGCTTGCGCAAGGCTGCCTCGTCCACCCAGGCATGCCCGCTCTCGTCGACCCGGGCCAGCCCGTTCAGCGCCTTGGCGACGCTGCCCGTCGAGGCGCCGGGGTCATCGACCCGGACCTTGAAGCCCTTGAAATCGTCCGCATCCAACAGTTTCACCCGGCCAGCGGCCGTTACCGAAATGATCATGGTGTCACTCGACCAGAAAATTGCCATCGACAAAGACCAGGGGTGCGACCTCCTGGTCAACGATTGTCTCGATTACCTCGCCGACGATAAGCGTATGGGTTCCGAATGACATTATTGGTCCCTGTCGGCAAAGAACAACCGCTTGCGCCCCCACGAGGCAGGGACAGCCGGTTTCGGAAAGAACCCATTCGCCCACCGCGAACCGTTCTGTGCTGGGCAGCTTCGCAAAGGCGTGCCCGATCTCCGACTGGTCCCGGCGCAGCAGATTGACACTGAACAGCCCCGTCTCCGTCAGCGGATCGTGGATCGACGCGCTGCGGTTGACGCAGATCACGAGGGACGGAGGGTCCATCGAGAGGGAGGTGATGGCGGTGGCGGTCATCCCGAACCAGCGCTGGCCATTTGCTGTGGCCACCACCCCGACACCGCTCGCCAGGCGCCGCATGGCGCCGCGAAACCGCTGGCGTAGCGCCTCGGCAGTTTCAGAGCTGCCCGGACTGGTTCCCGCCGCCCGCCCAATATGCATCATCGTTTAACTCGATATTGTCGCGCCGGCCTGCTCGGCATGCCGCGCCTTGAGTGCGAAGGACAGCAGATCCGCAAGCTCACATGTCACGCCCTTGGCTGCGGGAATGAGCTTTTCCATGGGCAGAAACCCGTGGATCTGACCGGCGGCCCTCTTGACGGTGACGGTCACGCCCGCCTCGATCAGCCGTCTGGCGAAGGCCTCGCCTTCATCACGCAGCGGATCATGGCTCGCGGTCAGCACGATCGTATATGGCAATCCCGCAAGATCCGGCGCGCGCAGCGGCGATGCTCGCCAGTCCGTCCGGTCAGCATCGCTTCGCAGATAATGCTTGTGGAACCACTCCTGGTTGGCGCGTGTCAGAAGGTGCCCTTCGGCGAATTCCGCCTGCGAGGGCGTCTCGAAGCTGAAATCCGTCGCCGGATAGATGAGAAACAGCGCCCGGACCGGTGAGGCTCCAGTCATGACCCTTTGCAGGGCCGTCACGATGGCGAGATTGCCTCCCGCGCTGTCTCCACCGAGCGCCACGCGGCCAGGATCGGCCTTGAGCTTGGCTGCATGGGCAAAGATCCAGTCCGTTGCCGCGGCGGCATCCTCGACAGCCGCCGGGAACTTGTGCTCCGGCGCAAGCCGGTAGTCGACGGAGATGACAGCGCAGCCCGCCTGATGCGCAAGCTGGCGGCAGAGCCCGTCATGGCTGTCGAGATTGCCGAGCACCCAGCCGCCACCGTGGAAATAGACCAGCAGGGGCAGCACCGTGTCGCCACTGCCAAGCGGCCGATAGTGGCGCATGGGGATGGAGCCATTCGGCCGCGTGGCCTCCAGCGTCTCCACCCGTTCCACCTCCTGAGGCGCCTCGACGGAGGCCCGGCGCGAGGCATTATAGGCCTCCCGCGCCTCATTGGGCGACATCACCTCATAGCCTGGCCGACCCGAGCTTTTGATGAGCTCGAGCACGGCGGCCGCACCCGGATCGAGGGTCATGGTCGAAACTCCCGCGCTTCCTTCAGTTCTCGATCGTCTCTTTCTTCGCGTGCGGATCGAACCTCGGCACGGAAATGGAGCCGCCGCGATCGGTGAAGGTGGCAGCTTGCGCCACGCCAACCGTTGCGCCCTTCTTCCGGCCGAAAGCCTCGACGATCGGGATGTCCGCATCGGCGACGTCTGGCATGCGGCGTTTGCGGGCAAGCGCCGCCTCGATATAAGGCGCGAGTTCCTTGCGCTTCTGCTCCTCGCGGATCGCATCGCGCTTCTTGAAATCGGGCATCACGGTTTCGGCGAACAGCTTAAGCGACTCTGTAATATGCTCATGCTTGTTGTTCCCGCTCTGCAGCACGAAGATGATCTGGTCGACGCCGATCTTCTCGTAGCGCTCGAGATGGGCGCGCACCTGCTCTGGCGTTCCGATGCCGCCGTTGCCCGCATTGTCCTTGAGATCTTCCTTAACCTCCAGGAACCGCTCCCAGACCTGCGAGCGGCCGGGCCGATGCTGTCCGTAAAGGCCATAATAGCCGAGCGAATAGCCAAAGAAGCGGAACCCGTCGAGCCCGCGCCGCAGCGCCTCCTGCTCATCCTCATGCACCGACATGCCCGAGACCAGCGCAATATTCGGATTGACCGTATGCGCGATTGGCACGCACTCGTCTGATTTGATGATGTCGTAATATTCCTGCACCCAGTGCGCCGCCTGCTCCGGCTCGACAAAGGCGAAGGCCAGTGCGCCAAGCCCATGGCGTGCCGCGCGATGAATGGTCTCGCGCCGGGAGCAGGCTACCCACATGGGTGGATGCGGCCGCTGTACCGGCTTCGGCACGATGTTGCGGGCCGGCATTTCGAAGAACTCGCCCTTGAAGCCGGGATAGGGCGTCATCGCCAGCATATTGGCGGCCTGCTCGGTCGCCTCCTGCCATTTCGCCGTCTTGTCATCGGGAGAAAGCCCGAACCCGCCCATCTCCATCGCCGTCGCCGACTCGCCCGTGCCCCATTCGACGCGGCCATTCGAGACGAGATCGAGCGTAGCGATGCGCTCGGCGGACCTCGCCGGATGGTTATAGTCCGGCGACATCAGCATCACGCCATGGCCGAGCCGGATATTCTTCGTGCGCTGGGAACAGGCCGCGAGGAACACCTCGGGCGCGGAGGAATGCGAATACTCCTCGAGGAAATGGTGTTCGACCTCCCAGACATAGTCATAGCCAAGCTTATCGGCCAGCTCGACCTGGTCGAGCGCCTCCTGATAAAGCCTGAGCTCGGCGTCTTCTGACCATGGCTGAGGGAGCTGATGCTCGTAGAACATGCCAAACTTCATCGGGTATTTCCTCGTATCCCTACGGAACTTCTGTCCGTTTTGGCTGATGCGCCGATCTGAAGCTCAAATCTCCAGATCCGGCTTGCAATACTTTGCCAGAGCGTCTCGAAGACGAGCAGCGACTGGTATGATGTGAAACGCTAGCTTTGCGACGCCTGGGTGAAAAGAGCCTCGTGGCAAGGAGGATCTTTTCACCTTTTGCAATGATCCGACAACCGTGACCGTGAGTCACCAAGCCGTCTCGAGAATTTCCAGCACGTCGCTCTCTTCCCGCACCGGCCGCGGATTGAACCGGGCCTGACCGGTGGCAAGCACTGTCCTCGCGATGGGAACGAGCTGCTCGCGCTGCACCCCGACATCGCGCAGGCGCCGTGGCAGGCCCAATTCCTCCAGGAGCTCGAGCAGCGCATCCGCCGCGGGCTGCCCGGGCCGATCCAGAGCCTCGCTGACAATCTGTTGCCGCTCGGGATTGACCTTTGCATTGAACCGCATCGTCGCGGGCAGCAACACGCAGGAACAATGTCCATGGGGCACATTCGCGATGGCTGCGAGCGAATAGCTGATCCCGTGGCTTGCCCCGTGCTGTCCGCGGCCCATGCCGCTTGTTGAAAGCCACACGCCCATTTGCGACTGCAAACGAGCGTCGAGATCGTCCGGATCCTTTTTCGTCCGGCGCATTGATCTTTGCAGCATCCGCAAACCATGAATGCAAGTCGCATCGGTGAACGGATTGGCCGTCGGCGAGCAGATCGATTCGACCGCATGATCAACGGCCCGGAACCCTGTCGAAAGCCACAGCCATTCCGTTGTGAGCCGTGCGATGCTCGGGTCGAGAATCACCGCGACCGGCACCAACTGGCGCGCGATATAGAGGTCCTTCTTATGCGCGATATCATCGACCGAGCCGCCCGTGGTCGTGTATTCGGCCCCTGAGAGCGTCGTCGGAATTGCGATCTGGCGCAGGCCGTTATCACGAATTTTGGGCACGAAGATCTGCCCGTCCGCTCCGCGTTGCGCATGGAACGCGTTGAAATCATCATGAGACCTGATGGTCTCCGCAAGCCCCACCTGCACGAGCTTGGCACCGTCGATCGATGAGCCTCCGCCCAAGGATATCAACAGATCAGGCTCGACCTCCCGGGCCATGGCCAGCGCCTGGAGCAATGCGCTGCGGGGCGAGTGAGCGGGCATCGCATCGAACACGCCGACAAACCTGTCTTGGAGTATCGCCTTGACCCGCGTCAGCGCATCCGTCTGCTGGCTCAACGTGTTCGACGCGAGCACGAACACCCGCTTTGCGCCCATCTGCTCGAGTTCTCGGCGCAGCGCGACCTCGATCGTCTCGCCGAAATTTATCCGCTCCGTGGGAAAGTACTCATAGACGCCCTGCATGGCGCGTGTCCTCCTATCATTGGCTTTTTTGTGGGCTGAGGCCCCATAACGCCAAACTCATCGGTTGGAGCAGACCAGGGGCCACACCTTCGGGGCATCTTATGGCCAGCGGAAAGCTTGCGAATGCACGTTATCCAACTACCATTATTGCGCCTCACGCAAAGAAAGGCTCTGGGAGATGGAAACGCTCAAGAACATTCGCTTGTTTTTGAAGGTGGTGCAGACTGGCAGCTTCTCTGCGGCGGGCCGGCTGGTCGGCCTGTCCCCTGCCTCTGTGTCACGGCAAATCAACACGCTGGAACACGCACTTGGCGTTCGCCTCATCTATAGGACGAGCCGCAAGCTCACCCTTACCGAAGTCGGCCAGATCTATTACGAGCGCGCATCTGACATCATCCAGGAATTCGATACGCTGGAAAGCATTGTCTCCGAGCACCACGCCAAGCCGAGGGGCCTGCTTCATGTGCACACGCGGGTCGCGGTCGGCACCCGGCTTCTCGCTTCCGCCCTGCCCGCCTTCTATGAGAACTATCCCGAGATCAGGGTAAAGCTCTGGCTCACAGAAGAGCCCCGCGACCTCATTGAGCACAAGATCGATGTCGCCATCCGCCTCGGCAATCTGGATGAGCCGTCACTAGCCGTGCGGAAGCTTTGGGATGCGAGCCGCCGCATTATCTTTGCAAGTCCCGAATATCTCGCGAGAAGCCCCAAGCTCGAACATCCCGATGATATCGTCCATCACCGCTGCCTCACTTACCTCGACGGTCGCTTCGACGATGGCTCCGCCCTCTGGCGCTTCCGCGAGAAGACGGGCACTCGCGACATCCGCGTGACCGGCCCCATTCAGGTGAACAATTCCGAGATCGTGCGGGAATGCGCCCTGGCCGGCATGGGACTGGGCCTTCTGCCCAAATGGTGCATCTGGGACGAGTTGCAGTCCGGCCGGCTGGTGCAGGTCTTACCCGAATGGCCAGTGAGCCCCGGCATTTTTGATCACAATATTTATGCGGTTTATGAGCGCTCGCGCTATGTCCCGCTCAAGGTCAGGACCTTCGTGAATTTTCTCGTTGGCTTCTTTGCAAACCGCAAGGATGGAGCCACTGCGGTCACAGATTTCGAGCCACTCTTCAGTAGTCACGACCTGGAGGATCGGCTGCATCTGGAGAATGAATGGTCCACCATGTGACAGCGCTTAAGCCTGCCGCGTCCGCTTTCGCCACCACCTTTGCGGAAAATGCAAAGAAGGTTGTTGAGCATTGGTATTTTCTTCCGCGCCTTTGCCCCTACCATGTCGAGCAAAAATCAGCCGCCGGGCAGGCAAGGGGCGCAAGCAATCCCCACTCTGCAAGAGCCGGCTCCACAACGATAAGAGGTCAGGATGGGAACGCTGGATGCGCGCCGTCAGGCGCTTAAGGATGAATTTACGTCAGCTCGCGGCTATTGGAGCGATCTGTGGTCCGATCTTCTCGAGATCGACCCCGACTTTTTCGAGGCTTACAAAAATTTCTCCTCCGCGCCTTGGAAGCGGAAAGGCGGGCTCGACCCGAAGGTTCGCGAACTGATCTATATCGCGATCGATACCTCGACCACCCATCTTTATGACCCCGGCACCCGCATCCACATGCGCAACGCCATCCGCTACGGCGCCACCCGGGAGGAGATCATGGAGGTGCTCGAGCTCACCTCCGTGCTTGGCATTCATTCCTGCTCCCTGGGCGTGCCCATTCTCCTCGAGGAGATGCAGGCCACCGGCAAAGGCGGCCCGTTACCCACGGGCGAGCTCACCGCCGAGCAGGAGAAGCTCAAGGCGAAATTCACGGAACTGCGTGGCTACTGGAGCCCGATCTGGGATGCCGTGCTGCGCATGTCACCCGACTTCTTTGCCGCCTATCTCGAATTCTCCGGCGTGCCCTGGAAGAAGGGGCCGCTCGAGCCGAAGGTGAAGGAGTTCATCTATATCGCCATCGATGCGGCGACCACCCATCTCTATGAGCCAGGCTTGCGCATTCACATCCGCAATGCCCTGAACTATGGGGCGACCGGCGCCGAGATCATGGAAATCTTCGAGCTTATCAGCGTGCTGGGGATACACACGATCACCTCCAGCGTGCCGATCCTCACCGATGAGCTCAAGCAGGCCGAAAAGGCCTGAAGCACGCCCTAGGCGCTCATCCCCAGCGGAAGACGAACAGCCGTAGAGCGGGAGTCTTCACGAAAGCATTTTCACGCGAAGTGGGCACCGGTCCGCGTGAAGAAAATGCGAGAAAGAGTGAAAGCATTTTCAAGCGAAGTGGATGCCGGTTCGCATGAAGAAAATGCAACCAAGCAAAGTCGCGAGAGCGGTTTCGGTTGATCAGCCACAAGCGAAACCGCGCCAGAACAACGAAAGTGGGAGGATTGAATGACAAACCGGAAGACGGGTTCACTCTGCCTGGCGATGCTGGCCGGCGCGGCCATGGCAGCCATGGCGGGATCCCCGATGGCGTCAGCCCAGGAAACGATAAAGCTTGGCTTTACGGGTGCCTTGACCGGCCCTTTCAATGAATTCGGCGAGGGCATTCGCCGCGGGGCCGAAATCGCCATTGAGGAATGGAACAAGAAGGGCGGGATCAACGGCAAGAAGCTCGAATTCGCCGAAGTGCTCGACGACCAGCTCGTCCCGGACCGCGCTGTTCAGAACATGCGCCGTATCCTCGACAATGAAGACATCGTGGCCCTGATCGCTCCTTCCGGCAGCGGCCCGACGCTGGCGATCGTTGACATGGTCGAAGCCGATGGCCGGCCCATGTGCAATACCCAGGCGCAGACCCCGTCGATCGTGAACCCCAACGGCGATGATGGCGATCCGCGTCCGAACGTATTTTCGGTTTCCATCAGCAACAGTGTCGAATCGGAAAAGCTGGCCAAGGCTCTGTCGAGCTACAAGAATATCGGCCTGCTCCATGAAAGCACCGGCTATGGCGTGACCGGGGCCAAGCTCGTCGAGGAGAAGCTGAAAAAGTTCAATCCCGATGTGAAGATCACGTCGGAATCCTACAATCAGCGCGCTCAGGATATGACGGCGCAGCTCACAAGCGTGCAGCGCGGCGGCGCCGAGGTGCTCCTGGTCATCGGTTTGGGCGCGGATCTCGCGGTGATCAGGAAGAACATGGCCCGCCTCAACCTGAACCTGCCCTTCTATGCCTCCGCGGGCGGCATCACACCTCCCTATATGGAAGGCGCCGGCGACCTGGTGGTCGGCACGCGGGCCGCAACCACCAAGTCTCTAGGCCTTGATCCTCTGCCGCCTGCGACCAAGACCTTCCTTGACCTTTACAAGGCGAAGTTCGGCACCGATCGCTGGTGGGGCCCCAACCCTGACCGGGCACAGATCTCGATCGCGACCACCGTTGGCTCGGCCTATGACTGCGTGAATCTGCTGGCCTCCGCCATCGAACGGGCCGGTTCGACCGAGCCTGAAGCCATTATCAAGGCCATGGAAGAGACGAAGGATTTTGCCGGCGCTGGCATTCGGTCGATCTCGTTCAGCCCCAAGGATCACGTCGCCCTGGGTGTGGACGATCTCGCGATCTACGAGATCGGCAAGACGGCCGACAAGGTCAGTTTGACCATGGTGGAGAAATAGGCGACCCCCATCGGTGGAGCTCGAGCATAGGCTGACGCGGAAGATACGGGCTCGCAAACTCACTGCTCCCCGTCTAAGGCCTAGCCCGCAGCCAATCTTGGGCTCCTCCGCTGTTCCAGACTGGTCTCTCCGCACACCGCGCAGAGGCTCTCGCAGCGAATAACCGCTGCTTGGTGAGCCGCGCCTCCGATGGGCGGAGTGGGCTATCGCAGGAGGTAAGGGTTGAACATTTTTCTTTCGCTTGTCCTGGCTGGCGTCAGCGTGGGCTCCGTTTATGCGCTGGTGGCCCTCGGTCTCAACGTGACGTTCTGGACCACGAAGACTCTGAACTTCGGTCATGGCTCGCTGATGATGTTCTGCGCCATGCTCCTGGTGTTTTTCGCCAGCCAGGGTCTTGCCATGGCTGGCGCCGCCATCCTCTCGCTGCTCATCGTTGCGGTGCTCGGCATGTTCATCGAGCGCTTCACCGTGCGGCCGGCGCTGAAGGGCAACAACAGCATGGGATGGGTCGTCTCCACCTTGGGCTTCGGCATCGTATTGCAAGGTGTGGCAGCCAAGCTGTTCGGCTCGCAGGCTGTGGCTTTCCCTTCGCTTATCTTCGGCTCGGATGATTTCATCACCGTCTTCGGCCTCTACGTATCGCTGCAATATCTCCTGGTGCTTGGCCTATCCATATTCCTGGTCGTGGTGCTCGAATGTTTCCTGCGCTTCACCCGCTGGGGTCAGGCGGTGCGCGCCGTATCCCACGACCCTGAGCTTGGTCGCGTGAACGGGATGCCGGTGAATGCCATCGTGATTGGCTCCTTCATCCTGTCCGCCCTGCTGGCCGGTGCCGCAGGCCTTCTCGTCTCCCAGATCGGCGGCACGGTTGATCCAGCCTTCGGCTTCAACCTGGTCCTCTTCGGCTTCGTGGCAGCTGTCGTCGGCGGCATGGGCAGCTCGATCGGTGCCCTCATTGGCGGCATAGCTCTTGGCGTGCTGTCGAAACTCATTGGCGGCTATATTTCCTCCGCCGCTGAACAACCGGTGGCCTTTGCCATTCTGATGCTCATGCTCGCACTCAGACCCAACGGCCTGTTCGCTCAAGCCGAGGCGACCAAGGCATGACCAGGTTCAGAAACGCCCTCACCGCGCTCGTCACCAACCCTTATCTGCTGGCGGCCATCGTTGTTGCCCTCGCGCTCGGGGCCGATTGGATGAGCGCTGGTACGGTGCACATCCTGAGCTTCGTGATGATCTCGATCATCTTCGCGCTCAGCATCAACCTGCTCACCGGGCTGGCCGGCCAGATCTCGCTCGGCCATGCCGGCCTGTTCGGAATGGGGGCCTATGTCACCGGCATTCTCGCCAAGACCTATGGCATCAGCGTCGTCGTGTCTGTGCCGGTCGGGATGTTCGCTGCCGGGCTTGTTGGTTATCTTCTCTCCTTCCCCGCCGGCCGCGTGCGCGACGTCTATCTCGCCATGATGACGCTGGGTTTCGGCATGATCTTCTTCGAGATCGTGCGCGAATGGAATGACGTGACCGGCGGCATGATGGGGCTGAGCGGCGTGCCCTCCCCCACCTTGCGCACGCTCAAGCCCTTCGGTGTTCGCATCAACGAAGTCTGGTTCTTCCGGGCCATTTTGCTGGTCACGGTGCTTACCATCTGGATCATGCGCAACGTCACGCAGAGCCGCACCGGACGCGCCTTCTTCGCCATCCATCACAGCGAGGTCGCCGCCGGCAGCTTGGGCATCTCTCGCACCGGCACGAAGCGCCTTGCCTATGTGCTGAGCGGCCTGCTTGCGGGCCTCGCCGGCGCCCTCTATGCCCATCTTGTCGGCTATCTCGGCCCCGACAGTTTCAGCCTCAACCGCTCCATCGAGGTCCTGGTCATCGCGATCGTGGGCGGCCTTGGCTCGATCGCCGGCCAGGTCATCAGCGCCACCATCTTCACCTTCCTGCCGGAAACCTTGCAGGTCTTCTCCGAATATCAGTTCATTGTCTATGGTGTGATCCTCACCTTCTCGCTGATCGTGCTGCCGCGCGGCATCGCGGGATTGCTGCTCGCGCCGCCGCGCTTCATCCAGCCACGCGCCTTGCGCGAGATGCGTAAAGAGGAACGCAAAGCCGAACCAGGGGAAGCCGAGGCCAAGGCTCAGCCCGCCGAAGCCGGCGGCGTGCTCACGGTCAAGAAGCTCACCAAGAATTTCGGTGGCCTCACCGCGCTTGATAATGTCTCTCTGGAATTGAAGCCCGGTCGCATTACAGCGCTCGTCGGCCCCAACGGGTCTGGCAAGAGCACGCTGGTCAATGTGATCAGCGGCCTCTATCAGCCGAGTGATGGTCGCGTCGAATTCAAGGGCCAGGACATCACCGGCCTGCCCGATCACCGCATTGCCCAGGCGGGAGTGGTGCGCACCTTTCAGGATCCGCGGCTGGTTCCCAATTTCACCGTGCGCGAGAACCTGCTGCTCGGCGCCCATCGGCTGATGACGCATAGCGGCTTTGCCTCGGCCTTGGCTCTGCCGCGGGCCATTCATGAGGAGGCCGAGTTCCTGACCCGCATCGATAAGGTGATGGATCTCACCGAGCTCACCCCCACCGCCGATCAGACGATCGAATCCTTGCCCTATGGGTACCGCCGTCTGGCCGAGGTCGCTCGCGCCCTTGTCGCGCAACCCAGCGCCATCCTGCTCGATGAGCCCGCCGCCGGGCTGTCGGAGGTCGAGATGGAACATCTCGCCCGTATCATCCGGCGCATGAAGGACATGGGCCTCACCATCATGCTGATCGATCATCACATGGATTTCCTGGCTGAGCTCGTCGATGACGTCATCGTGCTCGATAGCGGCCGCGTCATTTATCGCGGCACGATCGAGGGCATGCGCAGCGACCGCACCGTGATCAGCGCCTATCTCGGCGAGGAGGAGGCGGTGAATGCTTGAGCTGCGCGATGTGAAGGTGAGCTACGGCGCCGTCGAGGCGGTGCGCGGCGTCTCGATCACCGCCAGGGCCGGCACCACCACGGCGATCCTCGGTGCCAATGGCGCCGGCAAATCCTCCCTATTGCGAGTGATTTCAGGGATTGCGCCCCTGCGCGGTGGCACCATCATACTGAATGCCCAGGACGTCTCCAAAATCCCGGCCGAGCGCCGGGCAAAGCTCGGGCTTGCACACGCCATGGAAGGCCGCCGCCTCTTCCGGCAGCTGACCGTGGAGGAGAACCTGAGGCTTGCTTGGTCCTTCGGCGCCCGCAAAACCGATCTTGCCGACGCGATCGCCGACATCTACCAGCGCTTTCCCATCCTTCGAGAAAAGGCGAAGGTGCAGGCGGGCTATCTCAGCGGCGGCCAGCAGCAGATGGTGATCCTCTCCTGCGCCACCATCAGGGATCCCTCCTATCTCCTGCTGGACGAGCCCTCGCTGGGGCTTGCGCCGATCATCGTCACCCAGATCTATGAGTTCATCACCGGCTATGCTCGCCGCTCCGGCGCAACTGTCATCATCGCCGAGCAGATGGCAAGCCTGGCGCTCAAGGTCTCCGACCAAGGATACGTGCTGAGGCGCGGCCGCATCGTGCTCGAGGGAGAAAGCCGAAAGCTCCTGGCCGACGGTGTCGCCAACGCGCTGTCCGCAAGCTATCTCTAGCCGCAAAGCTCATGGTGGGGCTGCGAGCAGACCGCAAGAACACGCAAACGGGATTTCAGCATCATGCCATTCATTGCGCACGAGGCCGTCAAGACAATCGGCATTGTTGGAGCAGGAACGATAGGCTCATCCTGGGCCGCATGGTTCTTGGCCCGCGGGCTCAAGGTTCGGCTGACCGATCCCTCACCCGCCACGCCCGAACTCGTTCGAACCTATCTCGAAGGCGCCTGGCCTGCACTGCGACAGCTCGGGGTTGCACACGCGACGCTCGAGCAAGCCGCGAGCCGGCTCAGCTTTCACGCTTCCGCCGCCGAGGCTGCGACTGGCGCCGATTTCGTTCAGGAAAGCGCGCCTGAACGCGCCGCCATCAAGCAAGCCTTGCTGGAAGAGATCGATGCGGTGCTGCCGCCCGACCGCGTCATCGCCTCATCCACCTCCGGCTTTGGCGTCACCGAGATGCAGGCCGAAATGCGTGAACCCCAACGGCTGGTGGTGGGCCATCCCTTCAACCCGCCTCATCTGATCCCGCTCGTCGAAGTGGTGGGCGGGGGCCGCACCTCAGAGGCGGCCGTGCAATGGGCGATTGCCTTCTACAACCATGTCGGCAAGCGCGCGATCCATGTGCGCAAGGAGGTGCCTGGCCATATCGCCAATCGCCTGCAAGCCGCATTGTGGCGGGAGGCCTTGCATCTCGTCCAGGAAGGGGTGGGCAGCGTCGATGACGTGGATGCAGCCATCGCCTATGGCCCTGGTCTTCGCTGGGCGGTAATGGGCCCGCACCTCACCTTCCACCTCGCCGGCGGCAAAGGCGGCATGGCCCATTTCTTCGACCATCTCGGGCCGAATGTCGAAAAGTGGTGGGCAGATCTGGGCACACCTCTCATCACGCCGGAGCTGCGCGACCTGATCGTCGGCGGCGTCGACGAGGAGATCGGCGACCGTTCTTACGAAGAACTGGTTGAGCAGCGGGATCAGACGCTTCTCCGCGTCTTGGCCGCCACCGCTAAGCGCGAATGAACCCGCGATTGCCGAAACCCCAAGAACGCGCCAAGATGGCGGGATCGGACCTGGACCAGCGGCGAGCAGATCAGGAGGGGATGGGCATGGAGACAGTCAAGTTCACCCAGATGAAGGATGGCGACCGCGAGGACTATGCCTTTCTGAGCGAACATGAGAAGGAATACGCGGCCGGCACTGCGGACCGCCTCCTCAAGGCCATCGTCGACCTCGATGAGTCTCTCTCGGGTTATAAGATCACCCGGCTTGGCCATTCCCTCCAGAGCGCCACGCGCGCCTGGCGTGCTGGCGCCGACACCGACTGGGTGGTCTCAGCCCTTCTGCATGACATCGGTGATATCTACGCGCCCTTCAACCATGATGAATACGCCGCCGTCATTCTCCGCCCCTTCGTGCGTGAGCAATGCGCTTGGGTGGTCGAGAAACATGCCGATTTCCAGCTGCTCTATTACGGCGAGCATGTCGGCGCCAATCCCAACAAGCGCGAGGCGCACAAAGGCAGCCCCTATTACGACGATTGCTCCGACTTTTGCGAGCTCTGGGACCAGTCGAGCTTCGATCCCGATTACGACACGCTGCCGCTGGAATTCTTCGCGCCGATGGTTCGCGAGGTCTTCGCGCGTAAGGCCTATGACCGCGCGGTTACGCAACCGGGCATACGCGTGCCTCTGACGAATCCTGCAGTCGCCGCGCAACGGGCCAACGCGGCTTGATCGCTGGAGCATTTTCGAGCGAGTGGAACGGCTGGCGAGCAATGAGAGCGGTTTGGCTTTTCAAACAAAAAGCGAAAGCGCTTTAGCGAGCCCCGGCAGGCCAGCACCCGCGCCTCAAGACGCCGTGACTTCACCGGCCTTGGTCATGGTCTTGCGCTCCTTCGCGCG
Source organism: Rhodoligotrophos sp. CJ14 (assembly GCF_038811545.1). Taxonomy (GTDB): domain Bacteria; phylum Pseudomonadota; class Alphaproteobacteria; order Rhizobiales; family Im1; genus Rhodoligotrophos; species Rhodoligotrophos ferricapiens. Next base: position 2,040,724 of record NZ_CP133319.1, read on the forward strand.
CAGTCGTTCGGACGCGGACTTGAGCTGTCCGCAGGCAGCCATGATATCGCGCCCGCGCGGTGTCCGGATGGGGCTTGCATAGCCCGCCCGGTTCACGATCTCGGCAAATGTCTCGATCCGCTCCCAATCCGAGCATTCATAGGGGCTGCCCGGCCACGGATTGAACGGGATCAGGTTGATCTTGGCCGGAATGCCCTCGAGCAGCTTGACCAGCCGCTTGGCATCCGCGTTGCTGTCGTTGATGTCCTTCAGCATCACATATTCGAAGGTGATGCGCCGCGCATTCGACAGGCCCGGATAGTTGCGGCAGGCCTCCATCAGCTCGGCAATCGGATATTTCTTGTTGAGCGGCACGAGCTTGTCGCGGATCTCGTCAGTGGTGCCATGGAGCGAGATCGCCAGCATCACGCCGATCTCCTCGCCGGCCCGCGCGATCATCGGCACCACGCCGGCCGTCGACAGGGTGATGCGGCGGCGCGAGAGCGATAGGCCCTCATTATCGGACACGATCTCCATCGCCGCTTTGACATTGTCGAAATTGTAAAGCGGCTCACCCATGCCCATCAGCACGATATTGGTGATGTAGCGGCCACCTGCGGGCGGGTTCGGATTGGCCGCGAGATGCTCGGGCCATTCGCCCAGGCGATCGCGTGCGACCAGAAGCTGGCCGACGATCTCACCGGGCGTGAGATTGCGTACCAGGGTCTGCGTGCCCGTATGGCAGAATGTGCAGGACAGAGTGCAGCCGACCTGGCTCGACACGCACAGCGTGCCCCGATCCTCTTCCGGAATGTAAACCGCCTCCACCTCATGCCGCTGTCCCAGCGGTCCAGCCGGCGGCAGACGCAGCAGCCATTTCCGCGTGCCATCGCTGGAGATCTGCTCTTCGACAATCTCCAGCCGGTCGAGCGTGAACCGAGCGGCAAGGTCATCGCGAAGCGTCTTGCTCACATCGGTCATGTCGCCGAACGAGGTGACGCCGCGATTATAAAGCCAGCGGAAGATCTGCCCCACGCGCATGCGGAGCTGCCTCTCCGGGATCCCGAACGCGCTGAGCACGCGGCCCAGTTCGGACCGGGTAAGCCCGATGAGCGATTGCCCGGGCAAAGCCTCCGGTCGCGTATCCTCGGGCTGAATTATGGCCGCACGCGCGCCCTGCCCCGACGGATCTCGCCGCGACGAGATGTCAAGGACGGTTCTGTGTTCGGTCGTGCGCGCAAGAGTCATGATGTCAAAGCAGGTCCGAGGCTCGCAACGCTGATCGCCGCGAAGCTCGACAACAGGTCGCGTGGCGGGCAGCGAATGTCAAGCCCGCCGCGTGGTGCACATCTCAGTTGCAGGCCTTGTCTATGGCATTCATGGCCGCTGTAACGCCCGAGAGCGAGTAGGTATCGGTGGTCTCCGTGCCGCGCCAGGACGTGCCTTTAACAGAAAGCTTCTGGCCCGCTTTCATGGCCGTGACCACTTGGCTGTCCTTCGTGCTTGAATCGAACCAGCCACCATCTCCGTTCGTGAACATGTCGTAATTGGTATTGTCGATGGTCACCACCGCGGCCGCGTCCTTCTTGAAGGGATAGCCGATAATGGTGCTCACCTCGTTGCGCACCTTGTCGCCGGTGCGGTGGGTGACCAGGAAGAATATGGGGTCACGCTTGACATTCTTCGGCTCTGAGGACTGAGGTTTGGCGACGATATAGCAGACCTTTCCCTTGGCCGTGTTGTAGGTGTACGCTGCCCAATCGTTGAAATCCCCTAGCAGCTGCGGATCGTCCTGCGTCTGGGCGGCGACATCCCGAGGCAGCATCGAGCCGACAAGGCAGGCCATGAGGCTGACGGCGACGAGCGTCCCACGTACAATCATCGTCCTAGAGCTCCTTTCATCGTGTCCGAGGGTGAAGGCGAGGCGTACCGCAAGACCACGTGAAGTCAACCCGGCCACAACGAAGCACGCAGGCCGCAAGTTACCCGAGCCCCATGCCTCCAAGCAAGCCAAGTGGCGTGATCATTGAGAATGGTCGTTGCGGGACAGCAACTTATGGGAATATCACCGGAGAACGCAATGCGACGCTGTTGCGCTTCGCCGAAATGTGATTCGAGTTCGGCCGAAGCAAAGCGGGCATGCGGCTGAACGCACCTGAGGGAGAAAACGAGAATGAAGGCTGTTTTGTGCAAGAGTTTTGGACCGCCGGAAACCCTGGTCCTCGAGGACGTCCCAGCCGCGACAGCGGGCGAGGGCGAGGTGGTGATCCGGGTCCGTGCCGCCGGGTTGAACTTCTTCGACACGCTGATCATCGAGAACAAATATCAGTTCAAGCCGCAACTCCCCTTCTCCCCGTCAGGCGAGATCGCCGGCGACATCACCGCTGTCGGAGCCGGGGTCACGGGCTTCAAGGTCGGTGACCGCGTGATGGCCTATATCGGCTGGAACGGAGCACGCGAGGAGGTCGCAGCGCCCGTCTCCCGGCTTGTCCCTCTTCCTGCCTCGATCGACTATGAGGTGGCCGCCGGTCTCTCCGTGACCTATGGAACGACACTGCATGCGCTCAAGGACAGGGCGCGCCTTCAGCCGGGCGAAACCCTCGCTGTGCTTGGTGCAGCCGGCGGCACCGGTCAGGCCGCGATTGAGCTTGGCAAGCAGTTCGGTGCCCGCGTCATCGCCTGTGCGTCCTCCGACGAGAAGCTCGCCTTCTGCCGCGAGCTTGGTGCCGACGAGCTTGTGAATTACGAGCGGGAATCGCTTAAGGACCGACTTAAGGAGCTCACCGATGGCAAGGGCGTCGATGTGGTCTATGATCCCGTAGGCGGCGCGCTCTCGGAACAGGCGCTCAGATCAACCGGCTGGTATGGTCGTTTCCTGGTGATCGGCTTTGCCGGCGGTGAAATTCCCAAGATCCCGCTCAATTTGGTCCTGCTGAAGAGCTGCGACATTGTGGGCGTGTTCTGGGGGGCTTACCTGGACCGGGAGCCGCACCGCAATCGGGAGAACATGGAGCTTCTGCTCGACTGGTGCGCCAGCCGCCGTGTGCAGCCGCAGATCGATCGCACTTTCCCGCTGGACCAGGCGGCCGAGGCGCTGAACGTGCTGGCCAAGCGCCAGGCGAAAGGCAAGATCATTCTGAAACTGTAAGCCGCAGCCGAGGCGTGAGGCCTGCCCTCACGCCGGTTCCGGTCCGGAAGAGTCTCCTTTGCGCAGCTTCTGCAGCATCTCCTGCGCCATCTCCTGATGCTTGGGCTTCATGTAAATGCCGATGATGTTGAGCGCGGCGAATACGACCGCCGCATCATCGGTGAAGCCGATCATCGTTAGGATGTCGGGCACCATGTCGAGCGGCATCACGAAATAGGCCAAGGCTGCGAAGAGGATCGCCTTGGCCTTCAGCGGTGTGTCCGGATCGGTCGCGCAATAATATGCGGCGATCGCCGACTGCGCGAAGGGGATGCGGCTGGCGACACGGCCGATCTTGCGCCAGAAGCCACGCCTCACGCGTTTCTCATTGGCACTCATGACCGCCGGTAGCTGGATCTCGGGCGACTTGAGATCCGGCGGTTGCCTCGTATGTCCCGCTTCAGCCATTTGCACTCCTCGAACTCGGACCGCGTCTTCATATGGATTTGCATCGCGGAGCGGACAAGGTTAGGACCCAATGACGCTATTCATCTTCGGGAGAGAACATGAAGATTGATCAAAACACTGCCGCCGTGGTGACCGGCGGCGCTTCGGGCCTTGGTGAGGCAACCGCACGCCGGCTGGCGAAGGACGGCGCGAAGGTTGCCATTTTCGACCTCAACAAGGATCGCGGCGAGGCGGTTGCCCGCGACATCGGTGGCACCTTCTGCGCGGTTGATGTGACCAGCGAGCAGAGCATCGACGAGGGTCTGGCCAAGGCGCGTGCGGCTCACGGCCAGGAGCGGATCCTGGTGAACTGCGCCGGCATCGCCATCGGCCAGAAGACCTTCCGCCGCAAGCGGGAAACAGGCGAGGTCATTCCCCATAGCATCGCCGATTTCCGCAAGGTGATCGAGATCAACCTGATCGGCACCTTCACCATGATCGCCAAATGCTCGGCCGGCATGGCGAGCCTGGAGCCCGTCAATGACGATGGCTGCCGCGGCGTCATCATCAACACCGCTTCTGTCGCAGCTCAGGATGGCCAGATCGGCCAGGCGGCTTACGCGGCCTCGAAAGGTGGCGTGCAGAGCCTGGCCCTGCCGGTGGCCCGCGATCTCGCGAGCGACGGCATCAGGGTCATGACCATCCTGCCGGGTCTGTTCCACACCCCGATGTTCGATGGGCTGAGCGAAGAGGTGCGCAAATCCCTTGCGGCGAATGTGCCCTTCCCGCAACGCCTGGGCAAGGCCGAGGAATATGCATCCCTCGCCCACTACATCGTGACCAATGACATGCTGAACGGCGAGTTCATCCGCCTCGACGGCGCCGTCCGCCTGGCGCCTCGCTGAATTGACCGACCGCCCCTGTGACGGCTCCGGCCTGGTCGGGGGCGGCCGCCTAGTCGCGTGAAGAAAATGCGACGAAGCAAGAGCTTGAGACGCGGTTTCGCGAGTCAAGAGAAGCGAAACGCTCTAGCGACTCATGAAATAGATGGTGGTCATGATGATGATGATCGCCACGAATTGCAGCAGCACGCGCAGCCGCATCAATCGCTGTGAGGTATTGGCGCTTCCACCCCGCATCATGTTCACAAGTCCGAGAATGAGAACGATGAAGACCGCGGCGAGCGCCACCGGCACCAGATAATTCATGACAGTCATTACGCCGGCTTCCTTACGGGCGGATAGGGGCGGTCGATGCCGCGTCGTCTAAAGGCATTTCCGATCGGAGTGATGCGATGTTGCGAAGGTCAGTTCGGCTTCGGCCTTCAATTGCTGCCATCGAGCAGCCGGCGCGCGATCACCTGTGCCTGAATTTCCGCAGCTCCCTCGAAAATATTGAGAATTCGGGCATCACATAGCACGCGGCTGACGGGATATTCCAACGCAAAACCATTGCCGCCATGGATCTGCAACGCATTATCTGCGGCAGCCCAGGCAACCCGCGCGGCCAATAGCTTGGCCATGCCCGCTTCGAGGTCGCAGCGCCGCCCCGCATCCTTGTTGCGTGCGGCGAAATAGGTGAGCTGGCGCGCCGCCATGATCTCCGCCGCCATCATCACCAGCTTGTCCGAAACCCGCGGGAACGACAGGATCGGCTTGCCGAATTGCAGCCGCTCCCGTCCATAGCGCAAGCCGAGATCGAGCGCGCTCTGAGCAACACCGATGGCCCGCGCCGCGGTTTGGATCCGGGCACTCTCGAAGGTTTGCATCAGCTGCTTGAAGCCCTGCCCCTCGATGCCGCCCAGCAGGTTTTCCGCCTTCACCTCGAACCCGTCGAAGGCGATCTCGAATTCCTTCATGCCGCGATAGCCGAGCACCTCGATCTCGCCGCCGCTCATGCCTGGGGCGGGGAACGGATCAGCGTCCGTGCCGCGCGGTTTTTCCGCAAGCAGCATGGAGAGGCCCTTATAGCCGGGCTCGTCCGGTTTGGTGCGCACAAGCAAGGTCATCAGATCCGCCCGCACCGGGTGCGTGATCCAGGTCTTGTTGCCATAAACCTTGTAGACGTCCCCCTCGCGAACCGCGCGGGTACGCAGGCTGGCCAGGTCAGACCCGGTATTCGGCTCGGTGAATACCGCCGTGGGCAGGATCTCGCCTGAGGCCAGCTTCGGCAGGAAATGCTGCTTCTGCTGCTCGGTGCCCGCATGCATGATGAGCTCGGCCGCGATTTCCGTGCGCGTGCCCAGCGAGCCGACCCCGATATAGCCGCGCGACAATTCTTCCGAAACGACGCACATGGCCTCCTTGCCAAGGCCAAGCCCGCCATACTCCTCCGGCAGAGTGAGCGCGAACACCCCGAGCGAGCTTAGCTCAGCGAGAATATCGAGCGGGATATAGGCATTGTCCAAATGCCACTGATGCGCATGCGGCGCGACCTTATCCTCAACGAAGCGCCGCATTTCCTGGCGCATTTGCTCGACCGTTTCATCGAGATTTGTTGCACCATAGGAAAGCGCGCCATCCTGCCCGACCATGAGCCCGATCAGCCGCGCCCGCGCGCCCGGCGTATTGCCGTCCCGCCGCAGGATCGCGGCCGCACCGGTCATCAGCGGCCTGAGGGCATCGTCCTCGAGCCCCAGATCATGCGGTCGCACGAACTCGCCCTGGTTCATCGGAATGCCGCCGATGATCTGGTTGAGATATTCCCCGGCGATGATCTGGACGATCAGGGTCTCGGTTTCGCCAAGCTGCTCCTGCTCCTCGAGCCGGGCCGCATAGAGCGCAAGCTGACGAAGCGTCTCCACATAGGTGGCAAGCCAGGCGAGGCCATGTGCCGCTGATTGATGCTCCTCGACGAGGCTTCCGGAGACCCGGCCATCCCGCGTGACCAGAGCTGCAACCTGTTTGCGCGCCTCCCCATAGACCTGTTCGGCGGCATTGACCGCATCGGCGACAAGCCGCGGCACCTCGGCGAGAATGGCTTTGGTGTGAGCAACGGGCGCGGCAACCGGCATGAGGAGAGCTCCCCTGTGAGACAGTTTCACGACCGTTACATGAGCCGGCGACGCGCTGCAATGCGCAACGCGCTGGTCTCAAGCGCCGAGAACCTCGATCACGTAATATAGGCCATCGGGAGCCTCGCCCTCGAATAATGCCGCCTCGTGCCGATGCCGCACCGCGATGCGCCCTGCCACCGTAAGCGATGCGATCTTCGCGCGAAAGCCCGCAGGCTCGAACACATCCGTGTGGATTGTGCACACCAAGAGCCCACCGGGCCTGAGCACCCGGAACACCTCGTCCAGCGCCACCGCGCCCACATGGGCATGGGTGAACGTGCCTGATGAGACCGCCGCGCCATAAGCATCGCTCGCGAGCGGCAGCGGCTTCAAGAGATCCGCCTCGAAGATCTCTCGATAGATCCCCTTCGCTTGCGCGAGCGCGATCATCTCGGGCGAGATGTCCACACCGTCTATGGTGGTATAACCGTGGAATTTCATAGCGGCGCCCGTGAGCCCCGTGCCGCAGCCGACGTCCAACACAGGGGCAGCACGGTCGACCACCCACTCCGCGGCGAGATCGGCCACCCGCTTGGGCGATAAATAGCCCAACTCCGACTGGAGCTGCTGGTCGTAGCTTGGCGCCCAATCCTTGTAGAGGCTCACCGCCTCATCCGGGCCATGCATGCTGTAGGAGCGCTTGAGGAACTCCTCCGAGCGCGACGAGGACGCTTGGCCAGGCCTATCCGTCTGTGACGGTGCGCCGCGCACAGCCTCGTCTGATCCCTGCTCTGTTCTGTTGCGCTGCATGGTGAAGCACTATAGCCGATTGCGGATACTGAGCGAACCGGTGGTGGAGAATCAAGACCCGTGCTGCAGGCCATAGACACGATCGCCCCGGTCTTTGGCCTGATCGTCATCGGCTTTCTCCTGTCCAAGGCAGGCGTGCTGGGCAAGATGGCCTCGGAAGGCCTGTCCGCCGTGGTCTTCACTTTGTGCCTGCCCGCTCTGCTGTTCAAAACGATGACCGATATCGACATGCCCGAGCAAAACCCTTGGGGCTTATGGGGCAGCTATTTCGGCGCGGTGGCCATCGCTTGGGTGGCTGGCTGGGCGGCCGTGCGGTTTCTGTGCAAGCGCGACGCGCCAACCGGCGCGATCGCCGGAGTGGCCTCCGCCTATGCGAATACGGCGCTGATGGGTGTGCCCATCATTTTCGCTGTCATGGGCGATGCCGGCGCCTTGCCCCTCTTCCTCATCCTTGCCGTGCACTTACCGGTCATGAGCCTGTTTGCGACCATTCACCTCGAATGGACGCACCGCACTGAGCCAGGCATCCGGCTCGCCCTGCTCACATCCATCGCCAAGGGCGTGCTCTCGAACCCCATTATCATCGGGCTTGCGTCTGGTCTCCTCTGGCGCCTGAGTGGCCTCGCCTTGCCATCGGCGGCGGGCAAGGTCCTCACCCTGCTGGCGGATGCAAGCGTTCCCTGTGCATTGCTCGCCATGGGCACAGCCCTCAGCCACTACAGCGTCCGCGGTACCATAGGACCGGCCATCGCGGTCACTTTGATCAAGCTGACGGTGCATCCTGTGGCCGTTTGGTTCTTGGCCGCGAAGGTCTTCGTGATCCCGCATGACTGGATGCGGGTGGCCGTTCTCTTCGCGGCAGCACCGACGGGCATCAACACATTCATCTTGGCGACCCGCTACCAGGTGGCGATCGGCATGGTGTCCGGCGCAATCGCGTTGGGCACAGTATTGTCCATATTGTCCTTCTCGGCGGCCTTATGGGCGACGGGCGGCTAATCCAGCCGTTTCTGCCCGACATAGAGGCGGTTAAAGCAAGTCATTGCCCGGAATAGAGGCTCGACGGCCGAGTTGCGCTTCTGTATCACCTTACCCATGGACCTGAGGCATCTTCGCTATTTCGTCGTTTTGGCGGAGCAGCGTCATTTTGGACGCGCTGCGGAGATCCTGAATATTGCCCAACCGCCCCTCTCCCAGCAGATCCGCGCATTGGAGGAAGAGCTGCAGGTCACCCTTTTTGACCGCAGCCGCCGCCCGATCGAGCTGACCCCGGCCGGCCGTACCCTGCTGCGCGAAGCCCGTCAGGTTCTGAGCCAGTTCGAGCGTGCGCAATCGATGACGCGCCGTGCTGCCAGCGGCCATGCAGGACGCCTGATCGTCGGCATCACCGGATCGGCTGCCCTCGAATTCGCGCCCCCGGTGCTGGCCGCCTTCAGCGAGCGCCTGCCGGACGTGGACCTGTCTTTGCGCGAAATGTCCTCGCCCGCTCAGCTCATCGGCCTCGAGAAGGGCGAAATCCATATCGGTTTTGTCCGCCCGCCGGTCATCGATGATCGCTTGAGCATCCGCCTCGTGCATCAGGAGCCGTTCGTTGTCGCCCTGCACAAATTGCATCCGCTTGCGGGCAAGCCAGCGCTGCGCCTTGCCGAGCTCAATGGCACGCCTTTGGTGATCTTTGACACCGAGGAAGCGCCCGGCTTTCGCGAGCTGATCCTGCATCTTTGCCAGTCAGCCGGCTATTCCTCCTTGAAGATCCAGGAAGCCTATCAGATGACCACCATGCTCTGCCTAGTGGCAAGCGGCCTCGGCATGGCGCTGGTTCCGCGCTCGGCCCGCAGGCTTGGCTACGAGGATGTCGTGTTCAAGCCGCTCCTCGACGACAGCCCCCTGGTCGAGCTTTATGCGGTATGGCCGCGCGAGAAGCGGGAACCTCTGATCGAGGATCTGCTGGCGGTGATCGATGATGCCCGCCTGGCGCCTCTGATCACCGCTGGTGGTGGCCGCCGCCAATCCGCCTGAGAACGCTTGCGCGAATTGCGCGCCACACGCGAATATAATCTGATACGGAAATGGTATTGGACCGTCATCTAGGCCCATCGCTAGCTTGAGGCTGATCGCGGCAGCGGGACAAGGTCATACCGCGAACGGACGGAAGGGGTGAGAACTGTGGCAAATCCGGTAGATCCCATCACCAGATCGGTGATCCAGCACCGCTTGAGCTCCATCGTAGAGGAGATGGGTGAAGCGATGCTGCGTACCTCCTACTCGCAGATCCTCAATGCGAGCCGGGACTTCTCCATGGGGATCTGCGATGCCCAATGTCGGCTGATCGCCCAGGCCGACCATATTCCGATCCATGTCGGCGCCCTGCCCTGGGCAGCGCGCGCCATTGAGGAGAAATTCGCCGGTCGCATCGAACCTGGCGACGTCATCATCGTCAACGACCCCTATGCCGGTGGTGGCAACCACTTGCCGGATGTCACCGTATTCGTGCCGATCTTTGCCGGCGATAAGCGGCTCTTCTGGACCATCGCCCGCGCCCATATGGGCGATATTGGCGGGGCAACTCACGGCGCGTATAACCCGGCCGCCACGGAGATCTGGCAGGAGGGCATCCGGATCCCGCCGCTCAAGCTGTATGAAGCCGGCAAGCTGCGGGATGACGTGATGGACATGATCATCCTGAATGTGCGTTTCCACCGGGATTTCCGCGGCGATCTCGACGCCATGATCGGCGCGGCCCATCTAGGCGAGCGCCGGCTGAAGAAGCTGTTCAACGAAGTGGGCGCCGATGTGGTGGTGGATGCCGTCGAGGCCATTCTCGATGGCGCCGAGCGCCGCGCCCGCGCCATTGTCGAGAGCTGGAAGGACGGTGTCTATTACGGCGAGGCCTTTCTTGATGATGACGGCCGCGGACGCGAGAATATCCGCATCGCCGCCAAGGTTACCAAGAAGGGCAGTGATCTCGAGATCGATCTGACCGACAGCGATCCGCAATCCAACAGCTTCGCCAATTCGTCCCACGCCAATACCCAGGCGGCCGTGGCCATGGCCTTCGCCTATCTCATCGATCCCGACATCCCGAAGAATGACGGTGTCTTCAGGATCCTCAAGATCAAGGCGAAGCCGGGCACTGTGGTTTGGGCCGAGAACAATGCACCTGTCACCCTATGCACGACGCATCCGTCCAACGAGATCGTCGAGGCGATCGTGAAGGCTCTTGCGCCTGCCTGTCCTGATCGGGCCATGGGCGGCTGGGGGCGCCGCTTCCGCATCTCCATCACCGGGGATAATCCCCGCAACGGCAAGCGCTTCATCTGGCACATGTTCCATGCCCGCCCCGGCGGTGGAGCATCCCCGAAGGGCGATGGCTGGTCCACCGCGGGTGAATGGCACTCGGTCGGCGGCATCAAGTTCGGCAGCATCGAGGTGGCCGAAGCCCGCTTCCCCCTGCTGTTTGAAAGCCATGAGTTCCGGCCGGGGTCGGGCGGCGAAGGCCAGCATCGCGGCGGCCTGGGCGCCACCATGAACCTGCGCGTGGAGGTCCCGGCCTATGGTCATACCGCCGGCGAGGGCACACGCCATGGCGCAGCCGGCATGTTGGGCGGCAAGGATGGCCTGCCTCATCACTACCGCCTAGTCTCGTCCGATGGCGGCCGTGACCTCAAGACGAAGGAATATGGCATCGAGATCAAGGCTGGCGATCTCCTGGAGATCAGATCCGGCGGCGGTGGCGGCTGGGGCGATCCTGCCAAGCGCAGCGCGGAAGCGATCCGCCGCGACCGTGAGCGTGAGCTCATCTAGCCGACCGGCGCTAAGTCCGCATCAGACCTTGAGATCAGCTTCCGTGGAATAAAACTCCTATGACCAAAACCTTTCGCATAGGCATCGACGTCGGCGGCACCTTCACCGATCTCGTCGCCATCGATGATGAAGGCACCACCACCTTCACCAAGTCACCCTCGACGCCCGAGGATCAATCGATCGGTGTCATTGCCGGCCTCACCGATCTTGCCGCCCGTCTTGGTCTTGGTCTGCGGGATCTCCTGGCGACCACGGATCGCATTGTTCACGGCACCACGGTCGCCACCAACGCCCTGCTCGAGCGGAAGGGCGCCAAGGTCGGCCTGCTCACCACGGAAGGTCATCGCGATGTCATCGAGATGCGTGAGGGCCTGAAGGAAGAGCGCTATAACCTGTTGCTGCCCCCGCCGGATCCTCTCGTGCCCCGCCATCTTCGCCGCGGCGTGCGCGAGCGCATCGCCTATGACGGCAGCGTGCTGACCCCATTGGACGAGGCCTCCCTTGCACGCGAGATCGCGCGGCTGAAGCAGGAGCAGGTGACCTCGGTTGCGGTCTGCTATTTTCATTCCTACCGCAACCCGGCCCATGAGCAGGCGACCCTCGAGCACCTCGCCCGCGAGATGCCTGAGGCCTATGTCTCGCTTTCGAGCGATGTGCTGCCACAGATCAAGGAATATGAGCGGGTCTCGACCACGGTGGTGAACGCCTATGTAGGCCCGGCCGTGCGTAAATATCTCACAAATCTCGAGCGAAGGCTGGCCGAGCAGGGCTTTGGCGGCGCCCTCTTTATTATTCTCTCTCATGGCGGCATTGCCCCGGTCGATGAAGCCTCGCGGCTGGCAGCCGGCACGGTGCTGTCGGGCCCGGCTGGCGGCATCGCAGGATCCCGCCGCTGCGCCGAGCTCCTGAACCGTGGCAACCTCATCCCCTTCGACATGGGCGGCACCAGCACCGATATCTCCCTTATCGTCGACGAGGAAATCGCCTTATCCTCCGAGCGTGGCCTTGCCGGCCAGCGCATTGCGCTGCGCAGCCTCGACATCATCAGCATCGGCGCGGGCGGAGGCTCGATTGCCAGAGTGGATGATGGCGGCACCTTCCATGTCGGCCCCGAAAGCGCCGGCGCTGTGCCCGGGCCCGCCTGCTATGGCAATGGCGGCACTGAGCCTGCGGTCACCGACGCCAATCTGCTGCTCGGCTATCTCGACCCCGACAATTTCCTGGGCGGCCGCCGCAAGCTCGACCGCACTGCCGCGGAAGCGGCCGTGGACCGTCTGGCCGATAAGCTGGGCCTGAGCCGCGATGAGACCGCGGCCGGCATTTTCCGCCTGATCAATCTCAAGATGGCTGATGGCATCCGCCTGATGACTCTGCGCCGCGGCGTTGATCCGCGCGGCTTCACCCTTCTCAGCTTCGGCGGCGCCGCCGGCCTGCACGCGGTGGAGGTTGCCCGCGAAATGGAGATGAGCCGGGTCGTGGTGCCGACGGTCGCCTCAGTTCTCTCCGCCTGGGGCATGCTGGCGAGCGATCTCCGTTACGAGGTCACCCGCAGCCATATCGGCGACACGGCGGCCCTCGACAGCGCCAAGCTGCGCGAGATCTTTGCCGAGCTCGAAGCGGAAGCGAAGCGCCGGCTAGGGTCCTGGTTCAAAGGCCCTATCCACATCGAGCGTTCGGCCGAAATGCGCTATGGCGAGCAGATCTTCGAGGTGGATGTGAGCCTCGATGGTCTCGACCTCTCCGACCCCGGCATCATGGATGCAATCATCGATCGGTTTCATCGCCGCCATGAGGAACTTTACACTTATTCCTCACCCGGACAGGAGGTGGTGCTGGTCAATGCACGGGTGGCCGCCGTGGGCGAAGTGCCGGCTGCGATCGACAGGCAGAACGTGGTGGCACCTGCAAGCGAACCCGCCACACCGGAGCGCACCCGGCGCGCGTTTTTCGGCGCCTGGCACGAAGTACCGGTCTACGCGCTGGACAGCTTGGCACCGGGCCATGTGATTACTGGTCCCGCCATCATCGAGGCCGAGACCACCACCGTTGTGTTGAACACGGAGGATAAGGCCGAGGTCAACGATCTCGCGTGGCTCGACATCACCTTGCGTCCTCGCACACAATAACCGGGGGCTCTCCGCCACGTCACAACCAGAAGGCCATCCGTGCACCGCTGCCCGTAGCGGCCTCTGCCTCGAGGATCTGCTCACCCGGAAGGACGAAAGGCACGGCCGATTCGGGGGATGGGACCGATCCTTGGGCAGGCTCGGATATCGGAGCGGGACTGGGGGCATTATGGATTTCGGCTTGCACCACCTCAGCCTTGGAAGTGGTCTGCTCATCTGACGCGACCTCCACTGGGTCGACTGCCGCAGTGTCAGTTATGGCGGTCCTGCTCGCCTCGGCTTCCAATGTTGAGACCATCTCATTGCTGAGCGGCTTGGTCAGGACGGCGACGGTGTGGTCGCCCCACAGCACCTTGACGACCGCTTTTTCGCCCGTGATCTTCGAAAAGCGCTCATCCCAGCGGCGCGCAAATTCCACTGCGTTAACGTAGCGCTCCTCAAGGCGTGCCCCCGACTGAAACGTCCAGAAATCCTTTTCATACCAGTACACGCCCGGGCGAATTCGATATCCACCTGTCTCCACCACCAGGCGGTCGGCAACATCGCCAGCCCGGTATGGAGGTGGAAGCAAGACTTCATCTTCCGAGACCAAAACCCTCTCGCCGGCCAACGGCATGCCATAGGTGCCGGTGGGCGGATTGTGGGTCCTCGCGTAGCCCTCCATGATCGGTATCGGAGGCGTACTGATCGCATATCCGCCCTCGCCGCCCGGTATTTGCCCAGCGCCTCATTCGGCGCGTCTATGAAAGACCAGTACCGTCCCTCATAGAGATAGGCCGGCCCGAGGGCATCGCCTCTCGTGCGATCTCCCGTTTCGACTATGCGCGCCTTTGTCGGTCCATTTACACCCGGCGAGCTGCTCGCGACCTCATCAGGAGGCACGTGCTCCCAATTCTTCGGTAGGTAATCCAGTCCAGCCAGATCGTAATAGGAGGCATTCTGAACCCAAACGCCCGTCTCGTCATACTCGAAGACGAGCGAACTGGTCGTCCGATCTATCAGATCGGCCATTCGTCTCGGAAAAGAGCTAAGGGCGTCACTCTCGTCCACGTTGGGACGGCTGGAGGGATCTGAACAGCATTGCCCGCCGCCTTGCAGCTTGCCGCCCTTTTCGATCCGGCCCGTCCCGGGATCTCGATGATAGGCGTCGAGCTCAGCTCCACGGCGGGATTCACCACTGATCCAGTCCACCGCTCGAAACGTGCCCTTCTGCCCAGGTACGCTATCCAAGGCGACGATTTCGCCGGTACTCTGGATTTTGGTAACGGTGAGGCTTCGGCCCGTCACCGGATGAGGCCATGATTTCTCCATGCCTGCGTCCAAGGTCGTGAAGCGCCGCGGAATATCGCTGAAGGTCTCACCTTCCTGAACGGGCCTGATCGCTGCTGCCGCTGCTTCAGCCAGCTCCTTCAGCGGCGCGGAGCCATGCTCGCTCGCCAAACGGGCCACGCCGCTGGCCACCTCTGGCGATACTTCTGCGATGCGCCCGCGGCCGGCCACCGCGGCAAACGCTGCATCGAGCGTCAATGCGATCGCTCCACCTATGATCTGCTTGATATCGCCGTGGCGAATGCCTTCCTCGATATTGTAGATGCCGCCCACGATCGGTATCTGGCTGATCACCCAGTCCTTCAGAAAATGGAGGCCGCTGATCAGATGGCGGTGCGCTTCGGTTTCGGCCTGATAGTTCCCAACGATCCGCGCGATCTCGGCATCGACCGCATCCGGTGAAAGATCGCTGCCGCCCAGCCGAAGGTTTTCCTTTGCCCGCGCGATCACCCAGGGCTGCTGGCTCAACCCGCTATTATAAGCCTCCTCAGCCTCCTGCAGAGCCGAGCGCGGGTATATGACGTGTACCCCGTGATGCTTATTGTGCTCGCATCGAAGAGGTAGGGTGTGGCCCAGCCCTGGCCGATCCGCGAGTTGCAGGAAGCGCTCCAACGGCGTTGAGGAAACAGTCTCCGTTAGCCCGAACGCCTCGGTCGATGAGAACCCGCGCTCTTCATATTCCAGGTCATCGCGCGACTGTCCGCTCGCCTTCTCCATGATGGCTAGCGCCGCTTCTGCGCGATCGAAGCTCGGCGGCTTGCCGAAATTCGCCGCCCACCGCTCACTAAAGTAGGATAGAGCCTCCTGCAGGATCTGCTCCGGCTCCGTTCCCGTGAACTTATCACCACTTGAGCGCGCGAGATGGAAAGCCGCTTCCACATAGGGATTGAAGGAGTCGTTCGGGTGCTGCTGCCAATGCCGGATCTCATCCTGGAAGACGCGCAGCAGTACGCGCCTGTCATCAAGCCCCTCTGGTACTACCTCATTCCGGGCAATCGCCCGTTGCCGCACGATGCAGGCGAGCGAGAACTCGATCGTCCCAATCTTGTGATGCGTATCGAGCCCGGCTTCCCGCGCCCACTCCTCCACCAGCTGATGACGGGCAGCATCGCTAAGGCGATCAATGCCAGGAAGCTTTGTCAGCGCGGGCATTTCGGCGAGATCCGTGATGGTCTTGCCCACTGCGTTCACGATCGTTCCGCTTTCGAAGCGGGGCCGCGCGCCTTCCCCATCTTCGGCGGCCTCCGGAGTGAACAGCCTCGCCTTGAGCCACTCCCGGGCGAGCGCATCGAAATACGACTTGCGCAAGACCGAAAGACGCAACGGGGAGTGAGGATCAAAAGACAGGTTCTGCGGTTTGACCTTGCTGAACAATAATGCCGCCTGATCGAGGTGATGACCCTCTCGGGTGGCAAAGATATTGGTCCCGCTTAAGGAACCCAACGCGATGCGGGCTCCGAGAACATGAGGATCAACGCGCATATGCGGATCGCTGTCATTGATTTGCCTCAAAGCCCCCATTGCGGACACGGACTTGCTCTGTTCGACCTCCCAATCGACCCAGTTCAGAGCGTCCACCAATTGCGCTATCACGCCGCTCGCCCTTCCCGCAGCTGCTTCTGGCTCTGTGACGCTGGTCTGTTCAGCCTCTGTTCTAGCCTGATGTTCAGATTGGCCACTCGATTCACCAGAAGTGGGGACTCTATTCGTCATGCGGCAAGCTCCGGATCATTGCATTCTCGGCGCTAAAGCATGAGGAAATGCGGTCATTTCCCAGCGCAAAGCTGATCATTTCGCGGCAGAGCCAGCGGCCCTCACTCTGGGCGAGACGTGAACCTGGCGCCAAGTCGATACCTCAGACATATAATCGAATACGAAGACTGTATTTGACGCGCGCCGTTGCTCGTTCTCATGTGTCGCGTCCAGAGAATACGGGGTGAGTGCGATGGCGATCCGGAAACTGATGAGCGCGGCGGCGCTAAGCTTGGCCGCTCTGTTCGGCACGGCGCAGGCTCAGCAAACCGAGCTGAAGGTGGTCGCGCCGTGGTCCAATCTGAATGCTTACGAGCGTGTGGAAAAGCCGTTCTGGTCCGAGAAGCTCAAGGAAATGACCAATGGCGAGGTCACGGCGAGCGTAACCTCCTATTCCGAGCTCGGCCTCTCCGGCGTGGAGCTCCTGCGCCTTGCCACCCTCGGCGTTTTCGACATCGGCCATATCGTCGTCGGCTATTCCGTTGCCGATGATCCGGTCATCGAGGGGCTGGAGCTCGCAACCCTCATCCAAAACGTGGAGACCGGTCATAAGGCGCTCGAGGCCTATCGTCCCGTGATCGCTGAAGACCTTGAGAAGAAGCATGGGCTGGTCCTGCTTGGCGTCTATCCCAACCCGAGCCAGGTCCTCTACTGCCGCGAACCGGTGAAGAGCCTTGCGGATATCAGGGGCCGCAAGATCCGCTTCTACGGCGCGAGCATGAATGAATTCATCGAGGCTGCCGGTGCCGTTGGCGTGAGCATTCCCCTGGCGGAAGTCGTCCCGGCGCTGCAACGCGGCGTCGTTGATTGCGGCATCACCGGCACGTTGACCGGCTATTCCTTCAAGTGGCCGGAAGTGACCAGCAATCTCTATGGCATGCGCTTCGGCTGGGGCCTCACCCTCATTGCCGCCAACAAGTCCAAATGGGAAGCCTTGCCGGAAAATCAGCGGGAGGCGGTCGCAAAGGCCGTAAAGACCCTGGAGGACGACCTTTGGACGCTGACGGCGACCGACGACAAGGCCGGTATCGATTGCAACACGGGTCGGGCGGAATGCCCCTATGGGAAGCCTGCGGCTATGACCTATGTCGAACCGTCCGAGGCGGACGACAAGGAACGGCGCCGAATCCTTGAGGAGGTGGTGCTGAAGAAATGGGCCTCTCGCTGTGATGAGGCCTGCGTGTCGCGGTGGAACGAGACCGTTGGCAAAGTCACCGGCATGACGGCCCGCAAGTAAGCGCGATCGAGGCAGCATGGCGCGGACCTCATTGAAACCCGGCACCTTCGCTGCCTTGATTATCGCTGCTGATGCGTTCTGGCGTCGTTTGTCGCGCTTCCTTTTGCTTGCGGCTGGATGGGGCGTGATGTTCCTCGGCATCATGGTGGCCGTGGATGTGCTCGCCCGTTATCTGCTGGGACGCAATCTCGGCGGCGTCGACGAAATTGCCGGCTACATCTTCGCGATCGGCATTTCCTGGTCACTGGCGGAAGGCTTTTACGCCCGCAGCCACGTGCGCATCGATTTCCTCTACCAGCGCTTTCCGCTCGCCTTGCGCACCGGCCTCGACATGCTGGCGCTGATTGCGCTTCTGCTGCTTGCGGGCTTCTTGATCTTCAGCGGCTGGATCGTGGTCTCCGGATCCTGGGCGCGCGCGTCGCGTTCCGCTTCCTCTCTCCAGATTCCTTTGATCATTCCGCAGGCCGCATGGCTCCTGGGCTTCGTCGTCTTTCTGGTGGCGTTGGCCCTTTCAGCAATCAGGGCTCTTCTCGAGCTGGCGCATGGGGACCTGAACCAAGTGAACCGGCAGCTTGGCGTGATGACCCCTGTGGAAGAGGCCGAGGATGCCGTGAAGTCAGGCGGGCTGGGCTGACATGCTGGGCAATGCAGCACTTCTTCTTGCGGTCCTGATTGGTGCGAGCATTCCCATTGCCGCGGCATTGGCAATTGCAGCCTTTGTTCTGGGCGGCATCTATTCCCCTCTCCCGCTCTACTACGCCGCATCCGAGATCTTCTGGAAAGTCTCGAATGAATTCACTCTGACGAGCGTGCCACTCTTCGTGCTCTTGGGCGAAATCCTGCTGCGCGCCGGTATCGCCGAACGCATGTATGGCGCTGTCGCCCTCTGGCTCAATCGCCTCCCTGGAGGCCTGCTCCACGCCAATATCGGCGCGAGCACTCTCTTTGCGGCAACCTCGGGCTCGAGCGTGGCCACCGCCGCGACGATCGGAACCGTGGCCCTGCCGGAAATCCTCAAGCGCGGCTATAATGAGCGGCTGTTTCTGGGCAGCCTCGCCGCTGGCGGCACCTTGGGGATCCTCATCCCGCCCTCGATTCACCTGATCATCTACGGGATGATCACCAACACCTCCATCCCCAAGCTTTACCTCGCCGGGATGATCCCTGGGCTTGTTCTGGCGCTGCTCTTCTCGGCGATCATCCTGATCGTCTGCCTGGCCAAGCCCGGTTATGACGGCCAGCCCGTTCGGGCGACATGGCGCCAGCGGCTGATGAGCCTCATTGATCTCGTGCCGATCCTGCTGCTGTTCCTGGTGGTGGTCGGATCGATATATGCAGGGATCGCAACACCCACCGAGGCGGCATCCCTCGGCCTGGTCTTCGCGATCATCCTCGCTTGGTGGAATGGCAAGCTCAGCCTGACCCTGCTGCACGAGTCCTTTCTCGGCGCTATGAAGGCCACCGGCATGATCATGCTGATCGTGCTCGCGTCCTATTTCCTCAATTTCGTGCTTTCCGCCATTGGCCTATCCCAGCAGCTCACCGGCTTCATCAACGGCCTCGGCCTGTCCCCCGTGGCGACCATGGTTGTGATCATCGCCTTCTTCGTGGTCCTCGGCTGTTTTCTCGAAAGCCTCTCCATGCTGGTGACCATGACGCCATTGGTGGTCCCGATCGTGGTCAGTCTCGGCTATGACCCCCTCTGGTTCGGCATTGTCATGACCATTTTGTTGGAAGTGGCACTGATCACACCGCCCGTGGGCATCAATCTCTACGTGGTCCAAGCCATACGCAAACAGGGCAGCATCCAGGACGTGATCGCGGGCTCTCTCGTCTTCGTGCTGAGCATGTTCGCCCTGATCGGCTTGCTGCTCGCCTATCCCGAGATCGCGCTTTGGCTGCCTCAGAACGTCAGCGGCTGATCCTGCGCGGCACCTGAGCTGCATGCACTCCGCCGCTCACGAGCCCTGCATCTCCTGCATGGGTATTGCGCGGCATCTGCCATTGACCAGGCGCGCCCGCCAATCCATGCAGAGATCATGCATCAGTCGCGTTCTCGGCTCGGTCTCGCTTACCTGCTCGTCACCGCTTTGGGCTGGGGCCTCAACTGGCCGCTGATCAAGATCATACTGCGCGAATTGCCTCCGCTTTTCGCTCGCGGCAGCAGTGGCATGCTGGCCGCGTTGCTTCTGGCAGGCATCGCTTTATGGCGCGGCCAGAGCCTTACCGTTCCGCGCGACAGCATCGGGCGGCTCTGCTTTGCATCCGCGGTCAACGTGTTCGCCTGGATGGGCTTTGCCACCCTCTCGATGATCTGGCTGACGGTCGCTGAGGCCGCCTTGCTCGTCTATACCATGCCGATCTGGGCCACGCTTCTCTCCTGGCCACTGCTCGGCACCCCACCCAGCCTGCGCGGCATCTCGGCTCTCGTTCTCGGCATTGCTGGCATCGAAGTGCTTCTCACCGGCAATGACGTGACCTTCGGCACGAATAAGATCATCGGCATCGCCCTGGCGCTCGCCTCCGCCATCCTGTTTGCGCTCGGCGCCGTTACGGCGCGGCGCCCGATCCCTTTGCAGCCCATTGCGCTGACCGCATGGCAAGTCGGCCTCGGTTGCCTGCCAATGATGCTGCTCGGCCTCATCATCGAACAGCCGCATGTCACATCGGTCAGCGATGCCGCTTGGCTGTCCATGGCCTATATGACGCTGATCGCGATGGGTGTGTGCTATCTCAGTTGGTTTTCCACCCTGCGCGCCCTTTCCGCCTCCGCCGCGGCAACCGGCATGCTGCTGGTGCCCGTCATCGGCATCCTGTCCGCCGCAGCCATTATCGGTGAGCCGCTCGGGTGGCGGCAGATCATCGCGCTTGTGCTCACCCTCGGTGGCGTCGCGCTGGCGACCTCCCGTTGATACGAGAGATGGCGAGCTGTGGATGAGCCACAACTCGCCGCGGACGAACCGGTCGGACGTACTGCCCGCCTGTCGAGTGATCAGGCGGCCTTCGCGTGCGCATCGACCGGATGCTGAGCGCGGAACCCGACCGCGATCCGGTTCCAGATATTGATCACCCCGATGGCGACGGTCAGCTTGGCGATCTCTTCTTCCGTGAAATGCTGGCGCAAGGGCTCGAAATCGGAATCCGGGGCCCCGGTCTGGGCAAGATTGGTGAGCGACTCGGTCCACGCGAGCACCGCCCGCTCCCGCTCATCGTAAACCGGCGATTCCCGCCAAGTGCAGATGAGATTGATCCATTGCTCGCTCATCCCGTCCCGGCGCGCCTCCTTCGAATGCATGTCGACGCAATAGGCGCAGCCATTGATCTGGGAGGCACGCAGTTTCAGGAGATGGATCAGCCGCCGATCGAGGCCCGACTGCTGTTTGACATACTGTTCGAGCGCGAGCACGGCCTTATAGGCATCGGGCGCCGCAGTGGTGTAATCCAAACGACGTTTCATCATCTTCTCCTATAATGATCAGGCTTTCGTGCCTGACTTCCGCTCATGAAGGGCGAGAAAGGCACAGCCTCTCGCCGCGATTGATCCGTCATCCACTTCCGTAAGGTCGGCGAGAATGTCCGCGATGGTGACGCGCTTGAGCTCGGCCCGGTAAGCTCTCTCCGCCCGCAGCATCGCCGCATTGATGCTGCAGGGCTCTACGAACATATGCGCTGGCAACGGGTTGGGCCCGCGCTGCCTAATCTCGTGACAGCGGAATGCCGGCGCCGGTCCTTCGAGTGCCAGCACGATATCCAGCAGCGAGATGTCTTCCGGGGCTTTGGCGAGCCGGTATCCCCCCTTCGGCCCCGGCAAAGTCTGCAGCACGCCAGCATTCGACAGGGCCTGAAGATGCTTCAGGAGATAGCTGGTCGAGACACCGTGAAACTCCGCCAAAGCAGCGGCGGACAGCACGCCATCATCCGATAGCCGCGACAGCATCACCACGCAGTGAATTGCCTGTTCCACGCCGTCGCTGAGTTTCATGGCCTCGCTCAAATCATGGATATTTCTTATCCACGATTTGATGCCGAGTCAACACCGCACGTTTGGCCGATCGTGTGCGTTAGCGACTGCAGCCCGCCATCTGAGAATTTTCGCGAAAGAAGAAGACTAGCCTGCTTCGGCCCGCCTGATCCCAGGCTTGCCCATAAGCTGATGGTCCGCCCTCAGCATATAGGCTTCGACCTCGCACATATGCTCCTGCATCGCCGCCAGGATCTTCTGGCGATCACCCTCACGCAGAAGCTTCAGTAAAATGCGATGGCTATCGATGTTGTGCTGCCCGAAATTCCGGTGCTCGCCATAATGGTCAGTGCGCATGCTCACAAGATCGCGCAGCAGATCGTTGAGGAAGCGGCAGGTGACGGTGAGAATGGGGTTGTCGCAGGCCTCGGTCAGAATGTCGTGGAAGTCGATTTCGACCCGCCGGCCCTTCGCGTAATCGCCGCTCCTCTGCAGCCTGTCGCATTCCTCGATATTGGCTTGCAGTCGTGCAAGCTGATCATCCGTCAGCCGTCCCGCAACATTCTCCGCCAACCGGATCTCGAGCGTCCCGCGCAGCGCGTAGATGTGCTGAAAGGTGATGGTCTGGAAATGCACGAAGGCCCGTAATTGCTCGAGCACCCGGTCGAGGGATACGGGCTGGATCTCCGCGCCGCCATTGGGCCCGGTCTGCATCTTGATGAAGCCCTGGATTTCCAGGGCTTTTAATGCCTCCCGGATTGTGCCCTTGGCGCAGCCGTAATGCTGCATCAGCTGCTTTTCATTCGGCAGCCGGTCGCCGGGCTGAAGGTTCTCCCTGGCGATCCACTGATGCAGATCGGCCAGAATCTGATCCGACAGCTTCATTTTCTGAAAGGGCTTACGGCGGGAGATAACGCTCACTCGATCCTCCGAACGTTGCCTCTGCGGCCGCGATCTCCTGCAGGGAGCCGCCGCAGACCCCGACAATGCCAATAACCCGAGGTCAGGTCGGCATTGTCGGTCCGCGCCATATTGGGCCGGTCAGCTGCGGCTGAGATAGTCGAACGCGGACAATACATGCGTGCGAACGACGTGGAGGAAATCCTCGATGTCGACATGCTCATCCTTCTGGCCCATGCCGTAGGGGTATGGCCCATAGATATAGGCCGGCACCCCCCGCTGCCGCCAAAGCCGGGCATCACTGCCGCCCATGCTGATGATCGGCGTGGGCTTGAACCCGCGCAAGTCTTGCACGTTCTGCTGGATGATCTGAGCCATCTCGCCGAAGGGGTCACAGGCCTTCGCCTCGGAGTAGTTGATTTCCTCCATGGTGACTTCCGGATAGCGCGCCGCGATCTCTTTGATCTTCGGCAGGATATGCTCCTTGGTGTAGCCCACCGGCAGGCGGAAATCGGCTTCGAACTCGCAAAGCCCCGGAATCATGTTGACCTTGAGGCCGCCATGGATGACGCCGATATTCAAGGTGACCCGCTGCAGCGTCTTGCTCGCACCCTGACCGAGCGCCCGCTCGATGGCCTCGACCCCCTCCGACAGCGCCCGCTCGATATCCGGCGTTCCGGGTGTGGGGATCTCGGTGACTTCCTCCAGATCGTGAATAAGCTTCGCTGCGATCTTCGTCGCGCTGGGCGAAAGATGCGTATAGGAGCCATGCGCGCCGGGGGTCCGAACGGTGAACTTGATCCAGAGCGGCCCCTTCTCACCAAATCGCAGGGTGACTGGTCCGCTCGGCTCGCCATTGAGGCAGCAATCGCCCAGAACCTCCTCGCGATGGTGCTCCATCAGATACCGGGCACCCCATGGGCCAAACGTCTCCTCGTCCGACACCGCCGTCAGTGTGAGCTTGCCCTTGAGACGGTCGCGCAGCCGATGGAGGTAGCAATAGGTGAAGATCGAGGCCGATGTGCCGCATTTCATATCGGCAATGCCGCGTCCCCAGATCTTGCCATCTGCGATGGCCCCGCTCCACGGCCCCTGTGCCCATTCCTCGGACTCGTCCACCGGGAACACGTCGATATGGCCGTTGAGCACCAGATGCCTGCCGGGGGCGCTACCCTCGAACGTGCCCACCACATTGGCCATGGTTGGCTGCGGGTCGATGAGGCGGAATGGGGCGCCCTTCTTGTTGAGGAAAGTGGTGATGACCTTGACCGCTTCCGTCGTGTCGCCGGGCGGATTGGGGCTCTTGGCCCTCACAAAATTGCACAAGAAACCAATGAGCTCGTCCCGATCCTGCTCGATCCAGTCGAGCAGCTGTCCCTTCAGGTCCATATTCGCTCCCCTCTCGTGATGGTGGTTTGCTAGGCGTCCAAAATCAGTTGCCTTCCATCCTGTTTATATGAATTATAGCTATAGATAGAAGAAAAATGTCTGCAAAGGCGGAGGGGAATCATGTCTTTCAACCCAATGGATAGTGAACTTACGCGGCGGCGCCTCCTGCAGTTTCTCGGCGCGCTCGGCATAACATCGGTCAGCGGAGCAACCCTTGCCGGTCTGGAGGGAGCGATTCGCGAAGCCCATGCTCAGGCAGCGCCGGGCAGTGTCATGCCCAAGCTCCAGGCCATGTCGCCGAATTGGCCAGACATGATCGAGATCTGGCGCCAGGTGACCCGAGACTATGCTGAGCTTGGCATTGACGTTGAGGTGCAGCAAGGCACCCTCGACACTTGGGTCTCCCAGGTCGTCGGCGAGCATAAGCTTCCACACCTCGTCTCCATGTCCTGGGGCGGTGCCCCGGACCGCATGGATCCGGATTTCTTTCTGAACGAGATCCTGAACTCCAAGCGCGCTGCAAAGGGCGGCCTGAATTACGGGCATTACGAGAACCCGGAATATGACAAGGCCGCCAATGCCCAGCGCGTTGAGGTCGATGAAGAGAAGCGGCGCGCTTTGGTGATGGAGGCGCAAGCCATCGCCGCCAAGGACAACCCGCTGATGGTGTTGTTCCACCGCGACATCATCCAGGCTTACAACAAGGCAAAGTTCAAGGGCGTCACGCCGATCTTCGGCAATGGCATCGGCTATCCCTATGCGCCCCTCGCCTATATGGGCATCGAGGCCCTGACGCCACGGAAAATGGTGAAGGTCACCTCTATCTACGACATCGCCTCGCTCAATCCGTTCCTCACCCCCGAGGTCTACAACTCCTCGATCCTGCGGCTGATGTATGCGACCTTCGTCACGCGCGACAAAGACGCCAACATCATGCCCTGGGCGGCGGAAAGCTGGACACTCGTCGACCCCACCACCATGGACATCGTCCTCCGCCCCAACCAGACCTTCCATGACGGCAAGCCGGTGACGGTCGAGGATGTGAAATTCACCTTCGACTACATTCTGAAGTGGAAATTCCCGGCCCTCGCGCGCGTGGTCGATTCGGTGAAGAGCGCCGAGATCACCGGCGACAACACCGTGCGCCTGAAGCTCAACCAGCCCTACGCCGCCTTCGTGCCAAACGTTCTGGGTTACGCCTTCATCGCGCCCAAGCATGTCTGGGAAAAGGTGCCAGGTGATAGCGGGCTGGCCTCCCCGGCTGACTGGCCGAATGATCAGCCGATCGGATCGGGCCCGTGGAAATATGTGGAATGGCGCAAGGGTGAGTATCTCAACCTCGCCGCCCACAAGGAATTCTTTATGCCAGCCAAGCTCGATGCACTGGTCATGCTGCCGGTGCCGGCCATCGAGAATCAGATCGGCATGATGGAGCGCGGCGAAGCCGACGTCTTCGGCTGGACCATGGATGTAACCCAGGGCAAACGCCTGGGCCAGAATCCGGAGATCGAGATCGTGCAGACCCCAACGCACGGCCTGCATGAGATCCGCTTCAATCTCGTCATGCCGCCGCTCGACAATCCGGCACTGAGGCTGGCCCTGCAGCACGCGACGGATCGAAAGAAGTATCTCGACATCATCTTCTCCGGCGCAGGAACGCTCGCCAATAACAGCCTCATCACCCCCGTGTTGAAGCAGTGGAGCAATCCCGACGTGCCCAACCCCGAGCCGAGCCTTGATAAGGCCCGCCAGGTGCTGAAGGATGCGGGTTTCACCTGGGATGGCAATGGCAAGCTGAAGCTGCCGAGCTAATGCGCCGGCATGGCGGCGGCAAGCCTGCTGCCATGCCAATCCGACCGGTGCTCAGCCGACGGAGCAATACTGATCCATGATGTTCTGGCGATATGCCGGGCGCCGCCTGGCGCAGACGGTCATCACCCTGTTTTTGCTGCTGACGATCATGTTCGTGATGTTCCGGCTCATCCCGGGCGATCCCACGACCATGCTCCTCGGCACGGGCGAGCTTCCACCTGAGGCGCAACAGCAGCTGCGCGCGGCCTGGGGCTTGGACCGCCCCATGTGGGAGCAATATCTGTCCTACCTCGCCAATCTGGCCCGCGGTGACCTCGGCCTGTCGCTCTATTTCCGCCGGCCGGTGATGGAGGTGGTGCTGCCCATGCTGGGCAACACCCTCATCCTGATGGCACCCATACTGGTAATCGCTCTCGCCATCGGCATCTGGGCCGGCGCCTATCTTGGCTGGCATCGCGGCGAGCGCGTTGAGCAGATCGGCTCGCTCATCGCGCTCCTGCCCCGCGCCCTGCCGATCTTCTGGATCGCCATCCTGCTGCTGATGCTGTTCTCCTATAAGCTCGGCTGGTTCCCGATCGGCGGCATGCGCGAGCAGTTCTTCTATCCCGAAACCTGGATCCAGGCCCTGCCAGGTTATGACCTCGCGATGCATCTCGCGCTGCCCGTTATTGCCGGTGCGATCTATTTCATTTCCGACCCGCTGATGATCACGCGCACGGCCATGCTTGAGGTTCGCGGCGAGGACTACATGCAATTTGCCCGCGCGCAAGGCCTCTCCAACCGCCGCCTGCGCCAGGTCGCGCGGCGCAACGCCTTCCTCCCGGTCTTGACCTATATCGCCATCATGGTCGGCTTCGCGCTCGGCGGTCAGGTGCTGCTCGAATATGTATTCAGCTGGCCGGGCATGGGCAGGCTCATGGTCAACTCGGTCGCGCAGCGCGATTATCCCGTGGCCCAGGCGACCTTCTTCCTGATGGCGGCTGTCGTCATCATCCTCAACTTCATTGTCGATCTGCTCTATGGCTGGCTCGACCCGAGGATCGCCTATGACTGACCTCGCCATAGCCCGACCCAAATCCCGGCGTTCGACCGTGCTGGGCACCATCGGCAGCCTGATCGCGCTGCCTTTCCGCACCTGGACCGGCGCGATTGCCAGCGTGATCTTTCTCGCCTTCTGTCTGATCGCGGTGATCGGCCCCTGGATTGCGCCTTACGATCCCACGGTCAATCACTTCAACGCGCAAGGTGAGCTTCTCAGGCTTGCCGCCCCCAGCGCCGCCCATTGGCTCGGTACCACCTATTATGGCTCCGACGTGCTCAGCCAGTTGATCGTCGGCACCCGGATCGTCGTGATCGTGGGTCTCACCTGCGCCTTCTTCATCACCCTGATCGGCACCAATGTCGGGCTCATCGCCGGTTATTACGGCGGCCGGATCGATGCGGTCCTCATGCGCATCACCGACCTTGCCTTCGGCATCCCGTTCATTCCCTTTGCCGTGGTGCTCGTCGCGCTGCTGGCGCCCTCCACCTGGAACATCATCCTCACCATCTCGCTGCTGATGTGGCGGACGGCGGCGCGTGTCATTCGCTCGCAGGTCCTCAGCCTCAAGCAGCGGGCTTTCGTGAAAGCCTCGCAGATCGCCGGCGCAAGCGACCTGCGCATCATCTATCTGCACCTGTTCCCCAACGTCTTGCCCATGACCATGCTCTATGTGGCCTTCGACATCGCCTGGGCGGTCATTGCCGAGGCGAGCGTGAGTTTCCTGGGCTTTGGTGATCCCAATCAGATGAGCTGGGGCCAGATGCTCTATCTCGCCTATCTCTCCGGCGCCATTCGCCATGCCTGGTGGTGGACCATCCCACCTGGGCTTTGCCTCACCCTGTTCGTGGGCTCCGTGTTCCTGATCGGACGCGAGTTCGAGAAGCTGACCAACCCGAAGTTGGCTTGATCATGACGCTCCTCTCGGTCGATAACGTCTCGGTTCAATACGGCAGCTATGGCGGCAAAGTCCATGCGCTGAACCACATCTCCTTCACGTTGGAACAGGGCGCGACCCTCGGCCTGGTGGGTGAGTCAGGCTGCGGCAAGAGCACTTTGGCCCTCGCCATTCTGGGGCTTTTGCCGAAGGCTGCTGAGGTCACCAGCGGCACCATCTCCTTCGAGGGACAGAATCTGGTCGGCCTGAGCGAGGCCGCGCGCAACAAAGTGCGTTGGCGCAGGCTCGCCTATGTGCCTCAGAGCGCGGTGAACTCGCTCAACCCGGTCACCACTCTGTTCCACCAATTCCGCATGGCTTGGAAGGCCCATGGCGGCCGGGGCGATGGCCGGGCCCGCGCCCAGGAGCTGTTCCGCCGGGTCGATCTCGATCCAGCCCTCTTGTCGCGCTATCCCCACGAACTCTCGGGCGGCATGCGCCAGCGGGCGATCATCGCCCTTGCGCTGATGTTCAACCCGTCCCTGCTGATAGCGGACGAGCCCACCACGGGCCTCGACGTCATCGTGCAGCGGCAGGTCATCAACCTCCTGCGCGACCTGAGGGCGAAGGAGGACATGGCCATCATCTTCATCAGCCACGATATCGGTGTGGTTGCGGAACTATGCGACCGTGTGGCGGTCATGTATGCGGGTGAGATCGCCGAGATCGGCCCCACCGGCCAGGTCCTCAGCACCCCGACCCATCCCTATACCATGGGGCTGAAGCAGGCCTTCCCCGACATTCGCCTGCCCGAGGCGCCTCTTGTGAGCATTGCCGGTGCGCCGCCACGTTTGCTCGAAGCGCCGTCCTATTGCAGCTTCTCCGACCGCTGCCCCTTCGTCGCCCCGATCTGCCGCCAGAAGAAGCCGCCGCTCGCGCACTTTGGTCCCGACCAATTCGCCAGCTGTCACTTCGGTGATCAGGCCCCTGAGCTGCGCCGGCGGGCAACCGAGCCATCGATCTGGGAGGCCGAAGCCGCATGAGTGCAGCACCTCCCGCCGTCGAGTTCCGCGACGTACACAAGCACTTCACAAGGGCTGCCACGTTCAGCGGCCTGTTCGGTCGTGCGCAGCCACCCGTCCGCGCCGTGGACGGCATCTCGTTCACATTGATGCCGGGATCGGTGCTCGGCATTGCCGGCGAGAGTGGCAGCGGCAAGAGCACCCTGGCCAACCTTCTTGTCGGACTGGAGCAGCCCACGTCGGGCGAGATCTATCTGCGCGGCGAGCTCGCCTCTGGCATGAGCAACGCGGCGCGGCGGATTTTCCGTCGCCACGTGCAGATGGTCTTTCAAGACCCGTTCAGCTCGCTCAATCCGCGCTTCACCATCGGCCGCACCGTGGAGGAGCCGCTGGTCATCCACGGCGAGGGTGATGCGGCTTCGAGACGGGCCCGCGCCATCGAGGCGCTGGAAGCGGCCGAGCTCAGGCCGGGCAGCGCCTTCATCGACCGCCTGCCGCATGAGCTGAGCGGCGGTCAGCGTCAGCGGGTGGCGATCGCCCGCGCCATCATCCTCAATCCGGCTGTGCTGGTGGCGGACGAGCCGGTCTCCATGCTCGACGTCTCGGTGCGCGCCGGCATTCTCCGTCTGATGCGCCGGCTTGTCGACCAGCTCGGCATGTCGATGATCTTCATCACTCACGACCTCTCGATCGTCACCCATATCTGCGATGAACTCGCCATCATGTATCGCGGCCGGCTCGTGGAACAGGCCCGCGCCACCGAGGTATTGCGCAACCCGCTGCATCCCTACACCAAGCAGCTGCTCGCGGCGGTGCCCGTGCCCGATCCGCACACAGAGCCTGTCCAGCTC
The DNA here is from genome assembly GCF_038811545.1 of Rhodoligotrophos sp. CJ14. GTDB lineage: Bacteria > Pseudomonadota > Alphaproteobacteria > Rhizobiales > Im1 > Rhodoligotrophos > Rhodoligotrophos ferricapiens. Next base: position 2,070,181 of record NZ_CP133319.1, read on the forward strand.
TCCCAAAAGCTGCTCGCGGGTGCCGGAACCGTCTATCGCGGCAATGGCTGCCGGTTTTCACCACGCTGCGATTTCGCCCTCGAGGCTTGTGACCGGATCGACCCGTCGCTGGATGAGGTATGGCCGCAGCATCGCGCCGCCTGTATCCGCGCACGCGAAATCAACATGCGCCCGGAGGAGGCAGCCTTGCGTAAACAGGATCTGGCGGGATGAACGACGGCAAGCAGCAATTGCTCGACTGGATCGAGCAGGACCGCGAAACGCTCATCGGTTTCCTTCAGGAGTTCTTGCGCTGCAAGAATCCTAACCCGCCCGGCAATACGGTCTCCGGCGCCAAATTCGTGAGCGCATTCCTCGAAAGCCGAGGGCTGCCCTTCAAGACCATCGCGCCCAACCCGGAAATGCCGAACATCATCGCCGCGACCGAGTTCGGACCCGGCCGGCACCTTGTTCTGAACGGCCATATGGATGTGTTCCCCGTCGGCCCGGAAAGCGATTGGACGCGTGATCCTTGGGGTGGTGAACTGGTCGATGGCCGCATCTATGGCCGTGGCGCCTGCGATATGAAATGCGGCACCACCGCTTCCATCTTCACCTATGTCTATCTCAACCGCCTCAAGGAGCAGCTTAAGGGCAAGCTCACCCTCACCGTGGTCTCCGACGAGGAGACCTTCGGTGAATGGGGCACCCGTTATCTGATGGAACATCACCTCGACGAGGTGCTGGGCGATTGCTGTCTGAATGGCGAGCCGAGTAGCCTCCATACCGTGCGTTTCGGCGAGAAGGGGCCGCTCTGGCTCACCGTCAAGGTCTCGACCCCAGGCGGTCATGGCGCCTATGTGCATACGAGCCGGAACGCGATCGCGATTGCCGCCGAGATCATGACCGACCTCCTGAAGCTCGGCGAACTTCCGGTTCCTGAAGCGCCGGCCCTCAAGGCCGCCCTGGACGAGGCAACAGATGCCATCGAGCAGGCCTATGGCAACGGCGCATCCAAGACCATCCGCAGCGTGACCGTCAATCTCGGCACCATCAAAGGCGGCGCCAAGGTCAACATGATCGCCTCCGACTGCGAATTCGAAGTCGACTTGCGCGTGCCGAACGGCCTCACCCGGCAGGACCTTTTGGACAAGGCCGACGCGATCATCAGCCGACATCCGGAGGCCTCTTACATTGTCCAGGGCGGCAACGAGCCGAACTGGTGCGACCCCAATGCCGATATGTATGCCTATGTGCAGGCCAACGCCGAAATGATCACCGGCATCCGGCCAGCGAAGGTGGTGTCACCCGGCGGCACCGACGCGCGCCTGTGGCGCATGCGCAATGTGCCGGCGATCGTCTATGGCCCTTCGCCTGCCACCATGGGCAAGCCCGATGAATTCGTGACCATCGAGGAGTTCCTGGCGGTCGTGAAGACCCATGTTCTGTCCGCTTATGACTATCTGACGGCCGCCGCGCATTAGATGCGGGCGGGAGGAGACATTATGCCCAAAGCCGAGTTGACCCCTGCAAAAAAGACCGCGCTCGACTGGATCGACACCAATCGTGACCGGTTGAGCCAGGACCACCAGACCATCTGGAGCTTTCACGAACCGTCCTGGCGCGAATACCGCTCGGCCGCCTGGTACGTGGAGCGTCTGCGCGCCGAAGGCTTCGAGGTGGAGGTCGGCTCCGGGGGCATGCCCACGGCCTTCTGCGCCACCTGGTCCAATGGCGATGGGCCAACCATCGGCGGCTATGCGGAATATGACGCGGTGCCTGGCCAGAGCCAGGAGGCAGTGCCCTATCGCAAGCCGCGCGAGGGCGTGAACCGCTTTGCCGCTGGCCATACCGACCCGCATTCCGCTCTCGGCATCGGCTCCTTCACCGGCTTCCTCGCCGCCAAGCGGGCGATGGAGCAGCATGGGCTGAAGGGCCGGCTGAAATTCTTCGGCGAGCCGGCCGAGAAGATGTGCGGCTCAAAGCCGGTGCACGCCGCCAAGGGCTATTACGACGACCTGGACGCGGCCTTCAGCTTTCACCCCCATTCCTTCCCGGCCCTGGCGAATAGCTGCTTCTGGGACACCCATTGCGCCGCCTATTGGAGCCGCATCTATACCTTCGAATGCGCCGCGCCTGAGACCTGGAACACCAGCGCCGCCAATGTGGGCGTTGCCCATGTGCACAATGTCGCCCGCGCGCCCGGTGCCATCGATGCGGTATGCCTGATGTATACGTCATCGAAATATATGAAGGAGGCGATGCTGCCCCATACCGGCAGTTGGAGCCTCAACGAGTACATCCCCATCGCCGGCCAAGCCACCGCCGACAACCTCGCGCCGAACATTTCGCAGATCCAATATTCCCTGCGCGCACCAACGCTCGAAATGTGCGAGCAGGTCTTCGCGGTTCTCGACCGGAATGCCGAGCACTGCGCCGCGATGAGCCACTGCACCGTGACCAAGGCATGGGTGACACGCACGCGTCAGGGCCTCGCCAACCATGCCATGGCGCAGATCACCTACGATAATTTCGAGCTGATCGGTCCGCCGCAATGGAACGATGACGCCCGCGCCTTCGCCCGCGAGCTTCAGAAGAATCTCGGCGCGAAGCCCATGGAAGATCCTTTCGCGCCCGAGACCCAGGTGCTCACCACCCCGCAGGAGGGCGAAGCCTGGTTCCGCTCACAGCTGCCCAGCTGGCAGCACAATATCTCGGCCGATGACTATGTGGATTATACCTGGCACGCGCCGACCGTGCGGCTCTATGTGGCGCGGCCGGCTCTGCGCGCAGCCGAAGGCGGCGTCCGCTATCCCGAATGGTCCCGCTATGCCATGTGTGGCTATCCCGCCTGCATCGACCCCATGTGGGAGACGGCCGGCCGAGTGATCGCCGCAACCATCGTGGACCTGCTGACCGAGCCGGAGCATTTGCGCAAGGCCCGGGCAGAGTTCGAGGAGCGCACCGGGGGAGGCATTGGCGGGTCCAAATGGGTGGCGCCGCTCTTGCCGAAAGACTTCGCCCCGCCCGTCCATTACCGCTGGCCTGAATATATCGACACGGTTCGCGGCGCGGGCGAATGGACGATCCCGACCCAGGACCCCAGCCAGCAGGCATCGCTCGAACCCAAGTAATCAAAGCGGCGTAAGCTTCCGATTACTTGCGCCTCCGCCCCATTGCCCGTTTCAGCATGGGCTCGATCCGGGCGAGCTCATCGAGATGCGCCGCGGAGAGCTCTTCGAGATGCGCCTCGGCGCGTGCGGTGAGGCGCAGCAGCACGCGCCGCTGGTCTTGACTGTCTGGCTCCCTCACCAGGAGCCCGCTGTCGCAAAGCCGGTTGGTGAGCTCAACGGCGCTATGATGGCGGATCCGCAAACGCTCCGCCAATTCTCCCACGCTGATGGGCTGCTCACCCCCGAACCCTTTGACCGCCAGCAGCGCCTGATGCTGGCGCGGCGTTAAGCCCACCGCCTTTGCTCGATCCTCGCTGAACTCGAGAAAGCAGCGAATGAGATATCGGAATTCGGCCAGAGCCGCATAATCCGCCTGTTCAATCATCCTTCGCCGCTCTGGCTTGGGCATCTCTCCGCCTGCTTTCTCCATGAGCTCTCGCCTCTCCCGCCAATCCGCCGCTTGCAAACTTATATCGTATTACGATAGAACTCCGCCCCTGAACCGTATCCCTTCGGGAGACGGCCGGCATCTTCATCATCATCTTCCCTACAAGAGTACCAGAATGAGCGCCCCAACTGGCGATCACCGCAGGCTCGGCGACTTCACCACTGATGCCCGCGTGCTGTTGATCGCGGCAATCGCCGTCGTCGTCGCATCTGCTGGCGTCATTGCCGGCATCGTGCTGCTGCAACTGATCCGCCTTGCCACCAATCTCGCCTATTTCGGCCGCTTCAGCTTTGCAGATATCGACCTTGGCCAGCTGTCCCTCGGCCCCTCATCCGTGCTCATTCCGGTCATTGGCGCGCTCATCATCGGACTGATGGCGCGCTTTGGCAGCGAAAAGATCCGGGGCCATGGCATCCCCGAAGCCATCGAGGCGATCCTGCTTGGCCGCTCCAGGCTTGATGCGAAGGTCGCTGTGCTGAAGCCCCTCTCATCGGCGATATCGATCGGCAGCGGCGGCCCCTTCGGTGCCGAGGGCCCCATCATCATGACCGGCGGAGCGATTGGCTCCCTGATCGCTCAGGCCCTGCCTGTCAGCGACGACGAGCGCAAGGCATTGCTGGTGGCCGGCGCCGCGGCAGGCATGACCACCGTCTTCGGCACCCCGATTGCCGCGATCATGCTCGCCGTAGAGCTCCTGCTGTTCGAATGGCGCCCGCGCAGCTTCATCCCCGTCGCTGTGGCCGCGATCATCGCGGAAGTCGAGCGCACCGCACTAGGCATGCCCGCCATTCTCTTTCCATTTGGAGGCGAGATGGCGCCGAGCGCGGCGGGCCTTGGCGGCTGGATCAGCATCGGTATTGCGGCAGGCCTGCTCTCCGGCCTGCTGACTCAGCTCGTCTATGCCTGCGAGGATGGATTTCAGAAACTGCCCATCCACTGGATGTGGTGGCCGATGATCGGCGGTCTGGTGGTCGGCCTTGGTGGCCTCATCGATTCCCGCGCACTCGGTGTCGGCTATGCCAATATTGCCAGCATGCTGAATGGCGAAACCATAGCAACTGCCGCCATTCTGCTGCTCGCGGTGAAGGCCGTCATCTGGTCCGTGGCCCTTGGCTCCGGTACGTCAGGCGGGGTGCTTGCACCGCTGCTGATCATGGGCGGCGCCATGGGCGCATCCCTCAGCGGCTTTCTGCCGGAGGCAACGCCAGGCTTCTGGGCTTTGCTTGCGATGGCGGCCACCATGGGTGGCACCATGCGCGCACCGCTCACCGCGACCTTCTTCGCCGTCGAGCTCACCGGCAATACCCACGTACTGCTGCCGTTGATCACCGCCTGCGCTGCGGCCCATGCCACCACCGTGCTGCTGATGAAACGCTCGATTCTGACTGAGAAGATCGCAAGGCGTGGCCATCACATCGTTCGGGAATATCGGGTGGATCCTTTCGCGCTCACCCGCGTGAGCGATGTGATGACCCGTGCTGTCGAGACAGTACCTGCTTCGATGACATTGCACGGCGCGGCGTCTTTCCTGACCAATCCGAAGACACGCCATCCCAGTTTTCCGGTCGTCGACGATGAGGACCGCGTGCTCGGCCTCATCGACCCGCCATCGGTTCTCGCCTGGCGTCGCGCAGGCAAGCACCGGCGGACGACCCTGCGGGAATTGCTCGAGGGCACCAAGATCACCGTGGTTTATCCCGACGAGTATCTCGAGGCCGTTGCCGATAAGCTGAATACGGCCAATGTGGCGCATTTGCCGGTGATCTCGCGCAGCGATGCGAAGCTGGTCGGCTATATCGGCTGGCGAGACCTGATGGCAGTGCGAGCCAAGCTGCGCGCCGAGGAGCACCAGCGCTCCTCGTTCATTCCCCTGCTCGGCCGGCGCGGGCCAAGCGGCCTCCCCTCCAGGGAAGCCGAGCTCTAGTCCAGAGTGGCGAGCAGCCCCGCCATCAGGCGACCGCGCTCGGCCAGGCTTTCCGTGATGATGTGCTCATCCAGCGTATGCGGCCCATCCCCGCGGGCTCCAAGACCATCAAGCGTCGGAATGCCCATCGCGCCGGTGAAGTTTCCGTCCGACCCGCCGCCGGAATTCTGGTGCGGGATGTCAAAGCCCAGGCTCTTGGCAAGCCCGCTGGCATGCTCATAGAGCTGCCATGAGGCATCATTCCGCGTCCACACGGGCCGGATCACGCCGGTTTCCACCTGGACACTCACATCAGCGCCCACCGGCGACAGTGAGTGAATGCGCCGAATGGCTTCCCCCAGCTTCTCGTCCGTCGTCGCGGAGGCCAGAACCTCCGCATGACAGGTGGTTGCAACGCAGTTCGCCCATTGCCCCCCGCGAATGACGCCCACATTGAACCCGATCTCCTCATCCGTCATCGCCTCGATCGCCAGGATCTGACGCGCCATCTCCCGAATGGCCGAAGCGCCTTCGCTCAGTCTGAGGCCTGCATGGCTCGGCCGCCCGCGAATGGTCAGAGTGAACCGCGCAATTGCATAGCGCCCGGTGACCACCCCGCCATTGCGCCGCGCCGGTTCAGGCACCAGCACATACTTGTGGCGTGCGGCTTCCGCCTCGATGAGGCTGCGCGTGCTCGGGCTGCCCACCTCCTCGTCGCTGGTGAACAGAACCGTCACGGGTAGCGATGGCACGAACCCGATCCGCTGCAGCTGCCGAATGGCCTCCAGCGCGAGATAATTGCCCGATTTCATGTCGAGCGCGCCGGGCCCGTAGCATCTGTCGCCCTCAACGCGCCAGGGCAATTCGTTGAGCGTACCTACGGGATGAACCGTATCGAGATGGCCGAGTATGAGGATGCCGGGCCCGCTATGATGCTTCTCTGCAAAGCGGCCCTTAACACAGTCCCCGAACCCCATATGCCCGGGGATGCGCTGCACCTCGGCACCCATCACGCTGAGCTCGCGCGCCGCCATGTCCATCATCCGATTGACCGCGTCACGGTCGAAAGTCGGGCTTTCCTGCTCCACCCATCGCTTCAGCCCCGCGGCTATGGCGGCTGGGTCGAATGGCAACCTGGCGAAATCCGGAAGACTTTTGGTGTTTGGCATGGCTTGCGTATCGTTGTGCGATATGATGAGATCGCGATATCTTAGGCCTATCGGCTCTGCCGCGTCAAACCATGAGGCGCCTAGGTCGTCACTCCAGGCAAAAACCAGGCTGAATGAAACCGTGAGCACAACGACCAAAAGGATCAAGAACAGGGCCGAGGCAGACACGTCGATCGAGAAGCCCGATCGGCTTTTCGTCGAATCACTCGCGCGTGGCTTCCGCGTCCTCGAAGCCTTCGCGGAGGCGCCAACCCCTATGTCGCTCTCGCAAATTGCCAAGGCGGCGGGGCTTGATAAGAGCGCAGCGCAGAGGCTCACCTATACCCTGGCCAAGCTCGGCTATGTCGAGAAAACCGCCGGTGGCCTCGTGCCCGGACGCAGGTTGCTCGAGCGCTCCTTCGATTATTTGCGCACCACGCCTCTGGTCAATCGGGCGATCCCTATCCTCGCCGATCTCAGGCGGGCAGTGCAGGAGCGTGTCGACCTCAGCCTGTTCGATGACCTGTCCATGCTCTATCTCGTCCGCATGCAGAGCAAGCGCGATACGTTCTATGCCCATCTCGTTGGTCGGCGCGTTCCGACCTTCTGCACATCGGGCGGACGGGCGGTTCTCAGCCATCTTCCCGAGGACCGGGTTCTCGACATTCTCGAGCGTTCCGACCGGCGCAAGATCACGCCGCGCACCACCACCGAAATCAGCGAGATCCTGGAGCGCCTGGCTGAGGTGCGAGAGACCGGCTACTCCCTCGCCATTGAGGAAGTGCTGATTGGCGAGGTCGCGATCGGCGTGGCGGTGCTCGACAACAAAGGAGCACCCATCGCAGCCATCCACGTGGCCGGCTCGCTCGCCGAGTGGAAACCCGAAGAATTTGTGCAGCGCGTGGGACCTCTGGTGATTGCGGCCGCCAACGGCCTTCGCGGCTGACCTTGTTCATAGAACCCGGATCGGCTTCCGCTTTCTTGACAAGGCAAAACGGCGATGCAAAGCTACAGTGTGATCGTATCGCACAGCAATACTTCCTGGAGCAGCGTATGACATTGTCGTCACCCGCAACGGCTGCGAAGGGTGTCTCCGGAGACCCGCTCCTGACCGTTTCCGGCCTGGCTTATGATTATGCCGGCATGGGCGCTGTGGCTGATTGCACCCTGGAGGTGCCAAAGGGCCGCATCGTCGCGCTGATCGGCGGCAACGGTGCGGGCAAGACCACCAGTGTGAAGATGATCGCCGGCGCCTTGCGTCCGCGCCGCGGCACTATCCGGTTCGATGGCAGCGAGGTCACCGGCCTTCCGGCCCATCGGGTCGTGGATCTCGGTCTCTGCCTCGTCCCTGAGGGTCGTCTCGTTTTCCAGCACCTGACCGTCTACGAGAATCTGCTCGTCAGTGGTCATGTGAGCCGCGCTCGCACACAGCTCCAGCAAAATCTCGACCGCGTTTTCGCCCTTTTCCCCCGCCTCGGTGAGCGCAAGGCTCAGAATGCCGGCTCTCTCTCGGGCGGCGAGCAGCAGATGCTGGCCATTGGCCGTGGCCTGATGACCATGCCGCGACTGCTCATTCTGGACGAGCCATCGCTTGGGCTCAGCCCCATGCTCGTCTCCACGATATTTTCGCTGGTTCGAAAGCTGAACGAAGAGGGCATCAGCGTCCTTCTGGTTGAGCAGAATGTGCACCAGACCCTGGCCATCGCCGATTATGCGTATGTGCTCGAAAAGGGGCGCGTGGTGCAGAGCGGCGCGGGCCGTGAGCTGCTGAATGATCCCAAAGTGAAGGAAGCTTACCTGGGATTGGCGTGAGAAGACGCCCAATGGAGAAGTGGGAGGCTTGAACAATGCATAGGCGCGATTTTCTGAAAGCGGGCAGTGCCCTCGCACTGGCCGGAATGCTGCCGCACCAGGCTGCGGCGCAGGAAAACAAGATCATTTTCGGTGGCTCCGTCCCGATGACTGGCGCTGCCGCCGAGACCGGCCTCAACGTGATGCGCGGCTATGAATGCGCCGTCAAATTCATCAACGAGGAGATGGGCGGCGTCGAGATCGGCGGTCAGAAATACACCGTCGCCCTCAGCCTGTTCGATGATGCCAGCGACCCCGCCCGCGCCTCCACCTTGATCCAGCGCCAGGTCGATGAAGGCATCGGCTTCTTCCTGGGCTCCTTCGGCAGCAACATCGTCCTGCCCACCTGCGCGATCACCGAGGCGGCCGGCCGCATCATGGTGCAGGCGGGTGGCGGATCCGACCTGATCTTTACCCAGGGCCGCAAGCGCGTTTTTGGCCTGTTCCCGCGCGCCTCCCGCCAGTTCGTCTCGTCGGTGAACATGTTCAAGGAGCTGACCCCGGCGGTGAAGGCGATCAGCATCATTTTCACCAATGACCCCTTCTCGAAATTCCAGGCCGATGGCGCCAAGGCACTGATCGAGGAAGCCGGTATCGAGGTGAGGGACTTCATCGCATTGCCGGCGCAGGTCAGCGACGTCTCCAACGTGCTCACCACCATCCGCCAGAATCCGCCGGACGTGCTCGTCTGCACCACCCATGACGAGACCTCGATCCTGATCGCCCGCCAGATGGTGTCGACGAATACCAATGTCGGCATGCTCTATCAGACGCTTGGCCCGCAGACTGCCGCCTATAAGGAAGCGCTCGGCAATTATGCGAATGCCGTCGTGACTCAAGCTTACTGGTCCGAGCGCGCCCCCTTTAAGGGCGAATATTTTGGCTCGGCGGAGAATTTCGCGAAGTATTACGAAGCGAATTTCGATCGCGAGCTGACCTATCACATGGCCAGCGGCGCCGCCTGCATCGTCGCCTATCTGCAGGCGGCCAAGAACGCCGGAACGCTCGATCTCGATCCGGTCCGCGATGCGCTCGCCGCCCTCGACTTTCAATGCTTCTATGGACACATCAAGTTCACGCCTGAGGGCGATGGCCAGGCCGACCTGCTCGGGCCTTTGCTGATCCAGCGCCAGAAGGGCGAGATGGAGGTCATCTCCCCCGCCGAGAGCGCCTCAGCCAAGCCCATCTATCCCGCGCCCACCTGGGCGGAACGGGCTTAAGACATCATAAGCAGCCATGGCTGGACCAGGCCTGATCGGTGCGGGTGTCCAGCCGCGGCATAATCGAAACACGAGGGACGTACCCGTGGCACCTCTTCCTCTCCTTGAGCTTGGCCCCGATCCGCGCGAGCGTGGCAAGACCCATGGCGCGGCGCTGAAAGCAGCAATCCGCGACAATGTCGAAACCTACCTCTCCCGCTTCGAAGCGGGCGGTGCCGATCGCCGCAAGGTCCTCACGGAGAGCGAAGACTGGCTCGCCTTCATGCAGGGCGACAATGCCGAATATGCAGAGGAGATGGCGGCCGTTGCGGAGGCATCCGGGACCTCCCTCACCGAGATCGCCATGCTCAATGCCCGTTACGAGATCACCTATTCGATCTTCGGCAGCGAGGCCAAGGCCGTCAGTCAGCGGCCGGAGCAGGAAGGCTGCACCTCCTTTGGGCTGATGCCCGAAGCAACCGCCAATGGTCACACCTTGCTCTGCCAGAATTGGGATTGGCTCGAGAAAGTCCGCGGCCGCACCTTTGTGCAGCGGGTCCGCCGCTCATCCAGGCCCGGTGAGGGCAAGCCGGATTTCGTGGGCTTCAGCGAAGCGGGCATCGTCGGCTCCAAGATGGGCGTGAATGCCGCCGGCATCGGCCTCTGCGTCAATGGCATCGTCACCCCGCGCGATGGGGCGAACGGTATCCGCAAGCCGTTCCATGTCCGCTGCAAGGAGATCCTGGATGCCTGGCGCTTCGATCAGGCGCTCGCCCCCGTGGTGCAGACCGACCGGACCGCATCCAGCAATTTCCTCATCGGCCATGCCGAGGGTGAGATCATCGACATCGAGGCCACCCCCGACCACTGCGCCTATATCTATCCTGAGAACGGGCTGGTGGTGCATGCCAACCACCTGGTCAAGGAAGCCCGCGTCACCTCCCAGATGGAGCGCATCTCCCCCAACACGCTCTATCGCGGGCCGCGCCTTGAGCGTCTTCTGCGGGCAAAGCTTGGCAGGATCGACTTCGATGCTCTGCGCGCCGCAATGACAGATCATTTCTCGGCACCGGCAGCCATCTGCCGCCATGCCGATACCGAACTGCCGGAACCCAAGCGGGTGATCACCGTGGCCGCCATCGTGCTCGATCTCAACGAGCGCGTGCTCTATGCGACCGACGGTCAGCTTTGCCAGTCTGAGCTGCAAGCCTTCCCGCTCTATGCCAATCCCTCAATGAGCAACGCCGCGTGAGGAGCGCCACGATGAACGACATGACACCTGTAGCATGGCCCGGCGGGGCCCGTTGCGCCGTGATGCTGACCTTCGACTTCGATGCCGAGACCCTGTGGCTCTCGCGCGACCCCGATAATGCCCGCAGGCCCGGTGTGCTCTCGCAAGGCATCTATGGCGGCAAGACAGGTGTGCCCAAGATCCTGGAGCTGCTGAAGGAGGAGGAGTTGAAGGCCACCTTCTTCGTGCCGGGATGGACAGCCGAGAAATACACCGATCGCATGGAAGCGATCGTCGCCGGCGGCCACGAGGTTGGCCACCACGGCTATCTCCACGAATGGATCGACCCGGACTATCCGGAAAAGGAGCGCGAGGCCCTGGAGAAGGGTCTTGAGTCCCTGAAGAAGACCGTGGGCATCAAGCCCGTGGGCTACCGCTCTCCGGCGGGCGAGACATCCAGCAACATGATCGGGCTCCTCCAGGAATACGGCTTCTTCTATGACAGCTCGCTCATGGATCAGGTGAGCCCCTATCGCCATGAGCTGCAGAATGGCTCTCGTGGCCCCATAGAATTGCCCTGGCACTGGAGCCTTGATGACGCGCCCTATGCGCTCTTCGCGATCAAGTCGCCGCGCGCGATCATGACGAATGAGCACATTCTCAGCATCTGGAAGCAAGAATTCACCGAGATCTATCGCTGGGGCGGGCTGGTCAATGTGGTCATGCATCCACAGGTGATCGGCCGGCCGTCGCGTCTGGCCATGCTCCGCGAATACATCGCCTTCATGAGGCGCTTCCCCGGCGTGTGGTTTGCCACCGGACGTGAGGTCGCCGAGGCCTGGGCGGCCACAGAAACCGCCCGATAGAGCGATCGCGCGCGATGATGCTGTTCCTGCAAACGACCCTGAATGGCCTGGTGCTGGGGGGCTTGTACTCCCTGGCAGCCGTTGGCTTCTCCTTGATCTTCGGCGTCATGGGCATCGTCAATCTGACCCATGGCGTCTTCGTCGTGGCAGGCGCTTACGGCGCTCTGCTCTTGTTCAGGCACTTGGGCATAGACCCCTTCATCGCGATCATACCGATCGGCATCGTGCTCTTCGCCATCGGCTATGCCTATCAGCGCACGATCATTCACTGGGCGATCTCGCGCGCATCCCTCGTCGCATCTCTCGTCGTCACATTCGGCGTCGCCATGATCCTGCGCAATCTCATGCAGCTGGCCTTCGGACCGGATGTGCAGACGATCACCCCGAGCTACAGCTTCACGAGCATCGCGCTGGGACCGCTGCAGATCGACCTCGTTCGCCTGGTTGCCTTGGGTGCCAGCCTCATCCTGCTTCTCGTCCTCGCCCTTGTCCTTGCGCGCACCCAGTTTGGCCGTGCGGTCAGAGCCACCGCCCAGCAGCCCCTCGCGGCGGAACTGTCGGGCCTGAGCGTGCAGCGGCTCCATGGACTTACCTTCGGCCTCAGCGCCGCCCTTGCTGGCGCATCGGGCGCCATCATCGGCATCGTCCAGCCCTTTTCGGCTGCAAGCGAGGTGGCCTGGACGCTGAACGCCTTCATCGTGGTCGTGCTTGGCGGCATTGGCAGCCCGGCCGGCGCTCTGGTCGGCGGTCTCCTGCTTGGCCTGATCAACGCCTATACCGCCCAATATGTTGGCCCATCCCTCACCACGGCCATGATGTTCCTCGTGCTCGTGCTGATGCTTCTGGTGCGGCCGCAAGGTTTGCTGGGAAATAGCTTCGGGGAATCCAGATGAAGAAGCCCTTGGCAATCCTGACCGGCATAGTTGTTCTGGCCGTACTGGCCCTCCTGCCGCTCTGGCTCGGCCCCTTCTATACCCGCGTCGTCCAGTTCTTCTTCTTTTCCGCAGCCCTGGCGTTGTCCTGGAATATCCTCGGCGGCTTTGCTGGCTATTGGAGCTTTGGACACACCGCCTTCATCGGCATCGGCGCGTTCAGCGCGGCCCTGTTCGGCATGAATGTGGGGACCTTCGGCACCGGCCCCGTCTCGATGATCGTGCCGCTGCTTGTTGCCGGCCTTGTCTGCGGCCTGTTTGCAGCCGTCATCGCCTATCCCACCCTGCGGCTGCGCGGCATCTATTTCGCGATCGTCATGCTGGGCGTAAGCCAGGTGGTGAGCGAGCTCGTCAACAACATCTCCTGGTTTCAGGGGGGCGTCGGCGTCTTCCTCACCTCGCCCGTGCCGAGCGGCGTCGCGCCGGAAGACTTCTACTACTACATGTTCGGCGGGCTTCTGCTGCTCGCCTTCCTCATCACCCTCCTGATCAAGCACACGCGGTTCGGCTACGCGCTGCTGGCGATCCGCGAGGACGAGGACACGGCGATGATGCTCGGCGTCGCAACCGAGCGATACAAGATCCTCGCCTTTGTGCTCTCCGCCGTGCTGGTGGGCCTTTTGGGTGCGGTATACGGCTACAGCGTCGGTTACTTCACCACCTATACCGTCTTCCGCCTCGACTTCAGCCTGAACATGATCGTGTTCTGCCTCATCGGCGGCATCGGCACCCTGTTTGGCCCCATCATCGGAACCGCGGTGATGCTGTTCATCACACAAGTGCTCCTCTCGCGCTTCCTCGACATTCACCTCCTGATCACCGGCCTCATCGTGGTGGCCATTATTCTCCTGATGCCCGGCGGTATTCTCGGTGCGCTGTCCCGCTCTCGCCGCTCGAGCCTCGCGCGCAAGGCTGAGGTGCAGCCATGACGGAGATCATCCTGTCCGGACGCGGCGTCACCAAGAAGTTCCGCGGGCTAACGGCCATCGAGAAGGTCGATTTCGATATCCCTGCGGGCGCGATCTATGGCCTCATCGGTCCCAATGGCGCCGGCAAGTCGACCCTGTTCAACCTGATCACCGGCTATTACACGCTCACAGCCGGTGAGATCCGCTTCCGCGGCGAATCCATCGCCAACGTCCCCACCTACAAGCTGAACCAGCGCGGCATTGCGCGGGCCTTCCAGATCTCGAAGCCCTTCCCTGCTCTCACCGTCCGCGAGAATGTCGCGGTCGGGGCTATGTTCGGCAAGCCGGATCGAGCCGATGTCGACGCGGTCACCCGCGAAGCTCTCCACGTCGCCGGCATCGAGGACCTCGCCGATCGCACCGCCGAAGGGCTCACCGTCGGCAATCTGCGCAAGCTCGAAATTGCCCGCGCAATCGCCACCCGGCCTGCCCTCTTGCTCGCCGACGAGCCCTGCGCCGGCCTCAATCCCACCGAAACCGAGCAGATGGTGACCTGCCTTCGCAACGTGCGCGATCGCGGCACCACCGTCTGGCTCGTTGAACACGACATGAAGGCGGTGACAAGCATCTGCGACCGCATTCTGGTGATTGATGCCGGCCGCAAGATCGCCGAGGGCACCCCGCCGGAGGTGGTGAGCAACCCTGCCGTGATCGCGGCCTATCTCGGCACCCCTGAAGGCGCAACCTCAGGTGCGCCGGCCGTCTGACATATTGCTTATGGAAATGGATTGAGATGACGGAACACCAGGTTTCGGCGAGACCAGCCGCGAACCGGATCGGCGTCGAGATCGGAGGCACCTTTACCGATCTGGTCTGGGCTGGCCCCGATGGCCGTCTACACACCGGCAAGACCCCGTCCACTCCCCAGGCGATCCACGAGGCCGTGCTGCGCGTGATCAGCGATGCGGGCATGCCGCTCGCCTCGGTCTCGCAAGTGACCCACGGCTCGACGGTCGCGACCAACGCGCTCCTCACCCGCCGTGGCGCGCGCACCGGTCTCGTGACCACCGCCGGCTTTCGCGATGTCATCATTCTCGGACGTGCCGACCGCGATCACGACATCTACGACATGCGCTATCGCCGGCCTCTGCCGCCCATCCGGCGCAGCATGATCAGGGAAGTCCATGAGCGGATCGGCCCCGATGGCCAGGTGCTCGTCCCGCTCGATCTCGACGCCGCATGGAAAGAGGTCGCGCAGCTCCTTGACCAGGGTATCGAAGGCATCGCCATATGCCTTCTGCACGCCTATCGCAATCCTGACCACGAGCGCGCGCTCGCCGAGATGATCCGCAGCCGAGCGCCCCATGTGACCGTCTCCGCCAGTCACGAGGTCTCGCCGGAGTTCCGGGAGTATGAGCGCAGCATGACCTCGGTCGTGAACGCCTTCGTCGGACCGGTCGTCGAGCGCTATATCGCCCGCCTCGAGGCCGGGCTGCGGGAGGGCGGCTATGGCGGCGTCCTGCAGATCATGCAGTCGAACGGCGGCAGCATGCCGGCCTCCTCTGCCGGCGCCAATGCCGTGCGTATGCTGCTCTCGGGTCCCGCCGCGGGGGTGCGCGCAGCGATCTGGTTCGCCCGGCGCAACGACATCACCGACGTGATCACGCTCGACATGGGCGGCACCAGCACCGATGTCGCCATCGCGCCCGGCCTCAATCCCAGCATCGTGCCCGAGCTCAAGGTCGATGGCCTGCCGGTGCGAACCCCGTCCGTGGACATGGCGACCATCGGTGCCGGGGGTGGTAGCATCGCCTTCATCGACAAGGGCGGCTTTCTCACGGTCGGACCCGAAAGCGCTGGCGCTGATCCAGGCCCGGCCTGCTACGGCCGCGGTGGTGAGCGGCCGACCGTGACCGATGCGCAAGTGGTCGCCGGTCTGCTGCGGCCCGAGCGCTTTCTCGGTGGGCGCATGAAGCTTCTGCCCGAGCGGGCAACCGCGGCACTCGGCGCGCTATCCTTGCCCGGCGGGGTCGAAGTGACGGCTGATGCGGTGCTGCGCCTCGTCAACAGCAACATGGCTGATGCGGTCCGGCTTGTGTCGACGCGGCGGGGGATTGACCCGCGCGACTTCACCATCGTCGCCTATGGCGGCGGTGGGCCGCTGCATGCAGCCATGGTGGCCGAGGAATTGGGCGTGCGCCAGGTGCTCGTACCTTGGTCTCCGGGCCTGGCCAGTGCCTTCGGGCTGCTGATCGCGGACACGGTGATCGATGTCGCCCAGAGCGGTCTGCACCGCCTGGCGGATGAAACCCTGAATGGCGCCCGCATCGAGCAGCTGAACCAGCGCGCAGCCGAAGCCGCCAGCCTCAATGGCCTCGAACCGGGCAGCTACCGCGTCGCCATCGGCATGGACATGCGCTATCTCGGCCAGGCATTCGAGCTCACCATATGGACCGATGGCGCCCCGGCAGCCGCAGCAGAGCTGCGCGCCCTCTTCGAAACTGAGCACCGCGGCCGCTATGGCTATGCGCGCCCGAAGCTCGACGTGGAAGTCGTGGGCTACCGCATTCGTGTGGTGAGGGAAGCAGAGGGCCATGTGACGACCCCGCTGCCGGAGGGCGAAGCGCTCAAGCCGGCCATCCTGGACGCCACCATCGGTGGAGCGCGCGTCTCGGCCCAATTCATCGCCCGCGCGATGCTTCAACCGGGCACCCGGCTCGATGGCCCCGCCATCATCGAAGAGGCCACGTCTACCACTGTGATACCGCCCGGCTGGCAGCTGGAATGCCTGCCGACCGGAGACTTGTTGCTGAGGGACACGCGATGACCCAGGACAAGACACGCCTGATCATCATGGCCCGTGGCCTTCAGGCGGCCGCAGACGAAATGGCGGCCAACCTGATCCGCTCGGCTTTCTCCGCCGTGGTGCGGGAGGCGCGCGACTGCTCGACCGCCCTGCTCGACGCCCAAGGCCGCGTGGTCGCCCAAGCCGATATGATCCCGATGCAGACGGCCGCGCTCAGCGCATCCTTCCGCGCTGCGGCCGAACAGCTTGACCTCGCGAATGTCAAGCCTGGCCAATGCGTGCTGATGAACGATCCTTATTCGGGTGGCCAGCACCTCAACGACATCATCCTATTCAGCCCGATCTTTCATGACGGCATGCTGCTTGGCTGGAGCGGCAGCACAGCCCATCACCTCGACATTGGCGGTGGCTCGGCTGGCGTGAACACCACGGCCACCGAGCTGATCCAGGAGGGCCTTGTGATCCCGCCGCTATTGCTCGACGTGCAGCGTGACTGGCACGGCGGCATGATCGAACGGCTCATCTTCGCCAATATCCGCACCCCCGAAATCGGCCTTGGCGATATGGATGCACAATTTGCAGCCAACCATATCGGGTGCGAACGGGTCATCGAGATGGCGCGGCGCTTCGGTCCCGACATGGTGGTGAGCGCCATGGACGAGGTCCTGAACTACAGCGAACGCCGGATGCGCGCCGCCATCGCCGAAATTCCCGATGGCACCTGGAGCGGCGAAGCCTTCCTCGATGGCGATGGCAGAACGCCGGCGGGGCCACCGGTGAAGGTGCGCGCCACCGTGACGATCAGGGGCGATATGGCGGTGATTGATTTCACCGGCACCGATCCGCAGGTGCGCACCATGTTCAACTCGCCCCTGGCCAGCAGCATTGCCGGGGCGGTCACCGCCTTGCGCAGCATTCTCGCCGACACCGACATGCCGGCCAATGATGGTTGCAACCGCCCTCTCACCCTCATCATCCCGGAGGGCTCGGTACTCAATCCCCGGCCGGGCGCACCGGTCAGGGCGCGCGCCACGGCCTGCTGCCGGGCACTCGATGCGGTCCATGCAGCCCTGGGACAGGTCCTGCCCGACCGGGTGCCGGCCCAAGGCGCCAATTCAACCACCGGCTTCTTCCTCGCCCATGCCCGGCCGCAAGGCGGCTTTGACATCCATATCGACGTGCTGGGCGGCGGCTGGGGTGCGGCAAAGGACTATGATGCCATTCATGCAACCGATCATGTGTTGTCGTCATGCCGGCTGACGCCGACGGAATCGATCGAGCAACTAAGCCCGCATATCCTCATCGAAAGTTTCGGCCTCATTCAGGACTCCGCCGGTGCCGGCGAGTTCAACGGCGGCATGGGTCTCTTCCGCCGCTATCTCATCCAGAAGGATGAGGTGGTGCTGAGCCTCTATTCCGATCGGTTCAAGCTGCCGCCGCTGGGGCGCGAGCTGGGCCTCGACGGAAAGCCGGCAACACTGCACGTCGAGCGCGATGACGAGGTCATCACCCTCGGGGCCACCAGCACCTTTACTCTGCGGCGCGGTGATATCGTGGAGATCCGCCTGCCCGGCGGTGGTGGCTGGGGCAACCCGAAAAACCGCGACCGGGAAGCCGTCGCTGCCGACCTGGAGGATGGGCTGATCTCGTCCGAAAGAGCCAAGCAGGTCTATGGCCTGGGCTGAGGCATGAGCAAACAGGAGAACCAGATGCGGAACGACATGGCCGGTGAAAACCTTCCGCGGCCCGCCTCGTTCGACACGGAAACGCTCGCACGGGGGATCATCGATTGGGTGGAATTCGAGACACCATCCGAGCGTCCCGACCTGATCGATCGGCTTCTTGATCACATCGAGGCTGCCTTCGAAGGGCTTCCGGTCGCGATCCGCCGGATTCCCGGCCGCGATGGCTGCGGTGGCCAGCTCATCCTCTCCTACGCGCCCGATGGTGTGAGCGGCAAGCCCGCGCTGCTGATGGGCCATATCGATACGGTTTGGGCCGCGGGCACGCTTGCTGAACGACCTGTCCGGCGCGAAGGCGACCAGCTGTTCGGTCCGGGCATCTTCGACATGAAGGCCGGCTCATACCTGATCACCGAAACTCTCCGGCAGATCGCCAAGGCAGGGCTTCGCCCACCGCGCCCGATCACTGTCTTCCTCAACGGCGATGAGGAAATCGGCAGCCCCACCTCGCGCGCCACTATAGAGGAACTGTCCGCCGGCGCAGCCTTCGTCCTCGTGCCTGAACCCGCCTTCGAGGCGCCGGGCACCGTGATCACCAAGCGCAAGGGCTGGGGCTTCTTCAAGATGACCGCTTACGGCCGTTCATCCCATGCCGGCGGCAACCTGCGCGACGGCCGCAGCGCCATTCGCGAGATCGCCCGCCAGATCCTGGAGATTGAGGCGCTGAACGACAGCGAGACCACAGCAACCTTCAATGTCGGCACCATCAAGGGCGGCACGCGCGTGAACGTCGTTCCGGCCGAAGCAACCATCGAGATCGACATGCGGGTGGATGATGAGGCGACCGCTCAACGCATGCTCGCGCAGATGCTGTCGCGCCAGCCTCACGACCCGGATATCCGCCTCACCGTCGAAGGCGGAATGAACCGCCCGCCCTTCGAGCGCAGCCCGGCCGTGATGCGCCTTTACGAAGCCACATGCGCGCTTGCGGCAGAGCTCGGCCTGCCCATGGCCGAAACCTCCCGCGGCGGTGTCTCCGATGGCAATTTCTCCGCAGCCTTAGGCCTGCCCGTTCTGGATGGACTGGGCTGCAACGGCGCCGGTGCCCACGCGATCCATGAGCATATCCTGGTCTCGACCATCGCACCTCGCGCTGCCCTGATCCATGGCATGCTGATGTCGCGCGCCTTTCAGGAAAAAGCATTGAACGGCTGACAGCCACACCGGAACCTGATCACGTCCTCTCGGTTCCATTGCCGTTGACGTGCTCGACCCGCCACGATGAGATGGCCGGCGGGCTGCTTCGCGGAGGCGCACATGAACAGAGAGGCCGGGCAGGCAGGCACGTGACGATTTCGCTGGTTCAGCCACGATTGGTGAACGAGCCATTTTCCGATGCGGCCCTCTATCTGGATTTCCGCTTCGGCCGGCGCGCTCTGCTGTTCGATCTTGGCGATCTCACCCCGCTCTCGCCGCGCGAGATCCTCCGCATCAGCCATGTGTTCGTGTCGCATATGCACATGGACCACTTCATCGGCTTCGACCGCCTCCTCCGGCTTTACCTCTATCGCGACACCAAAATCCAGCTCATCGGCCCACCGGGCCTCGCCGACGCGGTGGAGGCAAAGCTGCGCGCCTATACCTGGAACCTGCTCGATGAGGACTCGCCCGATTTCTCCCTCATCGCATCCGACTGGGCGCCGGGCGGCGTCGCGCAATCATGCCTGTTTAGTGCGCGTCGCGGTTTCAGGCGCCAACCGGTCGAGGCACCACGACCGGAAGGCAGCATCCTGCTCGATGACCCTGATTTCCGGGTGGAAGGCTTGCTGCTCGACCATGGCATTCCCTCCCTTTCCTTTGCCTTGCAGGAGAAGATCCGGGTGAATGTACGCAAGGCGCGGCTGGATGATCTCGGGCTTCCTGTCGGCCCTTGGCTGACCCAGGCCAAGCGAGCGGTGCGACGAGGCGAGACGGACGCCGAGTTCTGGCCCAAGCCGGAGCGCTGCATCTCGCTCACCGAACTACTCGAGACAGGCGCTCTGAAGACCTCACCCGGCCAGCGTATCGTCTATGCAACGGATCTCGCCTATGCCGAAGCCAATGTGGAGAAGCTGATAGCCTTCGCCGAAGGGTCTGATCAGCTCTTCATTGAAGCCGCCTTCCTGGAGGAGGACAGTGCCCTGGCGGCGGCGAAAAAACATCTGACGGCTGCCCAGGCCGGATCGATCGCGCGACGGGCTGGCGTATCCCGCGCCAGCCCCATGCATTTTTCACCGCGTTATCTCGATCGGGAGGAGGACCTCCGCACCGAGTTCAGCACTCATATGACCGCGGCTTAGAGGCTAGGGGTGCTCGCCGCTTTGCCGACTTGAACCCGCACTCCAACGCAGCCCGTCCATCAGCAGCGAAACGAGACGCCGCGAGCGCTCACGCCAATCCGGCGTGTCGGGGGCCGCATAGATGCCGGTGAGCGCATGGAGCACGTCGGTTGCATCGATATCCCCGCGGATCGATCCGCTTGCGATGGCATTCTCGACCAGTTTGCCCAGCGCGTGAGTAACCCTGCCCGATGTTTCCGAGAAGAATGTCGCGTTGGTGGTCAACAAAACACGCAAGCTTGCGGCCAGCCCCCGCTTCGTCGCGATATAATCGACGAAGCGCTGCATCCATTGCTCGAGTGCCGCATCAGGCGGCAGCGTGCGTGCGAGTTCTTCCGCGGCGGCGCAGACCGACTCGACCTCGCGCCGATAGACCACCTCGACCAGGTGCTCGCGTGTGGGAAAATGCCGGTAAAGTGTGCCGATCCCAACGCCGGCCTGGCGTGCGATCTCCTCCAGGGAGGCATCAACCCCATACTGGGCAAAGGCGGCGGCCGCCACCTCGATCAGCTTTTCCCGGTTGCGGCGGGCATCCGCGCGCAGGGGGCGTTCGGCCGTCTGTTCGGCCCTATTCTCGATGTCCTCGGAGCATTGGGACAGGAATTTTCCCTTGCGTGCCGATTTGGGCTTGAAACCCATGCCGCAGACCTCTACGTCTATAAACGGAGGCGCCTCCGCTTATAGCGGGCTCTTCCGACATCCTCATCTGCAAGCGAGTAGGCCATATCATGCCTGCCTGCAACTCGAAGCAAACAGCCACCGGCATCCCCAAACGGCAGGCGGGCCTCGCTTGTGCCCTTCACGATAGATCGGTTTTTCCCAATTGAGCGTCAAGCATCGGAGCCAGGCGCCATGACCAATCCTATTCCCATCAAGCTCAACATCAACGGTCGCAGCGAAACCTTGGAGGTTGAGCCGCGCGTAACGCTGCTTGATGCCCTGCGTGAGCATCTGGGCCTCACCGGCACGAAGAAAGGCTGCGACCAGGGCCAGTGCGGGGCATGTACTGTCCATGTGGACGGTGAGCGGGTGCTCGCCTGCCTCATGCTGGCTGCACAGGCGCAAGGCCGCGAAGTTACGACCATTGAAGGCCTTGCCGGACCGAATGGCGAGCTTCACCCGGTCCAGGCCGCCTTCCTCAAGCACGATGCCTTCCAATGCGGCTATTGCACCCCGGGGCAGATCATGTCGGCGGTCGCTTGCATCCGCGAGGGCCATGCGGGCTCCGATCATGAGATCCGCGAATATATGGCCGGCAATCTGTGCCGCTGCGGCGCCTATCCCCACATCGTCGCCGCCGTCCGAGAAGCCGCTGAGGTCGCGTCATGAGAGACTTTGCCTATCAGGGGGCCGAAAGCCTGGATGAGGCCCAGCATCTTGCCGCTCATCCCGAAGCCATGCTGCTCGCCGGTGGTACCACTCTGGTCGATCTGGCCAAATGCGGCGTCGCCCAGCCCGAGCGGGTCGTCGATATCGGCGGCCTCAAGGGCCTCGACCACATCACCGTCAGCGACGCTGGCGCGACCATCGGCGCCCTGGCGAAAATGAGCCATGTGGCTGATCACCCCGCGATCAAGCAGAACTTTCCAGCCATTTCTGAGAGTCTCTGGCAGGCAGCCTCTGCCCAGCTTCGCAACATGGCGACGATCGGCGGCAACCTTCTGCAGCGAACCCGCTGTGCCTATTTCCGCGATCCCATAACCTTCCCGTCTTGCAACAAGCGCGCGCCCGGCAGCGGCTGCGCGGCCATTGGCGGCGTCACCCGCAACCACGCTGTGCTCGGCACGAGCACGGCTTGCATCGCCACCTATCCTGGTGACCTCGCCATAGCCCTCGTCGCCTTCGACGCCGTCGTCGAGCTCGGCGCGCGCTCGCTTCCCATAGAGTCGTTTTTCCTGGCGCCGGGCGATCGGCCCGACTGCGAGCACGATATGGCACCCGGAGAGATCATCACGGCCGTCACCATCCCCGCCTCACCGGCCGCGCGCCGCTCGACCTATCTCAAGGTCCGCGATCGTCAGTCCTATGAATTCGCTGCGGCCAGCGCCGCCGTCGGTCTCGAACTGGAGCCGGACGGCAAGACGATCCGTGACATCCGCGTAGCGCTCGGCGGCGTAGCGACCAAGCCATGGCGTGCGCGAGCCGTTGAGACTGCGTTGCGCGGAACGGTGCTCGAGCCGGACACGGTGCGCCAAGCGAGCCGGCTCGCGGTCGAAGGTGCCGTAGATCACGGCGACAATCGATACAAGATCGAACTGGCGCCGCGCGTCGTCGCGCGCGCCATACTCTCTCTCGGAGAACAGGCATGAGCCCCAGCGAACCTGCCCGCCAATATGGCGATGCCTCGGACAGCGCGGCAAGCGCGCTCGGCGCCCGCCTTACGCGCTTCGATGGTCCCGCCAAGATCCGCGGCGCCGCCACCTACGCCCTTGAGCACCGCCCCCAGAACATGGCCCACGCGGTGCTTGTCGAGAGCACCATCGCCAGCGGGCGGGTGCGCGCCATCGACAAGAGCGCCGCGGAAGCAGCGCCCGGTGTTCTGCTGGTGGTTACACCCGACAACACCTTGCGCCTGAATGGCGCCTCGGACTGGCTGGGCAATCCCCCAGCGGTGCCCCAGTACACGCCGCTCGTCAGTGAGATCAGCTATTCCGGCCAGTTCATTGCAGCAGTGGTGGCCGAGACCTTCGAGCAGGCGACTGAGGCGGCGCGCCTGCTGAAAGTGGACTATGAGGCCGCCCCGCCGATCTCCGCCCTCGATGATCCCAATGCAGGCTCCGGTGATCCCATGGAGGCAATGACCTCCGAGTGGGGAGATGCCGCGTCTGCCCTTGCCACGGCCCCGATCCGCATCGAACGCGAGTATCGAACCCCACGCGAATACCAGACGCCCATCGAACCGCATGGGCTCATTGCCGAATGGCAGGGCGATCAGCTCACCATCTGGGAGCCGAGCCAGTGGCTCGACGGCATGGCACGCACCTATGCGGAATGGTTTGGCATCCCGTTCGAGAATGTCCGCATCATCTCGCCCTATATTGGTGGCGGCTTCGGCTCGAAGGCCTTTGCCTATCCCCACGGCGCGGTCTGCACCATCGCCGCCAAGATGCTGGGCCGGCCGGTGAAGCTGGCCGTCACCAGGCCACAGACTTTCAGCGCCATTGGCGGACGGGCGGCCACCCGTCAAACCATCGCTCTTGGTGCGACGAGCGAAGGCAAGCTCGTGTCCATCGTCCAGCGCGGCGCCAACGAGACATCGATCGCCGAGACCTGGGTCGAGCCGCTGGCGGCAGCGGCCGCGATCATGTACGCCACCCCCAACTTCTCATCTCGTCAGAACGTCGCGCGCGTGAACACGGTAATGCCGGGAGCCAAACGCGCCCCCGGCGAAAACCCGAGCGCCTTTGCGATTGAGAGTGCGATTGACGAGCTCGCCTACGAGCTGGGCATCGACCCCCTCGAAATCCGTCTGCTGAACTATGCGGAAGAGGACCCGCAGGCGCGCAAACCGTGGTCCACCCGCCGCTTGCGCGAAGCCTTCGCCGCCGGCGCTGCGGCATTCGGCTGGTCGAAGCGCAGCCCGCAACCACGCTCCATGCGCGAGGGCAGTCAGCTCATCGGCTGGGGCGTTGCGGCCGGCAGCTATCCCGTCCGCCGCTCGGCCGGCGAAGCCCTCGTCCGCCTGCTGTCCGATGGCACCGCGGAGGTTTTGAGCAGCACCATCGATATGGGCCAGGGCGCCTATACGGTGATCGCGCAGGCAGCCGCCGAGGTCTTTGGCCTACCGATGGAGAAGGTCGCGGTCCGCCTTGGCGACTCCGCACTGCCAAGGGCCGGTGTCACCGGTGGCTCACGCATGGCCAATGTGATGACGGCGGCCGTTCACAAGGCGGCCCTCGCCGTGCGCGAGGAGCTCATCGGGCTTGCGCTCAACCACCCAGCCTCGCCGTTCCAGTCGGTGCAGGCGAACACGCTTGTGGTTGCCAATGGGCGCCTCGCTTCACCCCGGGGCGATGGTCCGGATCTCTCGATAGCGGAATTCCTCGCCGCCATTGGCCAGGAGAAGCTTGAAGCCCGGCGCGATACTTTCGCGGAGAACCGCGTCGACCCTGCCGACAGCTACAAGAACTACACCACCATCGCGACCGGATTGGCCCCGACCGACGGCGACTATTCCATGCACAGCTGGTGCGCCCATTTCATCGAGGTGCGGGTGGACGAGGATTTCGGCACCGTCCGCGTCTCCCGCGTGGTCTCCGCCCTCGATTCCGGCCGCCTCTATAGCCCGAAGCTGGCCGAAAGCCAGTGGAAGGGCGGTATTATCATGGGTATTGGACAGGCGCTGTTGGAAGAAGGCCTGATCGATCATCGCTACGGGCGTGTCATCAACAACAACCTCGCCGACTACCTCATCCCGACCAATGCCGATATTCCCGATATCGAGGTGATCTCGGTGGGCATTCCCGACCTGCACGCCTCCGCACTGGGTGGCAAGGGCGTGGGCGAGCTCGGCATTGTGGGCGTCGCTCCGGCCATTGCCAATGCAGTCTTCCACGCGACCGGCAAGCGCATTCGCGAGCTGCCGATCACGCTGGACAAGCTGATGGCGACCAACGGCTGACGCCGTCCACAATGACGGCGAGGGCGGATCAGCGGGCTGCGGGCTCCAGCACGATCCGCCCCACAACCTTGCCGCCGCGCAGCGCATCGAGAGAGGTCTGCACGTCATCGAGCGGGCGCGGTGTCACGGGGAGCGGATAGGTTCCGTTTCTACGAATGAGCTCCACCAGCTCCTTCAGGTCCTGCAGTGATCCCACATACGAGCCCGTGAGCGAGATCCCTCGCATGGCGAGCGTCGGCAATGGCAGCGTGATGGCGCCGCCGAACAGGCCCACGCTGACGAAATGACCGCCCTTGCGCAGCAGCCCGACCCCGAGCTCCGCCGTCGAGCTTGCGCCCACGAAATCGATCACCGCGGCAAAGCCGCCCGTCTCTTTGAGCAGCGATTTTCTAAGATCCGGGTCGGCTGGATCGACCGCGGCTAAGGCCCCGCCCTTCAGCGCCGCTTCCCGCTTGGCCGGATCGAGATCCGCCACATAGGGCTGAACACCCAGGACTGCACTGGCCAGATGCACGGCCGCAAGCCCCACCCCGCCGGCACCGATGACGAGCGCCTTATCGCCCTCACCCAGCCGGCCGATTTTCTTCAGCGCGCCATAGGCCGTGAGCCCCGAACAGGCATAGGTGCAGGCAAGCGTCTCATCCAGCCCCTCGATGTCGATGAGATAGCGCGAATGCGGCACCACCACATGCGTCCCGAACCCCCCGTCCACATTGACGCCGAGCGCCCGTGGCTTGAGGCACAGCTGCTCGTCACCGGCCTGGCAGGTGGCACATTGACCGCAGCCGATCCAGGGATAGATGAGCCGCCGCTCACCCATGGGAACGGCCCCGGCATCCGGCCCCGCCGCCAGCACGGTGCCGACGATCTCGTGCCCCAGCACATGCGGCAGCTTCATCGCCCGGGACATATCGAGCTTCTGACCCTGCCCGAGATCGAAGTGACCATCGATCAGATGGAGATCGCTATGGCAAACGCCGCAGGCCGAGATCCGCAGCAGTACCTCCGTTCCGGAAAGCTCAGGCAACGGCTCGTCCACGGCCTCCACCGGCCGACCGAATTCGACAAGCTTGTAACGATGCATGGCCTCTGCGCTCACGAGCTTCCCTCCGTTTCCAGCATTTCAAGCGAAGTGGACGCCGGTTCGCGTGAAGAAACGCGATCAGCCTCCCGGCAGTCTTAGCGTCTTATCGGCTGAGGGCGCGAAAGAAAAGGCTGCACCCTCACTGCTGCGCACCCCTTGGATATTCAAGCTGCATGGCGACGAAATCGGCGGTCCGCGATCCGTATCGAGCCTCGATCGTCTCGAGCGTGCGCCGCAACACCTCTGCAGGCGGCTGGTCTTCCATGTCCGGCGCGCGCTCCCGTTGAGGCCAGCGCATGGCGACCTGATCAGGAAGAATGCGAAGGCCGTTGCGGGACGTAACGGCCCCCTCGTTGCCGGCGAACGTCGCCGCCTGTGAACGATAGGTGCGCGACCACGCATCCGCGGCAAGCGCCAGGGATACCTCGTCGATGCCGGGCACGAGCGGAAGGCCAAGCTGCTCATGCGACCAGAATGCCACCAGATTGGTGATCGCCGTCAAGGCGAAGGCACGGGTGAAAGTGAATGCGCGGCTGTCATGGCGCGCATCCCATTCCGCAAGCCCAAGCTCTTGACCGACCTGCCGCGCCTTGTCCGCACCGGCGATCGCCTCGATCAGCGTGAGCATCATGGGCATCGACGCGGTGATCCCGGTCGTCGTGGCAATGCGCCCATCCACCACGAAGCGCCGATCGGCGACATATCGAATGGTGGGATGTTTCTCGAGCAGCTCTTCCAGATAATACCAGTGGGTTGTCGCCCGCTTGCCATCGAGAAGCCCGGCGGCGGCAACCACCTTGGCTCCGGCGCACACGCCGATGATCATGGCACCCTTCTGCGCCTGATCCTTGAGCCATTGCATGACCAGGGGGTGATCATCACGGCTCATTGCGGGCACGATGACGTAATCGGCGCCATCCGGGTGACGCTTGTCGAACTCGGCGACACTGGCCTCCGCCTCGACCTTGAGCGCCGGGTAAAGGATCACCTGGCCCCGTTCCGTCGCCAGTGCCACCACATCGGCGATGTCGGCGCGCCGGAGAATGCCATAGGGCATGAGATAGTCGGTGGTTTCGGTCGCATCATTGATGCCGATGATCGCGACGAGTGGCCGCTGCCGCTTGGTCGGCTTCAGGGCTGCGATCATTGCGTCAGCCTCGTCCTGCCCGAGCATCGGCATGACGCGCGGAGCCGGCGCGGAGGGCAGCGACAATATCCACGCGAAACACGCGGCCAGAAGCAGGGCGGCGACCACCAAAGCCGCTCCTATCGCGCTTTTCCCTGTCCAGGTCATGTCCTCAGCGGCACCTCTCCAACAGGTCCCCGTCACCGGCACTGGCTGTGCCCCAACGGCCCGGCTACCCAGCATCATGCATTTGGACTATAGACCCGGTTCATTGGACCGCGTCTATTCGCTGACGACATCTCTTCCGAGCTCGGCGAAACATCGGCTGCAATCGAGGGCTCAATGCATAGTTTCTCCGTGTCCGCCTTTTCAGGCTTTCCCATGGTCGGGCGCGGCGATGATCTTGCCGAGATCATTATCGCCGCGGCAGAAAGGAACGGATATGCGCTTCAATCCGGCGACGTCATTGTCCTTGCTCAGAAGATCGTGTCCAAGGCGCAAGGACGCACCGTCGACCTAGCCTCCGTGACACCCTCGCCCCGCGCCCGACAATTGGCTGAGGAATGCGATAAGGATCCGCGTCTGGTTGAGGTGATCCTGCGCGAATCGACCGAGATCGTCAAAACGGCGCGCGGGCTCATCATCGCCGCCCATCGCTGCGGGGCGGTACTGGCCAATGCCGGCATCGACCGTTCGAACGTGACCGGCGATGACGAGACCGTGCTGCTCCTGCCGGATGATCCCGATGGTGCCTGCGCCGAGCTCCGTGCACGCTTTGCTGAACGGCTCGGCGTGGATGTGGCCGTGATCATCGCAGACAGCCTGGGACGACCGTGGCGGATGGGCACGACAGGCACCGCGATCGGCGCCAGTGGCCTGCCCTCGCTCCTTGATTTGCGTGGCAGGCCGGACCTGTTCGGCCGCACGCTGATGGTTAGTGAGGAAGCCATTGCCGATGAGCTCGCAGCGGCCGCATCCCTCGTGCAGGGCCAGGGCGCGGAAGGCCGGCCGGTGGCCGTCATCCGCGGTCAATTCCCTTGGCGTGGCGCCGACATTCCCGCTGCGGCGCTCGTTCGCCCGAAAGATCAAGATCTGTTTCGCTAGGAGCCAGTCATGCCAAAGGTCATTGCCCTGTCCGGCGGGGTGGGCGGCAGCAAGCTCGTTGAGGGCCTTGCGCGCGCGTGCCGGCCGGAGGACCTGTTGGTCATCGCCAATACAGGCGACGATTTCATCCATCTCGGCCTGCACATTTCCCCCGACATCGACACGGTCATTTATACCTGCACCGGACGCAGCAATCTTGAACAAGGCTGGGGACAGGCTCACGAGACCTGGTCGTTCATGGACATGCTGCGCACGCTTGGCGGCCCGGACTGGTTCCAGCTCGGCGACCGCGATCTTGCCATGCATGTCTGGCGCACCTATCGGCTGTCGCAAGGGGCGTCGCTGACCGCTGTGACGCAAGAGCTCGCTCAACGCTGCGCACTGCCGTTCGCGCTTCTACCCATGTCCGATGATCCCGTGCGGACCATGGTCGATACGGCCGAAGGCGTTCTGCCGATGCAGAACTATTTCGTGGAGAAGCGCTGCGGACCGGCGGTCACCGGTCTTACCTACCAGGGTGCTGAAACGGCCCGACCGAACCCGGCGCTTTTGGCAGCCCTGGAAGACCCCGCCCTCGAGGCGATTGTCATCTGCCCGTCGAACCCGTTCCTCAGCATCGATCCGATCCTCGCTCTGCCGGGCTTGCGTCAGGCGCTGCGCAATGCACCGGCACCCGTCATTGCGGTCACTCCCATCATCGGCGGCCAAGCGGTAAAAGGTCCGACGGCCAAGATGATGGCTGAGCTGGGCCTGCACGTGGATGCGGTGGCGGTTGCGCGCCACTATGCCGGGCTGATTGATATCTTCGTGCTTGATCAGCAGGATGCTGCCCTGGCCGATGCCATCAGAGCAAGCGATATTGCGCCCGTTCTCGCCCAGACCCTGATGAAGGGCCTGTCCGACAAGCGCTCCCTGGCCGAGGCCGTCTTGAACGCAGCAATACGCTAGAACTTCTGAAGGAGCCACTCCTTGAACAGGCGCGTATGCGCCGTGGCCTTGTCCTGCCGCTCCACGAAGAAGAACGACTTCGGGATCTTCACGCATTCATCCAGGGCTTTCACCAGCCGGCCGGATGCGATGAGATCGTCTGTCAGAAGCGTCCAGCCCAGAGCGACGCCCTGCCCTTCGCAGGCCGCCTGAATGACGAGGGGATGGCTGTTGAACTTGAGCATGCGTGAGGCGCGCGACCCATCGATGCCCAGCCGGGCGAACCATTCGCCCCAGTCGAGCCGGCCCGGCCGGTCGTCCTCCATGCTGAGCAAAACCTGATGCAGCAGTGAGTCCAGATCCTTCAGTTCTGGATGCGCTTCGATGTAAGCGGGCGCACAGACCGGGAAGACCGTGCTTTCCTTGAGCAAAGTGGGCGTGAATCCCGCCCAGGCGCCATCGCCGAAGGCAACGCCGATATCCACCTGATCGGCGACACTGTCGAAGCCGCGATCCGTGGCGATGAGATGAACCTCGAGGTCGGGATGGGCCGCGCGAAAGGCTGGTAGCCGTGGAATCAGCCAGAAGGTTGCCACCGCGAAGGTAACCCCAACCCGAATGACCGGCGGGCGGCTGGCGGCGCGCATATTCTCCGCAACCGTCGCGATCTGGCTAAGCGCCGTGCTGACCGTGCGAAACAGTTCCTGGCCCTGTTCGGTGAGATCAAGCCCGCGGTGCAATCGCACGAACAGTGTGACCCCGAGCTCCTGCTCAAGCATGCGCACCTGCTGGCTCACTGCCGCCTGTGTGACATTGAGCTCCTGCGATGCCAGTGTGAAGCTCTGCAGCCGTGCCGCCGCCTCAAACATGCGCAGTCGTGTCAGCCGGGGCAGATGCTTGAGATAATTCACCATTGCCGCGCCCCTGCTGGCCATGGGCTTGAGGGGGTCTCGTCCGGTCTCCCGCGGCGCTCGACAGCTCGTCTCGATGGGGCGTACAAAGTCATAGGCCTGAAGATTTGTTCCCCGGCGGGCGGTCTGTCAACTCACCTGAGGGAGGCATGCCTGAGCTTGATGAAACCGGAGCTTGGCCAAGCCCCCATAAAAATCTTTCGTTGAGAGCGAACGGCTGGGTGGTAAAGTCTGCAAACACATCACAAATCATGACGAAGACTGATGTATCGGTGAGTTCTTTATCGATATTGTCTGGTCTTGCGGATGCATGGAGAGACTTGCTTTGCTAAAGATCGGCTACAAAGCATCCGCTGAACAGTTCAGCCCGAGTGATCTGCTCAGGTTTTCGGAATACGCGGAATCCCTCGGCTTCGATTCTGTCTTCATCAGCGATCATTTCCAGCCGTGGCGGCACACCGATGGCCATGCCCCTTCCGCCCTCGCCTGGCTTGGCGCCCTCGGCGGCCGCACCCAGCGTATCATCATGGGCACCAGCGTGCTCACGCCCACCTTCCGCTATCACCCCTCCATCGTCGCGCAGACCTTCGGCACCCTCGGCCAGATGTTTCCAGGCCGGGTGATCCTCGGTGTGGGAACGGGCGAATCGCTGAACGAAGTGCCGGCCACCGGCATGGCCTGGCCTGAGCCCAAGGAGCGCTTTGCGCGCTTGCGGGAAGCATTGACCCTGATCCGCAAACTCTGGACGGAGGAACGCGTCTCCTTCTCCGGCGAATACTACAAGACCGAGAACGCCACCATCTATGACCGCCCCAGCGAGCCCCTGCCCATCTATATCGCCGGCGCCGGGCCGATGATCACCAAATATGCGGGCCGCACCGCCGATGGCTTCATCTGCACCAGCGGCAAGGGCTGGGATCTCTATCGCGAAACCTTGCTGCCCAATCTCGCGAGCGGCATCGAAGCTGCGGGACGGCCGTCCGAATCGGTTGACCGCATGATCGAGATGAAGGTCTCCTTCGATACGGATGCCAAGCGGGCGCTGGAAGATACCCGTCATTGGGCGGCGCTGGCGCTTTCTCCGGAAGAGAAGATGTCGGTAGAAGATCCCCTGGAGATGGAAAAGCTTGCCGATGCGCTCCCCGCGGAGCGGGCCGCCAAGCGCTGGATCGTGTCCAGCGATCCCGACGAGCAGGTCGAGCGTATCAAGCCTTACATAGAGCTCGGCTTCCGGCATCTCGTATTCCACGCGCCGGGCCCCGACCAGATGCGCTTTCTGAAACTCTTTTCCGAGCAGGTCGTGCCGCGTCTCCGCAAGGCCTTTGGGTAAGCCCATGAACGCGGACCGGGCCATATTCAGGCGGTCCCAACGCAACGGCATCTGGGCCGTGGTGCCGATCAAGGCATTGGGCCAGGCCAAGCAGCGCCTGTCCGGCCGCTATAGCGCAGAATTCAGACGGCGCCTTGTGCTGGCCATGGCCGACGACGTCCTGGCCGCCTTGGCGGCGGTGAAGACCCTCGCCGGCATCATCATTGTCACGCGAGATGCTGAGGCTGCGGCCCTGGCTCGGCGCCGCGGCGCCCATCTCCTCGAGACCGAAGCAGATCGCGGCCATACCCGGGCTGTGATGGCAGCGGCCAGCATTCTCGCCGCGGAAGGGGCCGAAGGCATGCTGGTGCTGCCGGCTGATGTGCCCCTGGTCACACCTGACGAGATTGGCGAGATAGTAGCGGCGCGGCCGCCTTCGCCCTCCTTTACGATCGTGCCGGCCCATGACGGCAATGGCAGCAACGCAATTCTGTCCATGCCGCCGAATGCTGTGCCGCTGGCCTTTGGCGACAATAGCTTCGCCGAACATTGCCGGCGGGCGCGGGAACGTGGCATCGATCCGCGCATCATGATCAGCCCCGGATTGGCCCTTGATATAGACCATCCCGTCGATCTCGACCGATTTATGGCGCGCGGGGGCGATACCGCCACGCACGGGGTTGTCCGCGCAGCCATGGCCGGTCAATATCAAGACCTTACGACGCGGAGCGCCGTCTGATGAGCGAACTCGCCCGGCTTGATCGCATCCTCGCGGCCGGCGATCTGCCTGCCGCCGAGGACGCCCTCAGCCTTGCGGATATCGCGGATGTCGAGAGCCTGATGAGACGCGCGGCCTGCCTGCGCGATGAAGGCCACCGGGATCGCGTCAGCTATTCCCGCAAAGTCTTCATTCCGCTGACCCAGCTGTGCCGTGATACCTGCCATTATTGCACTTTTGCCAAGGCACCGCGCCGGATCGACGCGCCCTATTTGCTGCCCGAGGCCGTCCTGGCCATTGCCCGGGCCGGGGCACGCGCCGGCTGCCACGAGGCCCTGTTCACCCTCGGCGACAAGCCGGAGCTGCGCTACCGGGTTGCGCGCGAGGCGCTCAACGCCCTGGGCCACGAGACCACCCTCTCCTATCTCGCGGAAATGGCGCGCCTAGTTGCCAAGGAGACCGGCCTTCTGCCGCATCTCAATCCCGGCGTGCTCTCACCAGCGGAGATTGCCAGCCTGCGGAAAGTGTCCGTATCCCAAGGCATTATGCTCGAAACGAGCGCGCAGAGACTGAGCGAGCGCGGCGGACCTCATTTCGGCTCGCCCGACAAGCACCCTGCAATCCGGCTGGCCACCATAGAAGCGGCCGGCAAGGCGCAAGTACCCTTCACCTCGGGCATTCTGATTGGCATCGGCGAGACGAGGCGGGAGCGGATCGAGGCACTTCTTGCATTGCGCGAGCTGCACGAGCGCTACGGACACTTGCAGGAAATCATCATCCAGAATTTCCGCGCCAAGCCCGGCACGCGCATGGCCGCAGCGCCCGAGCCCTCTTTCGCAGACCATTTGTGGACCATCGCCGTTGCGCGCATCCTGTTCGGCCCGGCGATGAACATCCAGGCCCCGCCCAATCTCAGCGCCGGCGCGCTCGAGCAGCAGATCGCCGCCGGCATCAATGACTGGGGTGGTGTATCACCGGTCACGCCGGACCATGTGAACCCCGAAGCGCCATGGCCGGAAATCACCAGGCTTGGCGAGGCAACCGCCGCTGCCGGCAAGGTGCTCACCGAGCGCCTCGCCATCTATCCCGATTATGTGCGCAATGCCACGCGCTGGCTCGACCCGGTGATGGCAACCCCCACCCTGCGCCAGGCGGATGCGGAGGGCTTTGCCCGCGACTGTGCCTGGACGCCGGGCACGCCCGTCGAGATGCGCCACCACACGCCATCGATCAACATCCGCCTGACCACCTCATCGCGAAACGCGCTCAGCGATATCCTGGCCAAGGCCAGCGCGGGCCAAGATCTGACCGAAGCGGAGGTCGTCGCCCTGTTTGCCACCCGCGGGGCCGATGCAGAGCAGGTATATGTCGCGGCCGACGACCTGCGGCGCAGTCAGGCCGGCGATACCGTGCGCTACGTGGTCAATCGCAACATCAACTACACCAATGTCTGCTACTATCGCTGCCAGTTCTGCGCCTTTTCCAAGGGCAAGCTCAGCGAGAACCTGCGCGGCCGCCCCTATGATCTCGATCATGCCGAGATCTGCCGGCGCAGCCGTGAGGCCTGGGATCGCGGCGCCACTGAAGTGTGCCTCCAGGGCGGCATTCACCCCGACTATACCGGCGCGACCTATCTCGGCATTGTGCATGCCCTGAAGGCCGCGACACCCGACATCCACATCCATGCCTTTTCACCCCTGGAGATCTGGCAGGGCGCCGCAACCCTCGGCATCTCCGTGCGCGACTTTCTCTCCGAGCTGAAGGCGGCAGGCCTCGGCACCCTCCCCGGCACCGCGGCCGAGATCCTCGACGATGAAGTGCGACGCATCATCTGCCCGGACAAGCTCACCACTGACCAATGGCTGGAAGTGGTTGAGACCGCCCATGCTGTCGGGCTCAGCACCACGGCCACGATCATGTTCGGTCATGTGGACGAGCCCCGCCACTGGGCGCGTCATCTCATCCGCATCCGGAACCTGCAGAAGCGCACCGGCGGCTTCACAGAATTCGTGCCGCTGCCCTTCGTACCCATGGAAACGCCGATCTATCTGAAAGGCCTCGCGCGCTCCGGCCCAACCTTGCGCGAGGCGCTCCTGATGCATGCTGTCGCCAGGCTGGCCCTTCATCCGCATGTTGAGAACATCCAGACCTCCTGGGTGAAAATGGGCGAGGAAGGTGCCAAGCTCTGTCTGCAAGCGGGGGCAAACGATCTCGGCGGCACACTGATGAACGAGACCATCTCCAAGGCGGCCGGCGCCGCCCATGGCCAGGAGATGGCGCCTGACCGCATGGAGCGGCTCATCACCTCGCTTGGCCGCATACCCCTGCAACGCAGCACGCTTTACGGGCCAGTATCTTCGGAACGGCGAGACGCCTCCTTCGCTGCCGCCCCGCTCACCGAGGCGATCGCCATACCGGCGGCGCGCAAGTTCCACCGCGAGCGCGGCACCGCCTCGTCGGTACCCGCCACATCCACCGTTTCTGATTGAGGAGTTGAGACGTCATGATCGTGCTGGCCGCCTATTACAAGGGCACCGTGGACCCGGCCAATCGGGAGACCTTCGACACCTACGTCAAGGAGGTGCACCTGCCCTTGGTGGCCAAATGGCCGGAGCTGCGCGGCCTGCGTCTGCTCAAGAACAATCACGAGCCTTATCTCGGCGAGGCACCGCAATATTACCACTGCTTCCAGCTGTTCTATGACGATAAGGAAGCCCTTGCCCGCTCGCTTGCCTCGGAAGAGCGTGAGGAAACCAAGCGCATCAGCATCGCCGACCGCCCGCGCTTCCGCGAGCTTTTCAAGGGCGATGTATTGCACATGGTGTTCGACATCACCTCCTTCCCCTGCAAGGACCGTGACCCTGAGCCCAAGCAGGATCTGACCGGGACCTTCGCCCGCTGCGCCCTCTACATGGGCACGGTTCCGGAACAGCGCGAACGCTTCGAGACCTATGTGCGAGACGTCCACCTGCCCATGGTTGCCGATTGGCCGAGGCTTAAAGACCTGAAGCTCTTGAAGAGCGATGGCACGCCCTTCCTGACCGAGCAGCCGAAATATTTCCACACCTTCGAGCTCTATTTCGACAACCAGGCCGATATGGACCTGTGCATGGCCTCGGAGGAGCGCAAGGAGTGTCGGCGGATCTCGGCTGAAGATGTCGACAGCTTCAAGGGCCTGTTTCAGGGCGAGGTTCATCACGTGAATTTTCAGATCACGGAGATTCCGTTACGGCCAAAGGCTTGAGAACTCGAGCCTGAGCCCCTGTGTACCCGATCGGGGCCTTTGGCATAAGCTCGCCTTAGGCAAAGGCCCCTGATTATCTTTTGTTGTTGCCCCGAGATCGCGGCCATATCATCGAGCAAAAGGGGAGAACAGCCGCGAGATTCTGAGGGAGCAGACTTCGTGCTTCTGTCAGAAATGCTTTTTGAGACCTGACTGTCTCTCGGCCCAGAACTAACCAAGCCCAATAATACTAATGCAGGAGGTGGGGTGATGTTTAGCAGGCGAAGCGTCTTATCATTGTCAGCCGCGTCTACCGCGGCATTGCTGCTGCCGAAAAACCTCTATGCGCAAGGCTCTGCGCCTGCCGTGGGCAAGCCGGGTGGCTCGCTGACCGCAGCCATCTTCGCTGACCCGCTCTCCCTTGACCCCCACCTCACCGGTAATCTGCAAGGGCGCGCGGCGACCCGCGCCATTCACGACACCCTGTTCACCATCCAAGACGGCCGCCTTGCGCCGGGCCTGGTGGAATCATGGGAGCAGCCGGACGAGAAGACCTTTGTCCTGAAGCTGCGCCAGGGCATCAAGTTTCACGACGGCACGCCGTTCGATGCCGAGGCGGTCAAGTTCAACATAGACCGCATTCGCGATACGAGCATCGGCTCCATTCGTGGCGGTGAGATCACCGCACTCGATACAATCGAAGCGGTCGATGCCCATACCGTGAAAATGGTGACGAAATACCCGTTTGCCGCATTCCTCTTCCCGTTCACCGATGTCACCGGCTGTATCGGCTCTCCCGCTGCCTTCAAGAAGCACGGGATCGATTACGGGCTGCACCCGAGCGGCACTGGTCCCTTCAAGCTCGCGGAATACAGCAAGGACAATCGCACCGTTCTCGAGAAGAATGGCGGCTATTGGCAGAAGGGTAAGCCCTATCTTGACCAGGTCATCCTCCGGCCAGTGCCCACCGACAGCACCCGCCTTTCGGAATTGCGCGCCGGATCCGTCCAGATCGCTGAGGCCCTGCCGCTGCAGGACATTCAGCGCCTGCGCGCGGCCAATGAGTTCGTGGTGTCTGAAAAGCCGGGCTTTCGCTGGGAATATTTCGGCTTCAACTTGCGTGACCAATATCCCGGCAAGTCAAAGGCGTTCCGCCAGGCCTTCCAATGGGCCATTGATCGTCAGGCCCTCCATCAGGTCGCCTATTTCGGCACGGGTGAGATCGGTTATGACGGCATTCTGCCGGGCAGCCCCTTCTATGATCCCAATTACAAACCCTTTAAGCGGGATGTGGATAAGGCGAAGAGGCTGATCGAGGAATCGGGTCTCGATACCCCAATCCTGATCGGCGCTCCCCTTCAGCCCGACCCGGTGAAGCAGCGTGCCACCCAGATCTTCCAGGCCAATGCCGCCGAGATCGGGGTGAAGGTCAATATCGAGCAGATCGACAGCGCCGGTTATCGCAACATGCTGCGTGACGGCATGATGCCCATGGATGCGCAGGGATGGTGGGGCTATCGGCCTGATCCCGATCAATATCTCGCCATTTTGCTCGGGTCCGAGGGCTCTTACGCGAAATATCACGCCTATTCGAACCCTGAGATGGACAAGCTCATCCAGGCGGAGCGCGCCGGACGCACCGAGGAGGAGCGCCGCATCGCCTTCCGGAAGATCTCGGAGCTGATGAACGAGGACGCGGTCTATGTGCCTTGGCATTACAGCTCCGACTTCAAGGGCCTGGACCCAAAGGTGAAGGGGTTCCAGCACGCTGCCGACGGCATCATCAATTTCGCCGAGCTCTGGATCGAGGCCTGATCACGCCACCCCGTTTCCGCACCGGCCGGAAGCCTGCCCGGCCGGTAGGGACAGCCATGAACTCTCTTACCGAGCAGGCAAAGCAAAGGATTGAATCAATGCCAGTCGTGCGGGTTTGTTTCTATGAAGGCCGTTCACCAGAGCAGAAGCGCAAGATCGCGGAGGCGATAACGACGGCGCTTGTCGATATTGCCGGCTCCAAGCGCGATGCGGTGAACGTGATGTTCGACAACTTCACCCGCGAAGATTGGGTGATCGGTGGCGCCCCGGAATTTTCCGACAAATCCAAAGGCTAAAGACAAAAGCCGGACAGGAGATCAAGGTGAAGCCCACACTCGGTGTTCTGCTGTTTTCTGAAGGCCCCATCAGCGAGCTGGTTGACATCGCCCGCGAGGCCGAAACGCTCGGTTATGAGTACCTGTGGTACACGGATGTGCGCTTCGCCCGGGAGTGCTATGTGGGGCTCACCGCGGTTGCCCTGAACACGAAATCCCTGAAGATCGGGACAGGTGTCACCGACCCCTATTCCCGTCATCCCGCCATCACCGCGGCCGCCATGGCGACGCTCGATGAGGTGAGCAATGGCCGGGCGGTGCTCGGCCTCGGCACCGGTGGCGCCGGCTTCAAGGAGCTTGGGCTCGAGCGGGTGCTGCCGATCGCGGCCATGCGTGAGACCGTCACCATGATCCACGCCCTGCAGCGTGGCGAGAAGGTGACCTCGCAAGGCAAGGTCGTCTCGATCGATGGTGGCCGGTTCAACTTCAAGCCGGTGCGCGATCATATCCCCGTCTATTTCGCCACCCACGGACCTCAGATGACGCGCCTGGCCGGCGAAATCGCCGATGGCGTGCTGATCGCCAATACGCTCAATCCCAAAGCCTTTGATTTCTACGTCGGAAAGCTGAACGAGGGTCTTGCCAAGGCGCAACGCTCGCCGGACAGTCTGGATATCGGCTTGCGCGTGGAGGCCTGTATCGATGACGACGATGAGAAGGCTCTGGAGGTGATGCGCAGGCGTGTCGCATCGCGGCTGATCAGTCAATATCCGCACTGGGACTATCTCGACGAGCTCGGGATCACTCTGCCCGAAGCCTTCGTCGAGCTTGCCAAGATGGAAGGCGGCCACGACGTCAGCCGGGCCGCGAGCCTCATGCCCCTGGAAGTGGTGGAATCCATGGTGCTCGCCGGCAATCCCAAGCGGGTCAGCGAGCAGCTCGCCAAGGCGCTTCATCCGAGCGTCACCCAGGTGACCTTGCGCCCCCATGCGGTCCCGGGCGGGAAACAGGCGTCCGTGGTGCGCGCCTTCGCGGAGCAGGTCTTCCCCGAAGCCTTGCGCAGGAGAGCAGAAAGCGTAGCGGCCTGACGAGATGGTCAAGTTTATCGCCCAGAGATTTGCCGCGACACTTCCCGTTCTGGTGCTGACCTCGGTCATCATCTTCGTCTTGATGCGGATCCTTCCGGGTGATCCCGTGCTCATGCTCATCGGCGAGCATTCTGAGGTGAGCGAGGAGACCATCACCACACTGCGCAAGCAGTACGGGCTCGACCAGCCTCTGCCGGTGCAATATCTGATCTGGGTGAAGAACGCGGTCTCCGGTGACCTCGGCCGGTCGATCCACGGCCGGCAACCGGTCTGGGACGTGGTGGCGCCGCGTATTCTACCGACGGCCCAGATTGGCCTCACCGCCTGGATCTTCGCCGTTATCGTGGCGGTGCCTTTGGGCGCCCTCAGCGCCGCCCGAATGAACACCTGGCTTGATTGGCTGGGAACTTTGCTCGCACTGATCGGTGCGGCAATGCCCTACTTTCTCCTGGGCGGCCTTTTGATCTACGGCGTCGCCCTCAAGACCGGCTGGCTGCCCATCTCCGGCTATGTCTCCCCGGCCGTGGACATTGGCCGCAGCATACGCTCCACCATCTTGCCGGCCGCGACCCTGAGCCTGGCGCTGATCGCCGTGATCACCCGCCAGGCGCGCTCCAGCTTTGCGGATGTCCTGAACCATCCCTTCATCCGTACCGCCCGGGCCAAGGGCCTCTCGGAGCGGAACGTCATCATCCGCCATGCCTTGCGTAATGCCATGGTGCCCATCGTCACCATATTGGGCCTGCAGCTTGGCACCTTGTTCAGCGGCGCGGTGGTGACGGAGATGGTCTTTGCCATTCCCGGCGTGGGCCGCCTGCTCGTCGACTCCATTCTCAGCCGCGACTATCCAGTCGTGCAGGCAGTGGTGCTGTTTATAACTTTCTGCGTGGTCATGGCGACCATGGCGGTAGATATCGCCTATGGCCTGCTCGACCCCAGGTTGCGGCCGAGGTAGCGGACCATGGCGAGCGACGGCCCCAGCATCGTGAGCCACACATCGCCTTACCGGGCCGGGCGAAGTCTCGCCGTTCGAGGCGCCCTCACCCGCAATCTCATGCTGATCGCTGGCCTGGTTCTCGTTGCCGTCCTGGCCGCAGGCGCAATTTTCGCGCCTTTGCTCACCCAGTACACGCCCGAGTCCATGGATTACATGGCCATGCTCCAGGGACCAAGCGCCGCCCATCTCTTCGGAACGGACGAGCTGGGCCGCGATATCTTCAGCCGCTCCCTCTATGGTGCGCGCCTGTCGATGAGCGTGGGCCTGAGCGCCGTTCTGCTGTCGGTCGCCATGGGCGTGCCGCTCGGCCTGATTGCAGGCTATGTCGGCGGCATCACCGATGCGATCTTCATGCGCATCCTCGACAGCCTGATCGCCCTGCCGCCGCTGGTGCTCGCGCTCACCATTTCCGCGGTGCTCGGCACCGGTCTCGTGAATGCCACCATCGCTATCGCCATCGTATCGGTGCCCACATTCGCCCGCCTGATCCGCGGACAGGTGCTGTCGCTCAAGCATCTCGAATTCATCCAGGCCGCCGAGTCGATCGGCGTCTCATCACCGCTGATCATCCTGCGCCATATCCTGCCCAACGCGATCAACCCGGTCATCGTCCAGTCATCGCTGGCGGTGGGCTTCGCCATCATCCTCGAATCCAGCCTGAGCTTCATCGGCCTTGGCGCTCAGCCGCCGGCGTCGACCTGGGGCTCCATGGTGCAGGTGGGCTTTCAATATCTCGAGCTCGCCCCCTGGTATCCGCTCATCCCGGCCACGATGATCTTTTTCGCCGTGCTCGGCTTCAACATGCTCGGTGAAGGTCTGCGTCAGATGCTCGATCCCGCC
This sequence comes from Rhodoligotrophos sp. CJ14, assembly GCF_038811545.1. GTDB lineage: Bacteria > Pseudomonadota > Alphaproteobacteria > Rhizobiales > Im1 > Rhodoligotrophos > Rhodoligotrophos ferricapiens. The sequence continues at coordinate 2,110,723 of NZ_CP133319.1, forward strand.
TCGCGGAGCCGGCCATGAGCAGCGCGCAGCTTTACCAAAGTGCTGCCAGCGCGCCGGCACCCCATCCGGCGCAGGCACAGGCCGTGCTCGAGGTGGAGAACCTTACGACCAAGATTCGCACCCGCAGCGGCGAGCTTGGCGTGGTGAACGGCGTGTCATTCCATGTGAATGGTGCGGAGACCTTGGGCGTCGTCGGCGAATCCGGCTGTGGCAAGAGCATGACCGCGCTTTCGATCCTCAGGCTTCTGCCGCCGGCGGCGAGGATCGCCGACGGGCATATCCGCTTTGCCGGCCGTGATCTGGTGAGCCTCGAACCCGAGGAGATGCGCGCCATTCGTGGCAAAGACATCTCCATGATTTTCCAGGAGCCGATGACCTCGCTGAACCCGATGATGACCATCGGGAGACAGATCGCCGAGGTCATCACCCTGCATGAAGGGCTCAGCCGGCGGGACGCAATGGCCAAGGCGGTCGAAATGCTGCGCCTGGTCCGCATCCCGGAGCCGGAACAGCGGGTGGACGAATTCCCGTTCCAGATTTCCGGCGGCATGCGGCAGCGGGTGATGATCGCCATCGCGCTGGCCTGCAATCCGAAGATCCTGCTGGCGGACGAGCCGACCACCGCGCTCGATGTCACCATCCAGGCTCAGATCATGGACCTGATGACCGATCTGCAGGAGCGCCTGCAAACCGCAATCGTCCTGATCACCCACGATCTCGGACTGGTGGCGGAGAATGCCGACCGGGTCATGGTGATGTATGCCGGCCAGGCCGTCGAGGAGGCCGACGTTGCGCAGCTCTTCGAGTGCCCCCATCACCCCTACACCAGAGGTCTGCTGGGCTCCGTTCCCCGGCTTGGATCATCCACCCTTTCTGGCGGCCGCAAGCGCCTGGTCGAGATCGAAGGCAACGTGCCCGCCCTCAACCAGCTGCCGGCCGGTTGTTCCTTCGCGCCGCGCTGCCCGTTTGCAACCCAGCAATGCCGTGAAGTCCCGCCCCCGATGGTCGAGAAGCGGCCAGGGCAATGGGCGGCTTGCTGGAACTCCGATGCAGTGATTGCGGCAGGCCCATGATGGAATCGGCAATGGCTGAAGCCGCCCCTACCCTCATCGTCGAAAACCTGGTGAAGCGCTTTCCCGTGGGCGCCGGGCTCCTCTCGAAGCCCCGCGAATTCGTGCATGCGGTCGATGGGATTTCCTTCTCGGTCGGCCGCGGGGAGACCTTGGGCCTCGTGGGCGAAAGCGGCTGTGGGAAGTCGACGGCCGGCAAGACCATCATGCGCCTTGTCCAGCCGACCTCCGGCAAGATCACCCTGCTCGGCAAGGATATAACCGGCCTCAGCCACTCGGAACTGCGACCCCTGCGCCGGCAGATGCAGATGGTGTTTCAGGACCCCTATTCCTCGCTCGATCCGCGCATGCCGGCCGGCAAGATCGTCGCCGAGCCGCTCTCCACCCATGGTCTGGCCAAGGGGCACAGAAGCGAGGCGGTCGCCGAGCTGTTCCGGCGCGTGGGTTTGAGGCCCGATCAGATGAAGGACTACCCGCACCAATTCTCCGGCGGGCAGCGCCAGCGCATCGCCATTGCCCGCGCGCTTGCAGTCAATCCCAGCCTGATCATCGGCGATGAGCCGGTCTCGGCGCTAGATGTCTCGATTCAGGCCCAGGTCGTCAACCTGCTGATGGATCTGCAGGACGAATACAAGCTCTCCTACATTTTCATCGCGCACGATCTCGCGGTGGTCGAGCAGATCAGCCACCGCATCGCCGTCATGTATCTCGGACGTATCGTCGAAATGGCGGACACGCCCACCCTGATGAGCGCGCCTCTCCATCCCTATACCGAAGCCCTGCTTGCCGCCGTTCCGGTCCCCCAGCCGAGGAAGCGGCGCCGCCCGAGACCGATCGGCGGCGATGTTCCAAGCCCGATCCGGCGCCCTTCCGGATGCCACTTCCACACACGTTGCCCCCGTGCGGTGGACCATTGCCGCATCGAGGCCCCGGCGTTGCGCGAATTACAGCCCGGCCATTTTGTGGCGTGCCACTTAGCAGCGTAAACCCGAAGCCCCGGCCTTGTCCCGCCGAGCTGTCTCCCTTATGACCGGCACGCCTGCATCCTATCGGTTGCTGCGAATGGCCAGCGCCTCCATACTCACGCCGTCGCCATAAACACGTCAGGTGCAATTGAGTGCATCCTGGTTTCCACCGAGAGGAGCAAAAGCGATGGGCATCTTTGACACGATTAAGAACGCAATCTGGGGCGGTCATCAGGCGTCATCCGCAAGGCCTGGCGCCACCCTGGTCGCCGATGCTCAACCCGCACCAGCCGCCAAGCCGGCCGCCGCATCCACCGCCACGCCAGCAGCCGCGCCTCAGGCCGCCTCCACCGCAGCCAGCGCTGCACCTGCCGGTGGACCCGTGGACGTTGCCGCAGTTCTGGATGCCGCCGTCAAGAAGAAGGGGCAATCCCTTCAATGGCGCACATCGATCGTGGACCTCATGAAGGCGCTCGACCTCGACAGCAGCTTGGCCCACCGCAAGGAGCTTGCGCAGGAGCTCGGCTATACCGGCGATATGAACGACTCCGCTGCCATGAACATGTGGCTGCACAAGCAGGTCATTCAAAAGCTCCAGCAGAGTGGTGGGAAAGTGCCCGCGGATCTGCTCTGACCGTCCCGCTCCCAAGCCCGACGCCGGTCTTCCGGCTGCTCTATAACCCTGTAATCCTGCCGTGGAGTGCTCCTCGGCGGGTCTCGCCATCGCCTGTTCTCTGAGAAGCCTCCGCCCGCGAGACTTCGGTTGCGCCTGTCGAACGCCGGCCGATTGCTCCGCACCGGCGATGGCAAAGCTACGGCAGAGCCCCTGATCCGTTCGATAGCTGCCGAGGATCGAGAATTCGCGCATCTGCCCTTCGATGATGAGCGTCCGCGATTGGCCACGGATCAGGTCGCACAAACTGCCTCATCCCCATGTCCAATTTGGGCATGAGCAATGTCCAATCTCGGAGTAACCACATCCCTCTGTTTTCGGAATGATCAAACCTTAGAATGATTTTCGAAGATCAGCACCGTAAATGTAAGATTTCATATCCGATAGAACAGCGGAAGATGATTTATATAGATAGCCCGTCAATAAATAAACAATAGCGTCTGCAACGCATATTCCTTCCGCTCTTGATAAATCGATTGTCGCGCCGATGGCAGCAAACCGCTCAAACCGGGCACGCTGCCAATCGATAACTAAGGGGTGGGCGATGTCGTCTGATCAATACAAAAAACCTGGCCAGGGTGAGCGTACAGTCCGCGACGGGATCAGCCGCCGCCTGTTCAACACGGGCATGTTGGCGGGCGGTCTCGTCGCCGCCAGCGGGCTGCCATTGGTGTCGGAAGCAAGGGCGCAACAGCCCAAGCGCGGTGGCCTCGTCCGGCTCGCGCTCTACCAACAGAGTACCGGCGATACCTTCGATTCAGCGCGCTACGACAAGGGCAACGATTATATCAGGGGCACCAGCGTCTATAGCTATCTCACGAGCATGGACGAGGGCGGCAATGCCCGGCCGGAAGTCGCGATTTCTTGGGAGCCGAACAAGGAGGCGACCCGCTGGGCATTTAAGATCCGCAAGGGCATCACCTTCAGCGATGGCGCGCCGCTCACCATCGACGACATCATCTTTTCCATCATGCGCCACAAGGAGGAGAAGGTCGCCTCCAGCGCAAAGCAGCTCGTGGGCAACATCACGGCTGTGAAGGCTGATGGTGATGACGGCTTCACTGTGGAGCTGGCATCTCCGGACGTCGACTTGCCGATCCTGATCGGCCTCTTCCAATTCGCTCTCGTCAAGAATGGGACCTATGATTTCAGCAAGCCGATCGGCACTGGCGCCTTCATTATGAAGGAGTTCCAGCCGGGCATCCGGACGGTGCTGACGCGCAACCCTAACTTCTGGAAGGAAGGCCGCCCCTATATCGACGAGTTCGAGATGTTTCCCATCCCGGATGCATCCGCCCGTGCCAACGCGCTACTCTCCGGCGATGTGGACATGATCCTCGAATTGCGCGGCAATGGCATCGAGGAGGTGGCGAAATCGGGCACGGCCGATGTCTTCGTGACCCCGAGCACGCGTTATACGGCCATCCAGGCTGCCGTTGATCGAGCGCCGTCGAACAATCTCGATCTCACCCTGGCCATGGCCTATATGATCGATCGTAAGCGGCTTCTCGATACCGTGCTGCGCGGCTATGGCATGATCGCCAACGATCATCCGATTGGTCCCAAGAGCCCCTACTACAACGCCAACCTGCCTCAGCGCGAGCTCGACCTGGACAAGGCCAAATATCACTTGGGCAAATCCGGCATCGGCAATGCGCGGGTTCAGGTCTGCGTGGGCGATGGTGTGCTCTACAGCATTGATATCGGCCAGCTCTTGCTGAGAGAGGCAACGCGCGCGGGGCTCAATCTCGACATCAAGCGGGAACCGGCCGAGAGCTACTGGACCGCGGTCGCAGGCAAGCGGCCCTATGCCGCCACCAATTTCCATCCGCGCCCCACCTACAATATGCTGCTCAATCTTGCCTGGCGTAAAGGTGCGCCATGGAACTTCTCGCACTACAACAACGACAAGCTGGAAAAGCTGATCGATGAATCCCGGGCCACGCTCGATATGCAGAAGCGGGTCGAATACTACCACGAGATCCAGTCGATCATTCACAATTCAGGCGCGATCATTCTGCCCTGCTTCCTGAGCTACATCGACGGTGTGTCGAAGCGGATCAAGGGGCTTACGCCATTGCCGATCGGCAGCCTTGGTGGGTTCAACTTCGCCGACCGCATATGGCTCGAAGAAGTGTGAGGGGGCGAACCTCACCTGAGGACTCGTTGTGAAGGGAAGGTAAGCTTGGCGGCACTCATCTTAAGACGGCTGGGCGCGACGCTGGTGCTGCTGTTTGTGGTGTCGCTGCTCATCTTCGCAGGATGCGAGATACTCCCCGGCGACGTGGCGCAAGTGGCGCTGGGTCAGTTCGCAACCGAGGAGAATGTCCAGGCGCTGCGGGTACAGATGGGCCTCGATCGCCCGGCACCCGTCCGCTACCTTGAATGGCTGGCGGGCGTGGTGCAAGGCGATTGGGGCACCTCCATCGTGACGCGCAACAGCGTCTCGTCAATGCTGTCCGAACGCATCGCCAACACCGCGATGCTCGCCGGGTTGACCACGATTATCGCCGTGCCGCTCGCCATCCTGCTCGGCCTGGCCATGGCTATGCGGCGCGGCAGCACGGTCGATCGGGCCACATCGGTCGTCATACTCGGGCTTTCGGCAACACCGGAATTCCTGATCGCGACGCTTGGTGTGCTGCTCTTTGCCGTCCATCTCGGATGGCTGCCGGCGGTCGCCTATCTCAGTCCAGGCGCCGATATCGCCGACACGCTTCGTGCCCTGCTGCTGCCCACCCTCACCCTCGTGATCGTGGTGACCGCGCAGATCTCGCGCATGACCCGGGCGATCATCGCCAATATTCTCAATGAACCCTATATCGAAATGGCGGCCCTCAAAGGCATTCCCCACCACCGCGTGGTTGCCTATCACGCCCTCCTCAATGCGATTGGGCCGATTGCCAATGTGGTCGCGCTGAACGTCGCCTATCTCGTCAGCGGCATCGTCGTCGTCGAGACGGTATTCGCCTATCCAGGGCTCGCCCAATTGATGATCGACGCGGTGCAGTCGCGCGACATGCCGGTGATCCAGGCCTGTGCGATGATCTTCTGCGCGACCTATGTGCTGCTGGTTTTGCTCGCTGATATCATCGCTCAGGCTTGCGATCCACGTGCCAAGGCGGCCGGCCGAGCTGTCGCACAGACTGGCCTCTCCAATCCGGCGGAGGCGCAATGAGCACGGTTCTCACCATAGCGCGCCGCAGGCCGCGGATCACGTTATGGGTCAGCGTCGCCATCCTGGCCTTCTTCATTTTGGTGGCAATCCTGTCGCTCGGCCCCTTGCCGCACGACCCCACCGAGTTCATCACCGACGAGCCCTTTGCGCCGCCCACCTCTGGCCTGTGGCTTGGCTCCGACTCCCTCGGCCGCGACGTGCTCTCGCGCCTGATCGAGGCCACCCGCATCACCCTGGCCATGGCGCTGGCGGCCACCATTCTTGCCCATCTCATCGGCGACACGCTGGGACTGCTCGCAGCGATCAAGGGCGGGATCATCGACGGCATGCTCAGCCGCGCGGTCGATGTGGTCCTGTCCCTACCCAAGATCATCATTGGTCTGGTGGTTGTGGCAGCCCTCGGCCCCTCGATCGGTGTCATCGTGGGGCTGGCAGCCATCGTCTATGCGGCAGGCGTGTTCCGGATCGCCCGTGCCCTCGGCAATGATCTCGTCAATATGGACTACATCACTGTCGCGCGGTCCCGCGGCGAAGGCCTGGGCTGGATCCTGTTCGGCGAGATGCTGCCGCATGTCGTAAGGCCGCTTGCTGCGGATTTCGCCATTCGCATGAGCTTCGCCATCCTGTTCATGAGCAGCCTCAGCTTCCTCGGTCTCGGCGTGCAGCCGCCGCAGGCTGACTGGGGCGGCCTTGCCCGCGAGGGCTTGAGCGGCCTTTCCTCGAACCCTTACGCCGCCGTTGCGCCCGCTGTCTGCATCGCGCTGGTCTCCATCAGCCTGAACCTGCTGGTTGATGCGCTTGAGCGCACCCCGGTCCGGGGGGAATAGCGATGGGTGATACCATTCTCACCGTCGACAATCTGCGTATCGTTTCGGATGCCGGCGTGCCGATCGTGCAGAACGTGTCCTTCTCCGTGGCGCGCGGTGAGGTGCTGGCCCTCATCGGCGCCTCTGGCTCCGGCAAGACGACCCTTGCCCTTTCCGCGCTTGGACATTTGCGGCCCGGCCTGCACCTGCAAGAGGGGCGGGTGACGCTCGCCGGCATCGATCTCCTCGCCGCGCCACGGCGCCAGCTCAATGGCCTGCGTGGGCGCAAGGTCGCTTATGTCGCCCAGAGTGCCGCTGCCGCCTTCAATCCGCGGATCAGGCTGATGAATCAGGTGACTGAGGCAGCGCGCATCCACCGGACGCAATGGGCGAGCTCGGCCCAGCAGCGCGCCCTTGCGTTGTTCCAGTCCCTGAGCCTGCCGGACCCGGAACGGGTCAGCCGGCGGTTCCCGCACGAGGTCTCTGGCGGTCAGCTCCAGCGCTTCATGATCGCCATGGGTCTCCAGGAGGAACCGCTGTTGCTGGTCTGCGACGAGCCCACCAGCGCCCTCGATGTCACCACCCAAGTCGAGGTGATGCGGCTGCTCAAGCGCGCCATTCACGACAACAACACCGCCGCCTTGTTCGTCAGTCATGACCTGGCGGTTGTCGCCCAGATCGCAACCCGGATCATCGTTCTGCGCAGCGGTCATGTGGTTGAAACGGGCACGACGGAGGAAATCCTGAACCGGCCGCAGGCGGACTATACCAAGGAGCTGATTGCCGCCTGCCGCCACCTCTCCGTGAAAGCGGCGGGCAAGGGCAGCACGCAGGGGCAGATAACCCATCTTCCGGCCGCGAGCCCCCTGCTCGAGGTGAGCCGCCTCACGGCCGGATATGGCCGGCTCGACAATGGACAGCCGGTCGCCACCACTTTGCGTGATGTCAGCCTGAGGGTTGGCCGGGGTGAGATTGTGGCTGTTATCGGCGAGTCCGGCTCGGGCAAGACCACATTGGCGCGCGTGATCGCAGGGCTCCATGAACCCGCCTCTGGCACCGTGATGCTGCAGGGCAAATCCTTGGCCGGCGCGGATCGCAGCCGATCTCTGGACGAGCGCCGCCTTGTGCAGCTGGTCTTTCAGACCGCCGACACTGCCCTCAATCCGAAGCAGAAGATCAGGCAGATCCTCGGCCGTACACTGAAGTTTTTTCATGGCACCAGACGCCAGGCCGCCGAAGCCCGCATGATCGAGCTCCTGAACATGGTTCAGCTCCCGGCAACCTATCTCGATCGCCTGCCCAGCGAGCTCTCCGGCGGTGAGAAGCAGCGCGTGAACTTGGCACGGGCACTGGCCGCCAACCCGGAGGTGCTGATCTGTGATGAGATCACCTCGGCCCTCGATACCATCGTTGCACGGTCGATCATCGCACTCATCGAGCGTCTCCGTTCGGAACTTGGTCTCGCCATCATTTTCATCAGCCACGATCTGGCGACGGTTGCCTCGATCGCCGATCGGGTCACGGTTCTGCGCCAGGGCCGCGTGGTGGAGAGCGGGTCTGCCGCAACGGTGCTGGCCGCGCCCGCCGATCCCTACACCAAGCTTTTGATCGCATCGGTTCCGGAGCTGCGGCCCGGCTGGCTGGAAGAGGCCGTCGCCGCCCGTCAGCAGCTCGAGCTCGCGCCTCCAGGTCAGGTGGCGCGTGAAGACCGTGCGAGCCTCATGTCGTAACCCCCGCGGTGAGAAGGAACGTCATGCGCCAGCCCCTCCCGTCTCTCGAAGGCCAGATATTCGATGTCGCCGTGATCGGCGGCGGCGCGGCCGGCGCGAGTGCAGCCCAGCATCTCGCCGCAAAGGGCTATAGGACGGTTCTGGTCGACAAGGGCGATTTTGCCAGCGGCACCAGCAGCCGGTCGAGCCGCTTGCTCTATTGCGGCCTTGCCTATTTCTCACCGGATTATGAGCTGTGGCGCTATGCCTATCGCTGGGGCGACCTCAAGAACCGGGTCTATATGGCGCGCCTCGCCATGCAATGCCGCACCCAGCTTGCCACCACAATGCCGGAGCGCCTCTCCCGCCACACGTTCTTCTTTCCGGTGTTCCGAGATGGTGCCTTTCCCGGATGGAAGGTGGACCTGGGCTACAGGGCATTGAGCCTGTTCGGCTCGCCCCAGGCGCCCCTTGACTACCATCGCCTGCCGGCTGCAGCAGCGGCGAAACAATATGGCCTGGTCCGCCTCATGGACCAGAGCCGGCTCGACAGCGTCGGCGTGTTTCAGGAATATCAATACAAATGGGCTGAGCGCATCTGCCTGGACACGGTGCTGGATGCGGAACGCTGCGGCGCCACCATACGCAACTACACCGAGGTGACCGCGATCGAGAGAGTGCCGTCAAACCGGTGGCGGCTGACGCTTCAAGACAGCATTGCCAGGGGCGTCACGACTCAGATCGAGGCCCATGCGCTGGTCAACACAGCCGGTCCTTGGGCAGACCGGGTGACGGCGCGGGCCGTTCCCCGGCCCAAGCAGCGCCTTGTCGGCATTAAGGGCGTCAACGTTCTGGTGAAGCTGCCGGATGACTGCCGCGGGCTCGGCATGGAGACGATCAGCAGTATAGATCAGCCCTTCTACTGCATGCCCTGGGGCGACTATCACTTCTTCGGCCCCACCGAGACGATCTTCGAAGGCGATCCGGATACGGTGCGGGTCTTGCCGGAAGAGGTGAGCTTCATCTTGAACGAGGCCAATCGCGTCTTCCCGACCCTGAAGCTCACCACCGATGATGTGGTCTATAGCTGGTGCGGCGTGCGGCCGCGCACCCATAGCGAGGCGGATGAGGGCGTGAAGTCGGTCAGGATCCACGATATGGCCGAGGAAGGAATGCCCAACGCCCTCACCCTTACTGGAACACCCATCATGATGCACCGCTATGCCGGACGGAAGATCGCCGAGCAGGTTTCGGATACGGTCCGCCCGTCGGGAGAACCGCGCCCGCTCTCCTACGGGGCGAAGCTGCCGCCGAAAGGTGATGCGCCGCAGGCGGCAATCCCGGTCGAGGCGCTGCGTCATGCGGCGGCGAACGAGCATGCCGTAACCCTCATCGACCTCTTGTTCCGCCGCGTGATGGTCGGTTGGCAGCCGGGCATGGGTGTGGCCGAGGCCCGGGCCGCAGCCGAGGCGGTCGCCGACATCTTAGGGTGGAGCGATGCGCGCATCACCGCGGAGGTGGAGGCCTATGTCACCTTCATTGCCGAACATTTCTCGCCCGCAATCCTCCGCGCCCGCCAGGCGGCCGTTGCCTGAGGATATGGGTATGCGCTTCGTCGATGCCGAAACCGTGCACAGGCTGCTCGATTGGCCCGGATTGATCGAGGCTTTGCGCCGCGCGCATAAGGGGCCGGCGCCCAAGACCGCGCGCGCCGTGCTGGAGGAGCCGCGGCCCGAAGGCTTGCCGAACATGCTGCTGGCCCTGCCCACTTGGCAGCATGGCCAAGCGCTGGGTGTGAAGCTGGTGGCCTCCTTCCCCGGCAATGTCGCCTCCTACGGCGTGCCGACAGTCGATGCCCTCTACATCCTGTTTGATCCGAACACCGGCAAGCCCCAGCTTGTCATCGATGGCGAGGCGCTGATCTTCCGCAAGACAGCTGCGGACTCAGCCCTTGGCGCGGGCTTCCTTGCGCCGCGACATGCAAGCCGACTGCTGATCGTCGGCGCTGGCGCTCTGGCACCCTATGTGGTGCATGCGATGCGCGCCGTCCGTCCGGAGATCAGCACCATTCGCATCTGGAACAGGACACCCCAGCGCGCCTTCGCCCTTGCCCGAGACTTGCGGGAGCAGGACCTTCACGCCGAAGCCACCGTAGATCTCGATCAGGAGGTCGCCGCGGCAGACATCATCATCGGCGCCACGATGGCAACGCGTCCTCTGATCAAGGGCGCCCATCTGAAGCCGGGCACCCATGTCAATCTCATCGGCTCCTTCACGCCGGAAATGCGGGAAGCTGATGACGAGGTCCTGCGCCGCGCCCGCATCTATGTCGATGATTTCGGCTGCCTCGATCGCTCCGGCGAATTCATTGAGCCCTTGCGCAATGGCGTGATCAATCGCGAAGCCGTGCTGGGCAATCTCTTCGATCTGTGCCAGGCGCCTCAGCCCCCACAGCTTAGCGCCGAAGACATAACCCTGTTCAAGAACGGCGGCGCCGGCCAGCTCGATCTCTTTGTTGCAAGTCACCTTCGTCAGCGTCTCGCCGAGACGGAACTGGCGCCCTAAGCCATGGTCTTCGAAACCCCATGAGGCCCAGAACCGATAGGCCGTCCGCGAGACTCTCCCATCATGAGGCTAAACCCCATGTCCTCTGAAGATCCGCTCCTCCAACCGCTGACCATCAAACATGTGACCCTCAAGAACCGGGTCATGAGCACCAGCCATGCCATCAGCTATGGCGAGGAGGGCAAGCCCAAGGAGCGCTATCAGCTTTATCACGAGGAAAAGGCCAAGGGCGGCATCGGACTTACCATGTTCGGCGGCTCATCCAATGTGTCGCCGGATTCGGGCTCGGTCTTTGGCCAGCTCTATGTGGGCGATGACACCATCATCCCCTATTTCCGGGAATTCTCCGAACGCGTGCACAGGCACGGCACCGCAATCATGTGCCAGATCACCCATCTTGGTGGACGCAGCCATTGGCGCGCCGATAACTGGCTGCCGACCGTCTCCCCTTCGCGCTATCGCGAGCCTTCGCATCGCGGCTTCACTAAGGAGATGGATCACCACGACATCCGCCGCATCGCGAAACAATTCGGTGATGCCGCCTGGCGTTGCCGTGAGGGCGGGCTCGATGGCCTCGAGATCCATGTTCATGGCCACCTCGTCGGCCAGTTCTGGAACCCTCTGGTCAATAAGCGCACCGATGAGTTCGGGGGCTCGCTCGAAAACCGTTGCCGCTTTGGCCTGATGGCCCTCGAAGAAATCCGCCGCCGGGTGGGCGACCGGTTCCTGGTGGGCCTGCGCATGGCCGTCGGTGAGGGGCGCGATGGGGATGAGGGCCTCTCAACCCATGACTATCTCGAGATCGCAAAGCTCCACGAACGATCGGGACTGATCGATTTCTTCAACTTCACCTATGGCCGCATCGATACCGAAGTGGGGCTCGCCAACTACATGCCTGGCATGCATGTCGGTCTTGCGCCGCAGCTCGCCCATGTGGCGGCGTTCAACGGCCATCTCAATCTACCCATCTTCCATGCAGCGCGGATCAGCGACATCGCCACCGCCCGTTATGCCGTCCGCGAAGGTATCGTCGATTTGGTGGGGATGACGCGGGCGCATATCGCTGATCCCCATATCGTCAACAAAATTGCCCGGGGTGAAGAAGACCGCATCCGCCCTTGCGTCGGTGCCACCTATTGCTCCTGGCAGAGACGTTGCATCCATAATCCGTCCATCGGCCGCGAGAAGACGCTGCCCCATCTGATCACGCCGGCGGAGCAGCGGCGCAAAGTGGTCGTGGTGGGTGCGGGCCCCGCCGGCCTCGAAGCCGCACGCGTCTCGGCGGAACGGGGACATGAGGTGGTGGTGTTCGAGGCAGCCTCGCGCGCCGGCGGTCAGGTGTTGCTCGCAAGCCGCATGCCCAAGCGCCGCGACCTCATTGGCGTCATCGATTGGCGGGTTGCCGAGGCTGAGCGGCTGGGCGTGGTCATTCACTACAACAACTTTGCCGACCGCGAGATGATCGAGGCGGAGAACCCGGATGTGGTAATCATCGCCACTGGCGGCTTACCCGATCGCATGGAGGGCGAGGTAGAAGGCGCGGAGCTTGCCGAGACCGTCTGGACCCTGCTCGAAGCGCCGGCCGAGCCGCAGGGCGCGATCATGCTTTATGACGGCACCGGCACGATCACCGGAGCATCTGCGGCCGAGATGCTGGCCATGCAAGGCGCCGAACTCATCTATGTCACACCCGATCACCATGCCGGCCAGGAGGCAAGCTATCTCGATCGTCCCTTCATCATGCGCGAGCTCTACAAGGCCGGCACCCGCATCCACCCGGACCGGCGGCTCGCCCGCATCGCGAGGGTCGGCAACCGGCTGCAGGCAACGCTCATCAACGAATATAGCGATGATGCGGAAACGCTCACCTGCGATCGGCTGATCATCGAGCGGGGATCGATCCCTCTGGATGAGCTCTATCAGGAGATGCGGCCTGGCTCCCGCAACGACGGTGTCATAGATCTCGACGCTTTCGCTATCGGCGACAAGCAGGATCTCACCCTGAACCCGAACGGCGCTTACCAGCTCTACCGGATCGGGGATGCCGTGTCTTCGCGCGATATCCACGCCGCGATCCTTGATGCGATGCGACTGTGCAAGAACCTGTGAGCGCTCGGGGGGAAACGCATGAAGCTGAAATCCGCCAATATCTACCTCGTCGAAAGTGGCGGCATCCGCCCCGTGCTCCTCGAGCTGAAGACCGACGAAGGAATAACCGGCTTGGGTGAAGCCGCCGTGGCCTATGGCATTGGCGGCACGGCGGCAGCCGGTATGCTCAAGGACATCATCGAGCGCTACCTGATGCGGAATGTCGATCCGTTCCGCATCGAGAGCCTGTGGACGGAAATCTACGACCACGGCTTCTGGGCGAAAGGCGGCGGGCCCGTGATCTTCTCGGCGATGAGCGCGATCGAGCAGGCCATGCTCGACATCAAGGCGCGCGCGCTCAAGGTGCCGGTCTACGAGCTTCTCGGCGGTCGGATGCGGGACGAGCTCCGAACCTACGCCAATGGTTGGTATTTTGGCTGCACCAGCGATGCCGAATTGCCTGCTGCCGCGGAACAGGCGGCAGCGGACGGTTATGACGCCCTCAAATTCTATCCCTTCGCCACCGTGCTGCCCGAAGGTCGCCTGCGCCATCCTTCGCTGCGTGCGGCCAGCGATCCCAGCGTGGTGAAGCGTGCCATCGAGCGGGTGGCCTCCATTCGCTCGGCCGTCGGTCCCCATGTTGAGCTGATGCTCGACCTCTCAGCCGGCATTACCCCGGACGATACGATCAGGTTCTGCCGCGGGATCGAGAAATACGACATCACCTATGTGGAGGAGCCCGCTGATCCCGGCGATCTCGGCTCGCTGATCAAGATCTCCAAGGCGATCTCGCAAAGAATTGCGGTCGGCGAGCGGATCTATACGCGCTATGGCTTCCGCGATGTCCTGGAATCACGATCGGTCGACATTCTGCAGCCCGATATCGGCAACACCGGCGGCCTCCTCGAAACCCGAAAGATCGCCGCGATGGCGGAAGCCTATAGCCTCAAGGTGCAGCCGCATATCTGCGCAAGCCCACTCTCGACTGCCGTCGGCATGCATTTGAGCGCCTCCATCCCGAACTTCTATATCCAGGAGCATTTTCCCTATTGGGCGCGCATTCCCGGCCATACCGAGGTGCTGGAAGATCCACTGGAGCCGAAGGTCAAGAACGGAATGCTGCCCGTGAGCGACGCACCGGGCTTTGGCGTGACGCTCCGCGCTGAGGCTTTGCAGAACTCCCTCTATGGCACCTTCACGCTGTCGCCATAGCGAACTTGTCTTGGCGCGGTGCCGTCCGCTGATTTAGCATGCTCACGTTGGTGGATGGAAAGAGATGTACACGATCGCCTTTCTCTTGCTGCCAGAGTTCCAACTGCTCGGCGTGGTCTCGGCGATGGAGACCTTGCGGGTTGCCAATTCGCTCTACCCGGACCCGCGCTTCTCGACCATCCTCGTACACGATACAGATCCCATGGTGCCCTCGAGCAGCGGCATTCCGCTCAAGGCCCATTGCCATATCCGTGATCTCCGCGATTTTGACGCGCTCATCGTCTGTTCGAGCTTCAAGCACGACAAATACGAGAACAGCGAGACGCAGAACCTCATCCGACGCTTCGCCCGGCATGGAAAAGCCATCGGATCGGTCGAGAGCGGTGTCTATCACATCGCCAAGGCGGGAGTGCTCAATGGCCATACGGCCACTGCCCATTTCAACAACCTGCCCCTGTTCGCCCAGCTCTTTCCGGATGTGAACTTCGTAAAGCGCATCTACACGTGGTGCGATACGCGCATGACCTGCGCCGGCGGCACCGCCTGTGTTGATCTCATGCTGCACCTGGTCAGCACCCAGCTGGGTCACGCTGTGGCGGCCCGGGTGGCGAACACCATCATCCATCCTTATCGGCGCGATCTCTGCGCGCCCCAGGACGACATCTTCACCTCGGCCTATAATGGCTTGCCCTCCACCGTCCGCGAGGCTTGCCGGCTGATGGAAGAGGCCATTCAAGAGCCCCTTAAGATTGAGGACATTTCAGACAGACTCGGCCTGTCTCGGCGCCATCTCGACCGCATGTTCTGCAGCACGCTGAAATGCAGCACCTCCGACTACTACCGCAAGATCCGCCTGGCGCGGGCGCGCAAGCTGGTCAAGGCCACCAAGATCGACTTCTCGACCATCAGCACCCGCTGCGGCTTCAACTCCTACTCTCATTTCCTGCAGCGCTATCGTGAGGCTTACGGCGTTTCCCCGACGGAAGACCGTTCGTCCCACACATTGGTGCCGACTGAACCGACCCAATTGTCACCGCTGAACGACCTGCATCCCTATCAGAACCAGCTCGACCCCATTCGCATGATATGACGCGCGGTCGCCAGCAGCTACAAGCTGGCCCTGTTTGATTTGATATACTCGACCATCTGATCGACCACCGTGTTCCAGCCATCGAAGAAGCCCATCTCCTCGTGGCTTTTCCGCGTGGCATCATTTCCATGGATGGCAATGGCCGTATATTTTGTGCCGCTCCCCTGCCGGGCAAGCTCGAGCACGGCTGTAAAGAACGGCTTTGGTGACGGCCGATAGCCGGGCAGCAGCGTATCCGTGAAGATCAGCCGCTCATTCGGCGTGACTTCGAGATAGCACCCGAGATTTGGATATTCCTGCCCGTCCGGCGAGCGCATGACTGTGCTGAACATCCCGCCCGGCCGCAGATCCAGCTCGCAAGAGGCAATGGTCCATGGCTTGGGCACGAACCACTGGCGAAGATGCTCGGGCGTCGTCCATGCCTTCCAAACCAGCTCGACCGGAACATCGATCTCGCGCTCGATGACGAGGTCGAGCTTCGGGTCGATCTTGATCACTGGTGATGTCATTTCGCTTCCTCCTCTTTCATTTTCATAAGATAGCTGTCGAGCTGGTCGAGGCGGCGCTCCCACAGGCTGCGCTGCCGGCTGAGCCAGCTCTCCGCGATTTTCAACGGCTCGGGCGCGAGCTGGTAGGTGCGCACGCGGCCAACCTTTCGAGAACTGACCAGCCCGCTGCTCTCGAGCACTTTCAGGTGCTCCATGAAGGACGGCAGCGCCATCCGATAGGCTTTGGCCAGTTCGCTCACAGAAGCGGGCCGTGAACTCAGTCGCTCCAGCACGTCGCGCCGTGTCGGGTCGGATAATGCGCGAAAGACACTGTCCACGACCGCCGTCGGGACCTGCTGGCGATCCTGTCCTTTGCCGCCGGCTTGCGGTGTCACTGATCCGCTCTCTGCTCTCTGCCTTGTCGGGAAGTGTCATATACCGAGTAGACAGTTAGGTCAAACCCTAACTATCCGCCCGGATCGGCATTCCGACGCGCCCGCCTTCAACGAGAAGAGGAGCCGGTTGGCGCGTCCCGACCGGCCCCAAAGATCGTGGAGATGAGTTTGGTTGAGCGCACTTCACTTTAGCGAATGGGCAGCTTCCTCGAGCGCTGCCTGCCATTCGCCTTGGGAGAACCTGTGGAAGCCCTCATCCGTCAATGTCGCGCTGAAAAAGACAACATCGGGAGTTAAGCGCGCCAACGCGGCGAGGCTCTGCTTGAGCTGCGATTTATCCCCACCTTCATCGGGGAAAACGACAGCCTCCCACCCGTCTTTTGCCGGGAAGATCGTGTCGCCGACGAAAAGATAAGTCTCACCTTGGCGCGACTGCACCTTCAAAGCGACATTGCTCGCAGTGTGCCCGGGTGTGCGGATGACTTCCACCCCGTCCACAAAAACATCTCCGCCCTCCAGACGATGATCAATCTCGGTATGCGGACTCACATCCCGGGCAGCAGCGCGGTGTGCAAGCAGCACATTGCCGAACCGCTTTTTGATCGCGGCCAGCCCCGGTCCCGCCTCGTGTCCATGGGCAATGTAATGCCGCGCGACACCGCCAAGCTTTGCCATGTCAGCGTGATCGGAAGCATGCTCGCTGCGATTGAACAGCAGATTGCCACGCTCTCTCATCATCAGAAATCCATTGAACTTGAGATCGGGCCAATTCTGGCGGTCCGGCCATTCAGGCTCGGTCATCCACACATCCGGGAGTATCTGACGCATCTGTTGTCTCCTTGCCTGTTGATCAGATGCGTCTTGCTCTACAAGTTCAAGCTAACTTGAGGTCAAGCAGCCTTTTGAGTAAATTCCTCCCATGGACACGACACTCACCATCAACCAGATCGCCCGGCGCAGCGGCATTGCCGCTTCTGCGCTTCGCTATTACGAAGAACGTGGCTTGATCACCTCGGAGCGTGCAGGTTCGGGCCACAGGCGTTTTCCGCGGCACGTGCTCCGCCGGCTCTCCTTTATCGTCTTCGCACAGAAGCTCGGCATGCGGCTCGACGAGATCAAGCAGGAGCTCGATAAGCTGCCGACTGATCACATCCCGACAGGCGAGGACTGGGCCTTGCTGTCGGAGAAATGGACGAGACGCATCGATGAGCAGATCGCTCAGCTACAGCGCCTCCGGTCAGGGCTGGATGACTGTATCGGATGTGGCTGCCTGTCGATGAAGACCTGCAAGATGCTCAATCCCGACGACGCGATGGGAAAGCAAGGCCCCGGGCCGAGATGGTGGATCACCGGCGAAGCACCTAGAGCATTTTCGAGCGAAGTGGATACCGGTTCGCGTGAAGACAATGCGACCGAGCAAGAGCTTGCGGTTTCGCGATTTCAAATGAAAGCGGAAACGCTCTAAGTGTTTTGCGAAACCGTGAGGAACAGGAATTCGCGCATGCAGGATGCGGCGAGGAAGGCCGTCATGCCACCGGGATCATGGGGCGGGCTCACCGTGTTGACGTCATAGGCAACGAAATTCAATCCCCTCAGTGCACGGATCAGCGACAAGCCCTCATATGCCGTAAGGCCACCCCAGGTCGGCGTGCACACACCAGGCGCACAGCTCGGGTCGAAGATATCCATATCGAAGCAGAGATAGACCGGGCGGCCCGCGAGCATATCGTGGATCTCGGCGACCACATCATCCATGCCCCGTTTGCGCATGAGGTAATCGGGAATGACGCGATAGCCCAGAGAACTCGCATGCGCCCAGGCATCCTGCCGGTAGGTCGGCCCGCGCGTCCCCACGTGTAAGGAATGAGCGGTCTGTACGAGGCCTTCCTCGGCGGCACGCGTGAAGGTGGTCGCCGTGCTGTAGCGGATGCGATCGATCCCGTCCTCGGGAAACGTATCCGTATGCGCATCGATATGCAGCACCACGAGGTCCGGATGCTGACGATGAATCGCACGCAGCTGGGGAAGGGTCACCGCCCCGTCGCCACCCATGGTGACCGGTATGACGCCGCGGCTCGCGATTTCCGTGACCATCTCCTCGATCGCCGCGAAGGACTCCCGCACCGACGAGGGAAACACCTGCACGTTCCCATAATCCACAGCGCCAAGCGCGGTAATGGGGTTGAAGTCTTGCTCCGGTGGCTCATACGCGCGCACCAGCACCGACTGCTCGCGGATCGCAGCCGGCCCGAGCCGCGAGCCGATTCGAACCGGATGCGTCCCGCTGTCATAGGGAATGCCGAGGATGGCAACCTTCGCCCCGCTGAGATCCCGCGACAGCGGCGCGCCCATGAAGCTTTGCAATCCAAACCGGTCAGCACTGTCCAGGCTCACGGTATGTCCTCCGATTGCTCGTCAGGCGAGCCTTAGCATCTTGGCCTTCTGCCTGATCAGGCCAAGAACGGTGTCGATCGCTGGCGTTGCGACCCCGAGATCGCGGGAAAGCGCAGCCACGGCCCCGATAATGGCATCAATCTCGAGCCGGCGACCAGCCTCCAGATCCTGCAGCATTGATGTGCGGAACGCCCCTGCCAAAGCGGCCTTGGTCAGCCTCTCCTCCACCGTCAAGTCGAACCGAACGCCGGTCCGCTCGGCAACCGCCTGCGCTTCCGCCATCATGGCCATGACCAGCGGCCGTGTCTCCGCGCTCGTGATGATCTCGTCCATGGCAGCCCCGGTCAGCGCACTGATCGGGTTGAAGGCGAGATTGCCCCACAGCTTGGTCCACACCTCCTTGCGAATGTCACGCGTGACGCGCCCATCGATGCCGGCATCGATCATGGCTGCGGAAAGTTGCGCCAGCACACCATCCTCTCGACCATCCGGCCGCCCCAGAACGAAGGTGCTATCGCTGACGTGATGCGCTTCGCCCAGGCCGGAATTGCGCACATTCGCGTAAGTGACGCAGCCGATGGTGCGGTCGCCTGGTATGGCGGCAGCCAAACGGCCGCCCGGATCAAGCATCTCGCCGGCCGATGAACGCTCACCGGCAAAATACCACCAGGGCAACCCGTTCTGGACGAACACCACCTGAGTGGCTGCCCGTGTTTCCGGTGTTCCGACCAAGCATCGCATGGTATCGGTCGTCTCTGGCACCGAATAGCCTTTGACGGTCACCAGCACGTAATCCTGCGGGCCGAGCTCTTCGCCGCGCTCGGCCACATGGGGCCGCTCGCGGATCGGATCACCATCGGCGCAGGTCAGGATGATGCCCTTGCTGCGAATGGCTGCCGCCCGCTCGCCACGCGCCACCACCGCGATCTCATGCCCCGACTTTGCAAGCCGCGCGGCCAGGAACACGCCGATCGCGCCGGCGCCGATGATGCAGAGTCTCATGTCAGCAATACTCGACTGCTTTACTGCTGCGGCAGGTAGTCATTGGTGAAGATCTGTTCCGGCTTCATCGTTGGCTTGAGGGCGCCGCCCTTCTCCATGATATCCTGCATGGCCGCCCAGTCCTCTGTCAGCATCACGCCCATGGGCTTGCCCTCTGTGCTTTTGGTCGAAAGCCCTGGCAGCGAGGCTTGCCACTGCACCAGCAGCACATCCCGATTGCGGTCCTGCTGCGGCATCTGCTTGATGATGGCGTCCACAGCCTCTTCCGGATTGGCCTTTGCCATCTCCAATGCCTTGATGGTCGCGCGCAGGAAGCCGCGCACCGCCTCCGGCTTCTCCTTGAGGAAGGCATTGTTAGCAACCGCGCCCTGCCCCATCAGGCTCACCCCAAAATCCGAATACAGGAAATGGGTGGTCTTCATGCCAAGCTTTTCGATCTGCGCCGGCTGCACGTTGATATTGCCGGGAATAGCATCTGCCCGCCGCTGCAGCAGCAGCGTGTTCTTCGCGCCGGTGGCTGGGCTCAGGATATTGACCTTCTTGATATCCCCGCCATCCGCGCTCATCAGTGCGCCAAAGGCAATGCCGCTGGACTCGGAAGGCGCATAGGCAATGATCTTTCCTTCGAGTTCCTTGGGCGACTTGATCGGCGCATCGGCGGGCGAGATCACGCCCAATATGTCGCTGACGATGCGCATGACGGCAGTGACGGGCAGCCCCTGCTCGACGCTGAACAGCAATGTGGAAAAGTCGATCAGGGCCAGCTGGTCCTGCCCTTGCGCCAGCTGCTGCACCACAGTGGCCGAGCCTTGGCCTTCATGGATGCTGACATCCAGCCCTTCTTCCTTGTAGAGCCCCTTTTCCAGGGCCAGGAAGAACGGCGCATGAACGCCGTAAACGGTCCAGTCGAGCCTGAAGCTGATCTTCTCCTCGGCCCGGCTCGTGCCCGCAACGAGGGTAACGAGAAGACAAGCCAGCGACGTGAGACGCAAAAATCTCCATAACATGGTCACCGCTCCCCAATTCTTTGCAACGCCTGCAGCCTTCGGCGTCTGCCTCACCCACAGCCGCCAGCATGCTCTTGTGGCTATTTCTGGCGGGATTTTCACTTTTCCCAATCCGGCCGCCTGTTTCGACTGGCCGCTGTTCGGTGATTATTGAGCTTGGGTTGTGTGACGTCCAATGACTTTGCTTACCAAAGTCATGAATTGGAGGTTATGGACTCGCGCTCGTCTTGTCCTGCATTGACCGGCAGCTGTGCCGCCAGCCCACTCATGGTGAGCCGGAACTCTTCGAGAAAGCGTCGGGCGAGCTGCGAGGCCGGCCGATAAATTGACTGGATGCAGAAGATACGCAGCGGAATCCGCGGGCGGAATGTTCGCATGACCAGCTCGTGGTCGCTATGGCCCGGCATCATCGTCGGGTCGATCAGCGCCACACCGATCCCTTGTGCGGCCATGGCTTTGGCCACCGATGAGCTGTTCGTCTCGAACTGATCCCGAGGCACAAGACCTTCCCGCAGGAAGGCCTCTCGCACAAGCTGGCTGGGCGGCGTATTCTGCTCCCACAGAATGACCGAATGCCCATCGAGCACCTGGGGAGTGAGCACCTGGTGCTCAGAAAGCGGATGATCCCGGTGCAGCACAGCCACCACCTCCAGCTCGGCAACAAGCTCCGCGGTCAATGATTTGTCCGGCCCGGGATGATTATACATAAAGCCCAGATCCACCTGATGCAGGCCGACTTGGGTGATCATATTTGCGGAATTCTCCGACATCAGCAGTGTGCGGATATCGGGCCGCTCTCGCGCGAAATCAGCAAGGCACCTTGCAACGACCGAGCTTGCGAGCGATGGAATGGCGGAGATGGCGACGGTGCCCGCCTGGCTCGAGCGCAACCCCTCCATTCCATCATTCAGCGCCTCGAGCTGCACGAACAGCCGTTCGACCTCGATGAGCAGCCGGGAGGCATCCCCGCTGGGATAGAGCCGGCCGCGCACCCGTCGAAACAGGCGGACCCCGAGGCTGCTCTCCAGGCTCGCGATCATCTTGCTCACAGCTGGCTGGGTCACATTGAGCTGGCGGGCAGCCTCGGTCACGTTCTGCGTCTGCATCAGAATGCGGAACATGTGCAGCTGCCGAAGGTTGGGTAGGCGCATGGGGTGAGTGCTCCTGCCGGAAACCGTGCCGTGCCAGAGTGTCATGCGCGTCCTCTGAAGCAAATGCCTTTATCCGGCGGCCTTGGGCCGGCGGGATGGGAGAACCACGAGGATCGCCCCGAGGAAATAAACCAGGCCGATGGTCAGGAAGATGCCCTTGAACTGGCCATGATCATAGAACAGGCCGAACAGCAATGGCGCGATGATGCCGCCAATGCTGAGGCCGGTGCTGACAATGGCAAAGGCCCGCCCATAGGTGCCAGGCGCGCTCGCGGCGCGAACGATCAGATCGCGGGATGGCAGCACGACCCCATTCAGCAGGCCGGCAGCCGAGGCCACGACCAGCACGCCGATCGGCCCGATCGGAGCCAAGCCACCGGTCAGCAGCAGGAGCGCGGTTCCGGTAAGGCCGAGGGCCGCCACCAGGTTGTGGCGCGCCGTCCGGGCAGCGATCATGCCGCCGGTCAGAATGCCAACCGCCATGGCAAGCAGGAAGGCCGAAAGGGCAAGATTGGCGAGATCCAAGCTGAGCCCATTCAAAGCATGCCAGGTGAGCGCCGCGTAGCTCTGCACCCCGGTTCCAGCCAGTGAAAGCAGGATCCAGATCAAGCTGTTGCGCAAAATCTCCGGCGACCTGAGTAGAGCAAGCGACGATGTCTTCTCATCCGCGTGCTTGCCAGCCTGCTGACTTGTCCCCGCGGAATGAGAACCAGGCGCTTGCAGCCAGCGCAACTGCAGCAGAAGCAGCAGCGCGACCGCATAGCCAAGCGCCGCTGCCACCCACAGGCCAGTCCGCCAGCCGAACTGGTACGCGATGAAGGCAAGGCTGGCCGGTGCCGCAGCCGAGCCGATGAAGCCGGCGAAGGTGTGCACGGAAAATGCCGTGCTGACCCGGCGCGGCGAGACCTTTTCCGACAGAATGGCGTAGTCGGCCGGATGGTAGATGGCATTCGCCGCCCCCGCTGCTGCGAAGGCGAGGATGAACACACCATACAGAGGCACGAGAGCGGCGAGCGCGAACCCGCTGGCGCCCACGACCAGCGCTCCGATCAGCAGCTTCACCCGATCCATGCGGTCGGCGAGAATCCCCGCCGGCGTCTGCAATATGGCAGTGATCAGGTTGAACACCGAAATCAGCAGCGCCAGCTCCGTATAGCCGATGCCCAGCTCACGATTGATGAAAGGCATTAGCGGCGGTAGCACCAATAGGTAGAAATGGCTGATGAAATGGGCCGCGCTGACATTTGCGGTCACGCGCCAATCCGCGCCACTCTCCCCCGGCAGGCTGCTGGCTTGATCCATGATGATCCTTTGGGTCAAACGCCCAAGGCATAACACTCCCGGCGAGGATCGGCACCGCCCATGAGCAGCCCATCAGCCATGCGCCTTATGGCATTGACTCCGCCCATCAGCCGCGACCAGCCATCGACCCGCTGCACGGTCCATCCGGCATCCTGCAGAACCGTGGTCCAGCTTTCGGGGCAGCGAGCCTCCAGCAGCACCGTGCTGCCCTGATCATGTCGGATGCGCGGCCACTCGATCGCGGACTGGATATCGAGCCCTTGCTCGAAATGCCTCCGCATCACTTGCAGCAGCGACTGCGGCTGTCCGTGATCACCCGGCGTGGCGATCGCGAGTTCCAGCCCATCTTGGCCCGTGACCAGCGCCGGGCAGAGCGTATGAAACGGCCTGTACCCGCCCTTCAGGCTACGGACCGGATCATCATCGAGCCGCTCCAACATGGCGCGATTATGCAGCACGATCCCGTGCTGGGCGCAGACAATGCCCGACCCGAATGCCTCGAACAGCGACTGCACCCACGAAACCGCATTTCCGGCACCGTCCACCACCACCAAGGTGGAGGTATCGCCGCCGCCGGAGACTGAGATGGGCTCCCGCGCGCTCTTCCGCAGAGCAGAAAGGGATTGGGGCGTCAGAATATCGGCTGGCAAGCTGATCCGCCGCGGGTCGCCGCAATAGGCATCGCGAATACGAAAAGCTGCAGTTTTGCGCATCAGATAGGCCACGGGATCAACCAACGGGTCATCGGCTCCCGTTGCGCGATCCTCTTCCTCATTCGCAAGACCGAGCATGGCCAGCAGAGCGATGCCTTGCGAATTGGGCGGCGCCACATGAACCCGCCGGCCGCCCCAATCGAGCGAGAGGGGCTTATCGAACAAGGTCTCGTGCTCGGCAAGATCCGATGCCTCGATGAGCACGCCTTGCGCCTGCGCCTCGGCGAGCCAGGCCGCCGCGAGCGGGCCCTCATAGAATGCGCGCCAACCCTGTTGAGAGAGGTTGCGCAAGGTCTCAGCGACTTTGGGCTGTCTCAGCCTCGCGCCCAGCTTGGCCGTGCCTGGCTGTCCATAAAGGCTTGGAAGGCCCGGGAATTCCGCCGCGAGCTCCGCATATTCCGGCCCGTTGAAGAAGGCGACCGATGTCCGGTCGAGCGGCACGCCTCCTTCCGCCAGCTGAATGGCGGGCGCCAGCACCTCGGCCAGAGACTTGGTACCGAATTGCTCGAGCGACTGCGCCCAAGCGGCAACCACGCCCGGGACAGAAACGCCAAGCGGGCCACGACGCGGCAAGGCGGAAAGCCCGCGCGCCCGCATGGCCTCGGCGGTTGCGGCCTTCGCCGTCTTGCCCGAGCCGTTGATCGCGGTCACCCCGGACTTTGCATCGAACCACAGCCCGATCGCATCACCGCCAAGCCCATTCATGAACGGAATGGCAACGCCAAGGGTCGCGGCGGCGGCGATCGCCGCATCCATGGCATTCCCGCCCGCCCGCAGAATCGCGGTGCCAGCCTCCGCTGCCCGTGGATGCCCCGCCACCACCATGCCGCGATCGCTCATCACGATCGGCCGATGGGCCGGAAGCGACAGTCTGGGCTGACTCACGCTCATATCGATCACTCCACGAAGCTGGCCGCGTTCATGAGACTGCGTACGCGCTCAGACGCTTGAAAGAACACAGGATCACGCATCACGGAAAAATCGCGCGGTCTCGGCAGGGGAACCGGCACGATCTCCTGAATGCGTCCGGGCCGCGGTGTCATAACCACCACCCGATCAGCCAGCAGCACCGCTTCCGTGATGCTGTGGGTGATCAGCAATACCGTTTTCGGCGACTGCATCCAGATCCGCTGCAACTCCAGATTCATCTGCTCACGCGTAAGCGCATCCAGCGCACCGAACGGCTCGTCCATGAGCAGCAGCGAAGGCGAGGTCACCAATGCCCGGCACAGCGCCACCCGCTGCTGCATGCCGCCCGAGAGCTCGTAGGGCTTCTTCTCCTCGAACCCGCTCAGACCCACCAGCGTGAGCAGCTCGTCCACATGGGACCGCTGCTCGTCCGATCCCGCCTGAATATCCAGTGGCAGCTCCACATTCCGCCGCACGCTGCGCCACGGCAGCAGCACCGGGGTCTGGAACACGATGCCGGTTCCGGGCCCGGGACCTGTCACCGGCACGCCACCCACGAGGATCTCGCCGGAAGTGGCGGGCAACAGACCCGCGACCAGCCGCAGCATGGTCGATTTTCCACAGCCGGAAGCACCGACCACCGCTACGAACTCGCCCGGCGCAATATCGAGACTGATGCCGGTCAGCGCCTCGACTGCTCCCGTGCGTGTTTCAAAACGCTTGCCGACATCGCGCAGCTGAATGGATTGCGATATCTCCCGGCTTGCGGAGAGGTTCGGCTGAGGGCTGTTCATCTCAGGAAGCTCCCGCGCCGCTATGCAGCCGCACGACGTTGTGCCAGGGGATCGCAATCTTTTCCAGAAGCTCGATCGCGTAATAGACGACCACGCCGATGACCATCAGCGCGGCGAGCACTGCAAACAGCAACGTGGTATCGAGGCTGGCATTGGCCTGAAGCAGGAGATAGCCGAGCCCCTGGGATGCCCCGACCCACTCCGCGATCACCGCGCCCACAACAGCGAAGGCCACCGAAACCTTCATGCCTGCGAAGATGTTGGGCAGCGAGAGCGGCAGGCGAAAATACCAGAAAGTCTGCAGCCGGTTGGCCCGCAGCGCCTGCGCAAGTTCGAGCACCTCACGCTCGACCGATCGCAACCCCACGATGGTCGAGATGACCACGGGAAAGAAGGCGACCAGAAAGGTCACCACCAGCTTGGGGAATAGACCAAGCCCGAACCACACGACGATCAAGGGGGCAAGCGCCACTTTCGGAAAGGTCTGGCTCAGGATCAGCCATGGCATCACCGCCTGCTCCAGCGTGCGCCAGGCAACCAGCATGATGGCCAGCGGAATACCGATCAGCACCGACAGGAGAAAGCCGCCAAGCGTGACATAGGTCGTTATCCAGCTATGGTGCAGCAGGAACGAGAAATCCTCGATGATCCGCTGCAGGACCGCGCCGGGCAACGGCAGCAGATAGGGCGGAATGTCGAAGATCTCCACTGCCGCATACCAGCCGGCAATCATGATCACGAGGGCGACCGCGGGATAGAGTCCTGGAATTGGCCATCTCATGTCATGTCAGCCCGGAAAAAGGATGCCGGGCGCAGGCATTGTGCACCATCGCCACGAGATGGGTAAAGTCGAACACCGGAAGTCCCGTCGCCTCTTGCACGGCAGCGGCATAGGGCGGCAGCAGCGAGCATTCGAGCAGGATCGCGCCCACCTCCGGGTTGCGCTCCACCATGGCCCGCGCCACGTCGACCACCTCGGCCTCGGCCAGATCGAAATCGAGCCACGGACGATCGTCCCAGGCGGTTGCCGCAAATTCCGGGCAGCTCTCCACGCCGACGATCACCACGGGATCGCTGATCCCCGCCGCACGAAGATGATTATCAGTCAGGCTCGCCGCCTCCGCTGTGATGATCCCAAGCCGCCGCGAGCTTTTCAGCATGCGCGAGATCATCGGCGCGAGCATCAGCGAGGAGGCGAAGACCGGCACATCGACCGCATCGCACAGGTGCTTCTGGAACAACGCCGCAAAGCCGCACGATGTGGTGATGGCCCGGCAGCCCTGCGCAACGAGGCTCTGTGCCCCGTCGAGCCAAGGCCGGATGGCCTCGTGGAATTCGGCGCTGTCCGGATCCATCGCGCCGAGCTCCCGCACGGTCCGACTGCCGGAAAAGCCCTTCACGACATGATGGAGGACGGGAAAGGGGAAGCTTGCTGCATTGCCGATTGCGCCCGGCGGCCGCGGAAAGTGCCCCTCGATCAGCAGAATGCCGATCCTGTGTCCGTAAATATTGTGGCCGCCGTGCAGCACGCGGCGACGCGCCGGTGCGGTCATGACCTTACGCCTTATATGTCAGCTCGCGCGGATAATCCGCAAAGCACTCGGCTCCATTCTCGGTGACGGCGAAGCTCTCCGAGATCACCAGGCCATAGTGTTCCATCCAAATGGCCGGGATGCAATGGAACGTCATGTTCGGCTCGAGCACCGTCCGGTCGCCAGCTCTGAGGCTCGCCGTGAGCTCACCCCAGGTGGGAGGATATCCGATGCCCACGGGATAGCCGATGCGGCTGTCCTTCTCGATGCCATGGCGCGAGATCACCGCCTTCCATGCGGCAGCAAGCTCCTCGCAAGCGACCCCCGGCTTGACCTTGTCGAGCACCGCCTGCAGGCCTTCGGCGATGACCTTTGCCACATCCTGCATCTCCTGCGTCGGCCTTCCCAGATAGATGCAACGCGACAAGGGCGAGTGATAGCGATGCCGGATACCGCCAAGCTCGATATAGAAGATCTCGCCCTCGACCAGCGGCGCATCCGTCCAGGAAAGATGGGGGGCTGCGCAATATTCGCCCACCATGGCGTTGGGCGGCTTACAGGGGAAGGTGCCACCGAATTCCGGCAAGCCGGCGGTGGTGACGCGATAAACCTCGGCCATCACGTCGCATTGTCGGACGCCCGGTTCGGCCTTGTCATAGGCCGCCTGTTGCGCGGCCGCGGCGATCTTGCCGGCCTGTCTCATGAACTCGAGCTCGCGCTCGGACTTCACCATGCGACACCAATTGACCAGCAGGAACGCGTCAAGGAAGCGTGCATTGGGCAAATCGCGCTTCAGAATCGCATCCCACTTGGCCGTGTAATAGTAATCGTCGGTCTCGACCCCGATCGTGCCCTTGTCCCAGCCGCGGCGCTTGAGCTCTTCCGCAACGAACTCGATCGGATGGCGCTCAGTCGAGGCGACGTAAGTGTCCGGATACGGAACGACGTTTTCTTCCGCCAGGAAGGCCGTGAACTTTGCGCCCACCGCATCCATCTTCCGGCCGATCCAGACCGGCTCTTCCTGGCGAAGGCTCACGGCCACCATCTGCGGTGTGTAGAACGACCAGCCGTCATAGCCGGTCAGCCAGAACTGATTGGCCGGTGACGCGACAAGCAGCAGGTCGATGCCGCGCTTGCTCATCTCCGCCTTGGCACGCGCAATGCGCGCGAGAAACTCGCTGCGTTCGAACAGGATCATGTTTTGACCTCTCACCCGGCCTTATCGGCTTTTGCGCAGCAGCATCACGCCTGCGGAATGAGAAGTCTAATGATATGTATGCCCGAACCCTATAACTCGCAGGTTATGCCTGGACGCGAGCCCTGCGATTTACTGCAGCTAATCCCGCGCGTCATAATTCCTAAATTGCGCACCCGGCCTCTTCCTGGCGACTTTGTACGGCACCAAGCAAGAGGCCGCGCAGCGAATGCAACCCAATGAAATCAAGCCGTCTGACCCCCGCCAATCCGCCGAGGCATCGGATATCGGCACTATTGTGAAGCTCGGCAGCGCAGGGATCAGCGCCTATGTGCCGCCTCTGTCGGACTATCAGAATGTGTCCGAGACCTGGCAAGAAGCGGAATATCGCTGCTACGAAACGGAAGGGCGAAAGGTCACGATCGGCTACTGGACAGGCGAACCGGGCCAGATATCGCTTGATCCTTGGCCTTACACGGAGGTCTGTTCGATTGTCACGGGACGCGTGGCACTGCGCGATCAGCGCGGCAAGGAAATCGTCTTTGGCGCCGGCGAGGGCTTCCTCGTGCCCAAGGGATGGGCAGGCGCGTGGATTACGCTTGAACCATCGAGCAAATTCTTCGTGATGATCACATAACCAAAAGCCGGCACGTCACCATGGCGAACGCCAGTCACTGAGGGGAACTGACATGAATATCTCAAAGAACGCGATGGGGGCATCTATCGCACTCGGCATGCTTCTGCTTGGCCTTATGTCTGCAGCACGGGCCGAGGACATAGCCGTGCCTGAGAAGCTGAAGAGCGCGGGAAAGATCGTCTATTGCACCGATGTCGGCTTTCCGCCCTGGGAAATGCTGGATCCGGCGACGCAGCAGCCCACCGGTTTCGACATCGATCTCGGCGCGGCGGTCGCGAAGGCCATGGGCCTCAAGAGTGAGCACAAGAATATCGGCTTCGACGGGCTGATCCCGGCGCTGCAGGCGGGTCAATGCGATGCGATCATTTCAGGCTTCTATGACAAGCCGGAGCGGCGTCAGGTCGTGGATTTTGCCAATTATGCCAAGACGGGTAGTTCTCTGATCTTCAAGGCCGACAGCCCCGTCACCGTGAACACGCTAGCCGATATGTCCGGCAAGAAGGTCGCGGTTGGTGTCGGCACCGCCGGCGAAGGCACTCTGGCCGAAACGAACGAGGCCCTGAAACAGGCCGGCAAGCCCGAAATCACCGTGGTTGCGGTGCCAACCAGTGCTGAGGCGTTCCAGCAACTGGTGGCGGGCCTCGTCGATGCCTATCTCGGCTCCACCGATCAGGCCGCTTATTACAACAAGCAGAAGCCGGGCAGCGTGAAGCTTGGCGGCGAGCCTTTGATCAGCTTCCCGACGGGCATCGCGACCCTCCATAAGGACAAGGACCTGCACCAGGCCTTCGAAGCGGCCCTCAAGCAGATCCGCGCCAATGGCGATTACGATAAGGTTGTGAAGGCGTGGGATTTCGAGGCGTTGGCCCTGCGCTGATGTCCCATGATGACCCGTTGTCAATCAACGGGGCATCTCCACGAAATCGCATAGTTCGGCGCTGCGGCGGCAGCGCCCTTTGGGCGGACTGATGGGAAATCTGAATATCGACGCTGCATTCTTCTTGCAGTACCTGTTCAATCCCCCGGCAATCTTCTGGTGGGGATTGTGGATCACCATCTGGGTGTCCTTCGTCTCCATGGTGCTCGGGATTTGCGTGGGCTTCGGCGTGGCGCTCGCCCGCATGTCGAAATACCGTTGGCTGCGCGAATGGGCGCGCTTTTACGTGTGGTTCTGGCGCGGCACGCCTTTGCTGGTGCAGCTCGTGCTGATCTATACTGGCATTGCCGCATCCGGCATCTACATGTATCCCGATCTCGTGATCGGCCCGGTGAAGATCTCGGGCGCGGTGCAGGCGGCCATCATCGCGCTGAGCCTCAACGAGGGTGCATACATGGCCGAGATTTTCCGCGCCGCACTGTCCGCCATCGACAAGGGCCAGCACGATGCGGCCCGTGCCATCGGCATGCGTCCCGCAGCCGCCATGCGCTGGATCATCCTTCCGCAAGCGGCGCGCATCGTGCTGCCACCCCTTGGCAACGAGATCACGCTGATGATCAAGAGTACCTCGCTTCTCGCTGTCATTGGCATTCGCGAGATGTTCGGAACGCTCCAGTCCCTGAATGCCGCGACTTTCCGTACCTTCGAGCTCTTCACCATCGCGGCCATCTGGTATCTCCTCCTGACCTCCCTCGTGGCCCTCGGCCAGCGTGCCATCGAAGCGCGACTGTCTCGGCATGAATGGCCGCTGGCGAGCACGCCCGACATCGACAAGAAGCGCTCGCTTTTCGGGCTGCGGAGATAAGTGATGGCTCCCCTTGAGAAGAATGCCGATGCGCTCGTGCAGGTCATCGACGTGTATAAGGC
Source organism: Rhodoligotrophos sp. CJ14 (assembly GCF_038811545.1). Taxonomy (GTDB): domain Bacteria; phylum Pseudomonadota; class Alphaproteobacteria; order Rhizobiales; family Im1; genus Rhodoligotrophos; species Rhodoligotrophos ferricapiens. The sequence goes on from NZ_CP133319.1 coordinate 2,141,402, forward strand.
TTATGGCTCTATCGAAGTGCTGAAAGGCATCTCCATGCAGGTTACCGCCGGCGAGGTCGTATGCCTCATCGGACCATCGGGTTCAGGCAAGACGACGCTCGTGCGCTGCATCAATCATCTGGAGACGATCGACTCCGGCCGCATCATTGTCGATGGAGAGATGATCGGCTACCGCATGAAGGGCGGCCGCTTGGTCGAGCAGAGCGGCAAGGTGATCGCCGCGCAGCGCGAAAAGATCGGCATGGTCTTCCAGCGCTTCAACCTCTTCCCTCATCTCACCGCCCTCGAGAATGTCACGATCGGTCCGATCAAGGTGCAGGGGCGCAACCCTGCGGAGGTCGAGGCTGAGGCGGCGAGCCTGCTGCGCAGCGTTGGCCTTCAGGACAAGATGCGCAATTATCCCGCGCAACTCTCCGGCGGACAGCAGCAGCGCGTCGCCATCGCAAGAGCACTCGCCATGAAGCCGACGGTGCTCTTGTTCGACGAGCCGACGAGCGCGCTGGATCCGGAAACCGTGGGCGAAGTCCTGGAGGTCATGAGGGCCGTGGCAGCAACGGGCATGACCATGATCGTAGTGACACACGAGATGGGTTTTGCGCGCGAGGTATCCGACCGCGTCGTCATGATGGATGGCGGCAAGATCATCGAGGAGGCCCCGGCGGCGGAATTCTTCGGTGCGCCAAGGAGCGAGCGGACCCGAGCCTTTCTGAGAGGCGTTTCGTGATGAAAATCGGTTGGCCCTGGCTTTCGCTGTTCGAGCCTCATCCGGACCTCGCGGCCTTCCGGCCCGTGATCGGCGAGAGCGGCATGGTATCTTCACCGCACGCGACCGCCTCCAGGATCGGGCTCGATATTCTGCGGCGTGGCGGCAATGCTGTGGACGCAGCGATCGCCACCAGCGCGGCCCTGATGGTGATCTGCCCGATGCAATGCGGCCCGGGCGGTGACGCCTTCTGGATGATTGCATCCCGTGACGGGCGTATTCACGCGCTCGATGCATCGGGCCGTGCCGCGATGGCGGCCAATGCCGACGACGTGCACGCTGCGGGCTTTAATGCGATCCCGATGCGATCTGGCTTCTCCGTCACCACCCCCGGGGCGGTCGATGGCTGGGCCAAGGCGCATGCGAAATTCGGCAGCCTTCCCCTCAGCGAGCTCCTCGAGCCCGCTGCGGCCCTTGCTGAGCACGGCTTTATCGCCAGCCGGCATGCGGTGGCGAGCTACCGGACAGCCGAGCCGGAATTGCGTGAGAAACAGGCTCTCGCCTGCCTCGGTGTCGAGGCAATGCCGAGCCTCTATGGCAAGGTCTGCCAGCCGGCCCTGGCAAGAACGTTGCGCGACATCGGGGCGAGCGCCGGACGCACCTTTTACGAAGGGCCGCTCGCCTCCGCGATCGCGCGCGCAGTGCGCCAATTCGGTGGCTGGCTGGATGAAGCCGATCTCGCGGCCTGCGCGGCGGAATGGGTCGAGCCGATCAGCGCTCCATTCCGTAAGCTGACTGTTTTCACGACCCCACCTTCGACGCAAGGGTTTGGGCTGCTTGCCGCTCTGTGCCGGATAGAGGCAGTCTCATCCGGGCCCCTCGACCGGCACGACCCGGCCGCCGTGCATCTGCTCATCGAGGCGACGGCGGCGGCTCTCGATCTCCGCGATCGCTATAATCAAGATCGCAAAGGTGTGCCTGCAGGTCTCCAGGCGCTCTGGGAGGAACCGGCCGCGAGCACTTTCGCGCAAACTTATGATCCCTCCGCAAGAAGCGCTCTCGCCGCACGGCCAAGCCATCGGGTAACCAAGGGAGACACGGCCCATCTCGCCGTTTGCGATGCCAATGGCATGTGTGTCTCGCTGATCCAGAGCCTGTTTTTTGATTTCGGCTCCTGCATTCCGGTGCAGGAAGGCGGCTTCACCCTGCAGAACCGGGGCGCCGCCTTCCATCTGAATCCGGAGGAGGCCGGCGCCCTCGCACCTGGCATCCGCCCGCCAAGCACATTGATGCCGAGCATCGCCACGATAGCCGGCACGCCGGTGCTCACATCCGGCTGCATGGGCGGCGATGGCCAGATTCAAACCCAACTGCAACTGCTCATCGATATCACCGATGGCGGGCTCGATCCGCAACAGGCGATCTCCCGTCCCCGCTGGTACCTTGATCGCAGCGGCGCTGACAGCTCCCTCGTCAAGGTTGAAGCGGGCGTGGAGCGGAGTATTGTCGAAGGCCTTCGCGCACGTGGGCACCTCGTCGAGGTTCTCGGGCCCAGCGAAGAGATCATGGGCCACGCGCAAGTCATTCAGCGTGTCGGCAGCGTTCTTGTGGGCGGCGCCGATCCGCGTTCAGACGGTCAGGTTGCTGCCTGTTGAAGCCGTAACGGGGAGGACTGCAATGTGCCGAAGACTGCTGCCGCTAAACGCCTTGCGAGCATTCGAGGTCGCAGCGCGGCATAAGAGCCTCGCTAAGGCGGCGGAGGAGCTGGCCGTAACCCCCGCGGCCGTGCACCATCAGGTGAAATGTCTGGAAGAGCTGCTCGGTGTCGACCTCTTCATCCGGAAGGGCAACAACCTCGAGCTCACCCGTGTGGCGGTCTCCGTGCTGCCGACCCTGGAGGGTGCGTTCGACCTTCTTTCGCTCGCCACCGAGAAAATGCGCCAGCACGCCAGCGAAGGCGTCTTGTCTCTCTGCACCCCGCCCTCCTTCGCTCAGAAATGGCTGGTTCCCCGGCTCGGCCGCTTCCGCGAGGACTTCGAGAATATCGAGCTGCGTGTTTCAACGGCCGTCGACTTCCCCGACCTCAACAACTCCGAGATCGATGTCGCGATCGGCTTCGGCCCGGAGCACCGGTTTCAGGCATCAGGCGTGATCGCCGAAATGCTGATGCGCGACGAGGTCTTTCCCGTGTGCAGCCCTGACTTCCTGCGAAAAAACGACCTGTCGACCGAAGCAGAATTGCTGCAGGCCAATCTGATCTACGATGACGGGCTGCGGTCCAGCCACATGATCGACTGGGCAACCTGGTTCTCCAGGATCGGCATCCATTTGAAAACGAGCCACGAGGGCATCAAGCTCGATTCGGTCGTGCTCGCGATTGACGCGGCGGCGGCCGGCCAGGGTGTCGCTCTGGCGCCCAGGAGCCTTGTCGAGCATGACCTGACGACCGGCCGGCTCATTCGCCTGTTCGAGCGCAGCGTGGCCCTAGATGGCGGCTATTTCGTCTCTCATCTCGAATTGATCTCCGATCGCCCGGTCGTGACGGCTTTCCTCGAATGGCTCTTTGCCGAGGCTCGTGTGAACCGCACTCTGCTCACGGAACGATTTGCTACCGGCCACCACGCCGCGGCCGCGCTCATCAACTGAGCGGAAACGAGGAGACCCTAAGACTCCGTCGGCAGGTCAGAGCGGCCCGATGGCGGCGCTGGTTGCTTAAAGAGATGCCGCCGGCCCTCGTAAATATCTTCAATTCGCGCCATGTTTCGCAATGAATCCCGGACGTGCTCCCGTGCCGCTTCGACGGCACGCGGAACATCCCGCGCCAGCACGGCGTCCACAATCGCGCGGTGCTGCGCGATGGCTTCGTCCCAGGATGAGGTGAGCCACAACACCTCCAGCCACAAAGCGGCTTGGAGCTGCTCGTAAAGTCGCCGGGTCATGTCCTGGATCACGCTGTTCTTTGTTGCGGCAGCGACCACCTCATGAACTTTCAGACCGAGCTCGAGCTTGCGGGTGATCTCCACCGGCTCGGCCTGATCTCGCCGTGCGAGCTCCTCGATATCCGCCATGACCGCCTTCAGCTGCTCGAAATCGTCCTCTGTCGCCATTCGACAGGCGATCTCGGCTGAATAGCCATCCAGTCCTTCGCGGGCGATCAACAGGTCCCGGATATTGCGCGGATCGAAATGGACGACCGAATAGCCACTATTCGACTTGCCAATGACAAGCCCCTCGGCTTCCAGCAACATGAGGGCCTCGCGCAATGGTGTTCGGCTGACCCCGATCATCTCGGACAGGCGTATCTCCGAGAGCCGTTCGCCGGGATTGAAGGCTGCTGAGAGGATCATGCCTTTCAACGTCTCATAGGCATGGCGGCGCAGGGCTCCTCCACCGGTATGCGGTGCCTTCCTTTTCGGCTGAGCGGCAGCTGTGTTCATATCAGCGGAATTCCCAGGGTGCGCGAGCCTGTGTTGGCCGCTCTAAAGCCAACCTTGCATGACGCATCGGCGCCCGCGAGAGAAACAATGAACGAAGATCATTCCCCATCAGTTGGCTGAGCCCCTCAGGGGAGAGCGAGGGTCATTTCCAGGTCCTTTGTAATTCTGGATTGTATGCAATAGTCCAGAGGTGTCTCCGCGTCAATTCGTGGAAAGGGCCCTTGGACCACCCGCAGCCCCTCCGTCCAGAGCCACGGTCGCTCAGACGAAGAAGCTCAGGGCGAACCGCACGCACACCACCAGCAGGAAGATACCGAAGGCGATCTCGAGCCGGCGCTTGGACAGCCGATGTGCCAGGCGGGCGCCGACGGGAGCCAGCCATGTGCTCGTCGGAATGAATAGCAACAGGCCGATCAGCGACACATAGCCCAGCGCCAACGGTGGCCGCAGGGCTGCGACATCGGCGTAATCCGCCATATGTGGCCAGCCCGCATAGATATAGCCGATCGTTCCGGGAATCGCGATGAGGACACCGAGACCCGAGGAGGTCGCCACGGCCTGATGGATCGGGCGATTGTAGAACGTCATGAACAGGTTCGACAGCTGACCGCCGCCAATCCCCATCAAGGCGGACAGCACTCCGATGATCCAGCCATAGACCACCATCATAAGCTTGCCCGGCATGTCCAAGCCGAGGCGCCAGCTGTCTCTCCCGAAGAGCAGTCGCACCGCGGACACCCCGGCCACTGCGACAAAAACGGCCTTGAAGAGGCCTGCCGGTGCGTATCGGGCGATCCCACTGCCCATCACGACGCCGATCACCACCGGGATCGCCCAGATTTTCAGGATGGATATATCGACGGCCCCCTTCGCCCGATGGGCATTGAAGGAGCGGATCGAGGTCGGAATGATCACCGCGAGCGATGTGCCGACGCAAAGCGGCATCCGGACCGCTTCCGGCACATCCAGGATGCGGAAGAGTTCATAGAGGATCGGTACCGCGACTGCGCCGCCGCCGACCCCGAACACACCGGCCAGCAGCCCCGTCGCCGCACCAGCTGCGAGCAGCGCGATCGTCAGCCAGACGAGTGTCTGGATTTCTACACCGAAAAGCATGAATCTTCCTCAACGCTTACTGGCATGTCGAGCTGAGCGCGAGACCGGGACGGGCGCGTTTTGCGGCTCGCTGGTTTGGTTTGGGGGTGAATTTCGGGGTTTAGGTTTAGGTCTCTGTCGTGTGCGTAATGATCGGTATAGCTGCCCGTGTCCAGACAGTCACCGTCTGCCGGCGGACGTGGTTTGCGCGACCATCCTATCGAAGGTCAAACAGGGAGGGTGGTACGGCTCGATTGACAACCTCTCGAATCGCGAAGCTCGATTGGATACGGGCCACCCTGGGAAGCCGCGATAGCTCCGTCTTGTGAATCCGCTCGAAGTCGCTGATGTCTCGGGCAACGACAGTGAGAAGATAATCGTCGCTTCCTGACATTAGGAAGCATCGAACGACAGAGGGACATTTGACGACGGCTGTTTCAAAGTTCTGCAGCGCTTCCTCGCTCTGACTCTCCAGCGATATTCTCACCAACACGGTGACCGAGAGGCCGAACCGGCGCAGGTCGAGATTGGCACCATAGCCCCGAACAAACCCATTTTCCTCCAGCGCCTTTTGCCGCCGCGCCACGGCCGTGCTCGAGAGGCCAACGCGCTCCGAAAGCTCGGTCTGGCTGACCCGGGCATTGGAGGCCAGCTGCGCCAAGATTGCGATATCGATGCGGTCGAGGTCCATGAGGTGATTTTCTGCGCGAGAGCCCAAAATTGCGCAGGTTATCTGCGTAGATGGCCCCAGTAACATGGACTTCGCCAGGATTTCAACCGCCTGTTTGGCTATTCTCATGGCATTCGATGGGAGGATACGCATGCGAGTTGGCGTTCCAAAAGAAATCAAGACACACGAATATCGGGTCGGGCTGACCCCGGGAGCGGTCCGGGAATATGTCGCGGCGGGCCATTCGGTTCTGATCGAGACCGGTGCCGGCGCCGGCATCGGCGCATCGGACGATGTCTATCGCAAGGCCGGCGCAACCATCGCTAACACGGCGGCAGATGTCTTCGCCCAGGCGGACATGATCGTGAAGGTGAAGGAGCCTCAGCCGAGCGAATGGGTCCAGCTGCGCGAAGGCCAGATCTTGTTCACCTACCTTCATTTGGCCCCCGATCCTGATCAGGCAAAGGGCCTGTTGGCATCCGGCTGCACCGCCGTCGCCTACGAGACAGTAACCGATGCCAGGGGTCAGCTCCCTCTTCTTGCACCCATGAGCGAGGTTGCGGGGCGTCTTTCGATCGAGGCGGCAGGCTCTGCTCTGAAGCGGCCGTCCGGTGGACGCGGATTGCTGCTTGGTGGCGTGCCGGGTGTGCGCCCCGCCCGCGTCGTTGTCATCGGTGGCGGGGTTGTCGGCACCCATGCGGCACGCATGGCTGCGGGCTTAGGCGCCGAGGTCACTGTTCTCGACCGTTCCATTCCGCGCCTCCGGGAGCTTGACGACCTGTTTGGCGGACGTGTGCGCACGCGCTACTCGACCCTTGAGACAATCGAGCAAGAGGCCTTCGCTGCCGATGTGGTGATCGGCGCGGTTCTCGTTCCCGGTGCGAGCGCGCCCAAGCTCATCACGCGAAACATGCTGGGCGGCATGCAGCGTGGAGCGGTCATGGTCGACGTCGCGATCGATCAGGGCGGCTGCTTCGAGACTTCCCGGGCAACGACCCATGCCGACCCGACCTATGAGGTCGATGGGATCGTGCATTATTGCGTGGCGAACATGCCGGGTGCGGTGCCCGTCACCTCAAGCGAGGCGCTCAACAACGCCACCTTGCCTTTCGGGCTGGAGCTTGCCCGATATGGTATCGAGGCTTTGGCGCGAAACCCCCACCTGCGCGCCGGCCTCAATGTTCATCGCGGGCAGGTGACGCATAAGGCGGTTGCGGAAAGCCTCGGGCTGCCTTTCGTGCCCGCGGAAAAGGCGATCGCGGCCTAACCTTTGCTCCCTGGTGCGGCAACGCTTCGCGTCCGCCGTCACCAGGGGCACCCGCGGCCTCAATCCTCGTCAGACAGCCTCGCTCAGCTCTATGCGGGGCATCCCGCTTCCACCCACCGGAGCGTGTCATCGAGCGCGAGCTTTGCCTTGTCCATCAGCTCGTTGATTTGAGCTTCCGTGATGATCAGCGGCGGGCAGAAGTTGAAATTGTCGCCGATGCTTCTCGTGATCACCCCATGCGCCTGGGCGCGCTTACCGGCATAGGCGGCAACCCCCACCGCCGGATCGAACGTCTCTTTCGAGGCCCTGTCCTTCACGAGTTCCATCGTCCCGACGAGGCCAACCCCGCGCGCCTCGCCGACCAGCGGATGCTCGCCAAGCTCTCGCAAGCGGTCCTGAAAGACAGGCGCGACGCGACGCACATGACCGAGAATATCCCGCTCCTCGTAGATCTTCAGCGTCTCCAGTGCGACCGCTGCGGCAACGGGATGGCCACTATAGGTGAAGCCATGGCCAAAGGTGCCGATCTTGCCGCTCTCATCGACGACCGCTTGATAGATCTTCTCGTTGATCATCAGCGCCGAAATCGGCTGATACGCGGCGGAGAGCTGCTTCGCCATGGTCATCATGTCGGGTTGAAGCCCAAAGGTCTCGCAGCCAAACATATTCCCTGTACGGCCGAACCCGCAGATCACCTCATCGGCGATCAGCAGGATATCGTGCTTGCGCAGCACCTTTTGGATCTTGTCGAAATAGCCCCGCGGCGGCACGATGCAGCCGCCCGAAACCATGACGGGCTCCGCGATGAACGCCCCGATCGTATCCGCCCCCTCGCGCTCGATCAGGTCCTCGAGCGATTGGGCACATCGCGTCGCAAAATCGTCCTCCGTCTCCCCCAACTTGCCGAAGCGGTAATATCCCGGACAATCCGTATGAAGAACCTGTGGGATGGGCAGGTCGAAGTCCCGGTGATTGTTCGGCAGGCCCGTCAAGCTCGCCGATGCGATGGTGACCCCGTGATAGGCCTTCATCCGTGAGATGATTTTCTTCTTGGCCGGCTTTCCCAACGCATTGTGGTAGTACCAGACCAGCTTCATGGCCGTGTCATTGGCCTCGGATCCGGAATTCGCGAAGAAGACTTTCGACATCGGCACGGGCGCCAGCGCGAGCAGCCTCTCGGCCAACTCGACCACCGGCTCGTTCGATTTGTGACCGAACGTATGATAGAAGGGCAGCGTCCGCATCTGCCGGGCGGCGGCCTCCACCAAACGCTCTTCACTGAAGCCCAGCGACGCGCAGAAGAGCCCTGCAAGCGCCTCGATGTAACGGTTTCCATCGTCATCAAAGACATAGATCCCCTCGCCTCGCGTAATGACGAGCGGCCCTTCCTTTTGGTGCACCTGCGCATTGGTATAGGGGTGCAGGACGTGAGCGATGTCGCGCGCACGAATGGAGTTCGGATGATCGTTCATGATTGGTCCTGTGTTTGGATATTCTCGAGCGAGCGGGCTCACGCATTGCAGAGCCCCCGCGTTTGCACCGCCCCGACTAACGATGGCTTGAGATGAACTGCTGGAAGCGCTCCGATTTCGGTGAACCGAAGACCTCGGCCGGAGAGCCTTCCTCCTCGACCACGCCCTTGTGCAGGAACACGACTCGGTTCGACACGTCGCGGGCAAAGCCCATTTCATGGGTGACGACGAGCATCGTGCGGCCTTCCTCGGCAAGCGACCGCATGACCCGCAGCACCTCTCCGACAAGCTCCGGGTCGAGCGCCGAGGTGGGCTCGTCGAACAGCATCACATCGGGATGCATGGCCAGCGCGCGGGCAATCGCCGCCCGCTGCTGCTGGCCGCCCGACAAATGCGAAGGATATTGATCGCGCTTTTCCGCAATCCCGACTTTCGCAAGCAGGGCCTCGGCCTCGGCGATACATTCCGCCCGCGGACGCTTCTGCACATGGATAGGCGCCTCGATCACATTCTCCAGGATCGTCATGTGCGACCAGAGATTGAAGCTCTGGAAGACCATCGCGACCCGTGAGCGGATACGGTCCACCTGCCTCTGATCTGCCGGCTGCACCCCGCGCTTGCCCTGTCTCAGCCCGATCATTTCCCCCTTGATGCGGATCTCTCCGGAATCGGGCACTTCCAGCAAATTGATACAGCGCAGCATGGTGGACTTCCCCGAGCCCGAAGCGCCCAGGATGGAAATGACATCGCCCTCCATCGCCTCCAGCGAGATGCCCTTGAGAACCTCGAGCTGGCCGAAGCTCTTGCGCAACCTTTTGATCGACACCGCCGGCACGGCTTGGGACGGCGCCTGTTCAGGCGCCAGTGAGGCAGGGGCATTAGACATGGGCAGCCTCCAGGCGCGGCGTCACGGCGGGAGGACGGCGCAGATGCGGCGAGAGCCACCACTCGATGGCCATGATGATGCGCGTGATGATGAAATTGATCGCAAGATAGATCAGGCCCGCGACCACGAAGATTTCGATTACGCGAAAGCTTTGCGAGATGAGTTTGGCGGCGATGCCGGTCACTTCCATCATGGTGATGACCGAGGCGAGGGAGGTGGCTTTCACCATGAGGATGATCTCGCTGCCATAGGCGGGAAGCGCTTGGCGGACGGCAGTGGGAAAGATGATGCGCCGGAAAAGCAGGAAGCCGGACATGCCACAGGCGCGCGCCGCCTCGACCTCGTTCCGAGGAACCGCCTGCAGGCCGCCGCGAATGATCTCGCTCGAATAGGCGGCCGTGTTCAACATGAGGGCGCAGACCGCGCACCAATAGGCTTCACGGAAGAACCCCCAGAGACCGATCGAATCCAAAACCGAGCGAAACTGACCGAGCCCGTAATAGATGAGGAAGATCTGAACCAGCAGGGGCGTGCCGCGAAACACGAAGACATAGGCCCGCGCCGGCCAGTCGAGGATCTTCAAACCCGACAGGCGCATTAGCGCAAGGATCAGGGCGAAGGCGCTGCCAAGCGCCAGCGAGACGAAGGCGAGATTCAGCGTCAGCGGCACACCGCTGAGCAGGCTCACGAAGGTCTCCCCCATGAAGGCAAAATCCATCAGGAAGTCCTCCGCAAGCCGCGCATGGAATAGCGCTCGGCGCGCTGGAACAGATAGGTCGATGCCCAGGTCACGGCCAGATAGAGGATCGCCGCCGTGATATAGAAATCGAACGGACGGCGGGTCGAGCCGGCGGCGATATAGGACTGGCGCAACAGCTCGACCAGGCCGGTCACCGAGATCAGCGCCGATTCCTTGAGCACCAGCTGCCAGGTATTGCCAAGGCCGGGAATGGCGAAACGCAAGACCTGCGGGATGATGATGCGGCGGAACATGAGCCAGCGATGCATGCCCACCGAGCGCGCCGCCTCGAGCTCGCCCCGACTGACGACCTGATAAGCGCCGCGAAACACTTCCGCCTGATAGGCCCCCGAGATCACCCCAATCGCCAGAGCGCCGGTCACGAAGGCCGGAACCCCGACGAACCCCTCGCCGCCGAACAGCCGCCCGATCGCGCTCAAGCCGGCACTGCCGCCGAAATAGAAGAGATAGATGACGAGCAGATCGGGAATGCCCCGCAGCACCGTCGTGTAGCCGTCAGCAAGCCACCTGACGGCGAGAGTGCCGGCGATCTTGCCCCAAGCCACGATCGTGCCGATCACCGAGCCCACGAGAAAGCCGCAAACCGCCACGGCGATCGTCATGCAGGTCGCAAGGAGAAGGGCCGATCCCCACCCGTTCGGGCCGAAACCGACGAGCTCGAAATAGCTCAGTTGCTGCACACTGTTCTGCCCGTCCTGTTGTCGCTTATTTTCACCGGCGCCAGACCGAATGCATCGGCATCATCGCAGAATAACCATACATCAGCCCGATGGTCGGTCGCCATGCGATCGGAACGCTAACGATCGCGAAAATTGGGTCAAGACCGGGGAGTTACGTCCGTCTTGAACCACTTCTCGGAGAGCGCTTTGACCGTTCCATCTTTCATTGCCGCGCTGATCGCGTCGTTGAACATCTGCTTGAGTTTTGCGTCCTCCTTTCGGAGGCCGACTGCAATACCCTGCCCGAAAACATCACCGGTGAAGCTTGGACCAACGATCGCGAACGTGTCGTATCCGGGCTTTTGCAGGGTAGAGTTCAATGAGGTCGTCTGAGCAACGATCGCATCGAGCCGGCCCGCCTGCAAATCCAGATCGTGCTGTTCCGTCGTCTTATACTCGCGCACCTCGATATCGCCTTTGAAATACTTGTCGAGGAACGCCGCATTCGAGGTAGAACCCTGCACACCAATCGTTTTGCCTTTGAGAGCTTCCCTCAAACCATCGATGGCCTGCTTTGCCTTGTCCGGATCCTTATTGATATCGATGACCTCGCCTCCACCGGGCAGGTTCGCCAGCGGACCCGACTTGTCCACCATGATGCCGGCCAGAGTAGAAGCATAGGGCTGGCTGAAATCCATGACCTCGCGGCGTTTATCCGTCGCGATCATCGAGGCCACGATCGCATCGAACTTATGCGCGTTCAGCGACGGAATAAGGCCGTCCCAGTCCTGCGCCACGATCTCGCAGCTCACCTTCATGCGCTTGCAGAGATCATTGGCAAGATCGATTTCGAAACCTTCGAGCTTCCCGCCCGGACCGCTGAAGTTCCAGGGCTCATAAGCCCCTTCGGTCGCGATGGTTATCTTGGATGGTGCTGTTTGGGCTTGCGCGAGGCCAATCGAAAGCCCCATGGCGGAAAGCACGGCAAGTGCGCGAAGAATCTTCATTGTCGCTCCCTCTCGATCACTATTTAGATCGTTACCTCGTGTTCTTGCTTGTCTCCACGAGCCCCGGCGCAAAGCTCTTTGGGCTGGTATCGTTGGCAACTGATCGGCTGATGATCAGGAACGGCCTGCCGCTCGGTCCCGTCTCGACGTAACCGTTCGCGTGGCGAGGCAGAGAAGCTCGAACAGCATCTGTGCCCCTGCCTGTGCGGTGATCGAGTTGGCGTCATATTGTGGCGCCACCTCCACCACGTCTCCGCCCACGATATTGAGGCCGATCAACCCGCGCAGCAGCCGCAGGGCCTCGCTCGTCGTAAGCCCTCCAACCTCTGGGGTTCCGGTTCCCGGCGCGAAAGCCGGATCCAAACTGTCAATGTCGAAGGAAATATAGGTCGGGCCATCCCCTGCCACCGCTCTGGCGCGCTTGATCACGGCATCAAGCCCGAGTTCACCCACCTCTTCGGCGTGAATGACGGTCATGCCGGACTCGAACGAGAACTCCCACAGATATTCGGAGCTTCCCCGTATCCCGATTTGAATGGTGCGCTCCGGGTCGAGCACCCCATCGAGCACCGCTTGCCGGAACGGTCCACCATGATGGAACTTACAGCCCTCGAACGACCCGCTCGTGTCGCAATGCGCGTCGATATGGATCATCCCGACCGGCCTGTCTCTGCCTATTGCACGCAGAATTGGCAGGCTCACGGAATGGTCGCCGCCCACCGAGAGCGGCACGACGCCAGCCTCAACCGCTCGGCGGATGAATGCCTCGATATTCTCATGACAAGCGGCCAGGTCGTATCGGCTGCTCAGGGGAACATCCCCGATATCCGCAATCCTGCATTCCCCGCTCGGCACCATGCGCAGCACATGCTCATAAGGGCCGATCCTCTCCACGGTCCTGAGCGCGCGCGGGCCAAACCGGGCACCGGACCGATTTGTCACACCGAGATCCATGGGGATACCGAGAAGCGCGATATCGAGCCCGCCGAAGTCCGGCAGGTCCGCGGCATCCGGCCGGTAAGGCGCTTTCAGGAGCGTGGGAATGCCCGCATATGGTGCAGGACGCCGGTCGCCGTCCTTGAACACCAGATCAGCGACCCGCTTGAATTCTGGATCGAAAATGTCGCTTCCCGCAGCGCGCCCATATTTCTCACGCAGCCTGCTTAGCTTGTCTCGATCAACCATCCTGAACCGCTCCCCCAGCTAAGCCGCCTTGCCAAATGTCCCGCGCCTCACCAGCCCAGAGCACACCCGTCCTTACGGTGGTCGGAACCGCCATAGAGAGCGCCGGTGTCCCAGTCGATCCAAATGCCTTGTGCGCCGCCGATCGCCCATGAGGGTGAAACGAGCTTGAAGCCGCGTCGCTCGAGTTCCATGCGCGTCTCCTGCGGCATGGTCCCTTCCACCTCGACTTCATTAGTGCCGGGCTTCGGAAACAAACGAGGCAAGCCAATGGCCGTTTGGAGATCAAGGCCAAAATCAATGACCTTTGTGAGCAGATGAGCATGGCCCATCGCCTGATAATGTCCTCCCATCACGCCGAAGGGCATCTGGACCTTTCCGTCACGCACCAGCATGCCCGGAATGATCGTGTGAAGCGGCCGCTTTCTGGGCGCGATCGCGTTGGGATGGCCCTGTTCCAGAACGAAGCTCTGCCCGCGATTGTGCAGGAGGACACCGCTCTTCGGCGAAACCAGCCCGCTTCCATAGGGATGAAAGAGCGAGTTGATGAAGCTGACCGCGTTGCGCTCCTTATCGACGACGGTGATATAAACCGTGTCCCGGTGGTTCGGCGGCATATAGGCGGGCGGGGCTTCCATGGCCCGCTTCAGGTCGATTCGGCTGCGCAGCTCTTGGGCAAGCTGCTCGGACAATAGCCACTCAACGGGAACATCGACCTGCGTAGGATCCGCCAGCACTGCGTCCCGGATTGAATAAGCCAGACGGGTCGCCTCGATCTCCACATGCAGACGATCGGCGGACAAGGGATCTCCCTTCGCCTCGAAACCTGCGAGAATGTTGAGGATCATCAGGGCGATGACACCCTGCCCGCTCGGCGGGCACTCGAACACTTCATAGTCGCGGAAGGACGTCTTGATCGGGTTGACGTAATCACCCTTGGCGGACTTGAAGTCCTCGAGCGTATGGAGGCCGCCTGAGGCCTGCAGGCACTCGACGATGTCAGCCGCCACCGGGCCGCCATAGAAGGCTTCGGGCCCATGCTCGGCAATGAGTGCAAGAGTGCTGGCGAGCTCGGGTTGATAATGCACCGTGCCCGCCATCGGCACCCGACCGTCCGGCAAGAAGGTCCGCGCCACGTCCTTGTTTCCGCGGAGCAGTGCTTCCTGATTGGCCCAGTCGGCCGCCACCCGCGGAGCTATGACATAGCCGTCCCGCGCCAGCGCGATCGCCGGCTGGAGCAGCTCGCCGAAATCCCTCGTCCCATGATCTCTGACCAGGGTCGCCCATGCATCCACCGCGCCCGGAATGGTCACCGCATGCGGGGACTGCCGCGGAATTGCGGTATAGCCTTGCGCTCTGTACCACTCGGCCGTCGCGGCCACCGGCGCGCGGCCCGCCCCGTTATAGGCAATAATCTTGGCGCTTCCGCCCCTGGAGAGCAGAGCAAAGCAGTCGCCACCGATCCCCGTGGAGCCCGGCTCGACGACACACTGCACGGCACAGGCGGCAACTGCTGCATCGATCGCGTTTCCGCCCCGCTGAAGAACGTTTACGGCCGCCAGCGTTGCCGCTGGATGTGATGTCGCCGCCATGCCGGTCCGCGACATGACGAGCGACCGCCCCGGGATTTCGAAGTCTCTCATCAAGCAAGTGCTTCCAGATTAGCTGACGATTTCGGGCTCTGCTGGGGCCGTGTGCAGGCCGCTATGAGCCGGCGTCCGCGGAACGAACGCCGGTTGATCGCGCCATCTGGACAGGAGCCCAGGACACACGACAAAGGTTGCGCGCTGTTTCCGCGTATGTGGCCTCACTCCCCAGTGGAAATGGCGCTCTCTCACTCCCCGGCCCTTATTGTCCTTATTGCGCGGGATCATGATCCCGGAGCCAAGTTGCATACAATCTGTTATGCGAACGCGGAGACTGTCAAGCCCAAAGACAATGCGATGCCAGCCCCACCCGTTCGGGGTGAGACTAGCCTGTCGCGGCCCGGTTTCGTGATTCAAAGAAAGCGAAAACGCTATGTGGTGAGTGTGATGTCTCGCGCGAAGTTAACGCGGCAAGACCCGGCGACGCTGGAGCTCTTGCAAGAGATCGAGGAACATCTCCTCTGTGTCCACACAGTCGTGAAAGCCCGCCTTCCGGATCTTGATCGTGCTCACGTGGTGAGGATTCGGGCGCTGACCATAGCCCAACAGGAAGTCGGCAAACTGCCAGTTCGGCACGACATAGCGGTAAGCATTTGGCTCAAGCCCATGACGGGCGACGATGCGGTCCCAAATCGGCTCATTCTGAGGCATGATCCGCGCGAGGGAGAATGGATTGGCCGGCCCGTGCTCCATATGGAAAAGGGCGGCGATCCGGGGCCACAGATTCTGCCAGATATAGATATCGCCATTGGCGATATTGAATGTCTCGTTGGCGGCAGCCGGAGACCCAGCGGCCCATTCTAGGCCGCGTGCAATGAGGCGGGCGTCCGTCGCCTCGCCGATTTTCTCCGGCCCTCCCGGGAAACGCAGCGGCATTCCCAGTTCACGGGAGATGGCGGCAAAGGTGCCAATCGCACTTACGATATTCAGCGGGCTGCCCAGTGCCAGACCGCAGACAATCTGCGGGCGGAAGATCGTCCAGTTCCACCCTTTGCCCACCTGTTCTTCCGCCAGCCAGTCCATCTGATCGTAGTAGAAGTTCGGGGGCATATAACGGGGATCGCTCTCACGTGCCGGCATGCGGAATGGGCCGAGATGCGCACCGTAAGCTTTCGTCCCTTGCATAAGGCTGATGTGGCGAAGCTTCGGTGAACGGGCTTGGACGGTCCGCACCACATTCTGCAGCATCGCCAAGTTGGTCTGCGCATGATCCTGCTCGGCCCAGCCTTTGGTCACGTCCGGCTTCTCATAAACCGCCGCATAGGCGATATGGGTGATGTCCCGGACCTCCCCCAACCTGGACTGAACCTCCTCGGCATTCCGCAGATCCGCTGACACCCAAGATGCGCGTGTCTCGAAATCCGGAGCGCGCCGGGATAACCCGATCACCTCCCATCCGCTCAATTGTTCGAAATGCTCGAGCGCGGCTCGGCCGACGGTGCCCAATGCGCCGACGATGAGCATCTTGTTTGGCATGTTTTCGGGTCCTGACTTTTCAATTGGCACGGTTTGATCACATGACCGATGGGCAACGCATGTGCTGGGTCATCTACACGCCTCGCAGACACCGATCTCTGTCACGTTGTCCGACAGAGCCGCCACTCATTCGCTTTAGGCCTTGCTTGGGTTCCAATTCTTAGCCTATGGTGCTGCCGACGCAGAGGGTCCAACTGTCGGACAACGCACTATCCGAGCATCGATCATCAGATGTCAATCCTTTCCCTGACTTTCCGGCGTAACCGCCCGCACCTGCCATCCGATCTAAATCCCAGGTCACTTTGATGTCGGCATTGAGGAACGCAACCGCGATCGTTGGGCTTGGCGCGACACCCTATTACAAACGGGGCGCTTCGCTGCCACAAACGCTGCCCGAGCTCGTATGCAAGGCAATCATCGCGGCGGTAGACGATGCAGGACTTCAGCTCTCCGATGTTGATGGCTTTGCCTATTACTCCGGCGGGTTCGATACGCCCTATCTCACCGAGACCTTGGGCATCCCGGAAATCCGCTATTCAGCTATGCTGACCGGGAGTGGCGGGGGCTCCGCTGGGGCTGTGGGCCTCGCAGCCTCAGCAATCGTCAGCGGAATGGCCGAAACCGTTGTGGTGGTGGGCGGCACCCAGATGGCCGAACAGCGTTTCGGCGCCCTGCTCCAGGCTTACCCCAATACTCCCGAGAATGCGTTTTTCTCGTCCTCAGGGCTGATCGGACCGGGGCACATGTTCGCGTTGCTGGCGCGGCGCCATATGCATCGCTACGGCACGACGCGCGATCATTTCGCTGAAGTCGCACTCTCAACCCGAGCGAATGCTGTACGCAATCCCAATGCCGTCATGCGCAAGCCCATGAGTTGCGAGGATTATTTCAACGCGCCGATGATCGCGGACCCCCTGTGTCTCTTCGATTTCTGCCTCGAATCCGATGGCGCAATAGCCGTTGTCGTCACCAGCGCAGAGCGGGCACGGGATTTGCGGCAACGACCGGTTCGGATCCTGGGCTGCACCCATGGTGGCGAGCGCGATTGGGGACGTGCCGTCTATTGGATGAACATGCCCGACGATCACTTCGCATCCTCCGGCCACAGCGCAGTTGCCCGTCGCCTTTATGAGCAGGCCGGCGTTGGTCCGGACGATATCGACTGTGCGCAGATATACGATCATTTCAGTCCGATGGTGATTGCCCAGCTTGAGGATTACGGCTTCTGCGCCAGGGGCGAGGGAGGGCCGTTCGTCGCCAGTGGCGCGATTCGGTTTGAGGGCGGGTCGCTGCCCGTCAATACTGACGGGGGCCAGCTCTCGGCCGGTTATATCTGGGGCATGTCGCATGTGCGCGAGGCAGTCGAGCAGCTTCGCGGCACAGCGGTGAACCAGGTCGCCGGCGCGGAACTCGTGTTGGTGACGGGCGGCCCATCATCCCTACCGGTCTCCGGTCTTATTCTGGGAAGGGACTAACCCATGTCGTCGGACATAGCAAAGGCGCCGCCATCGGGTCTCTTCCAGCTGACAACCGACCAGTGGACCAAACCCTTTTGGCAAGCAGCCGCCCAGCATCGCCTCGTTGCTCCGCGGTGTCGCAACTGCGCCACGTTCCGGATGCCGCCCACCCCCTTCTGCCCTCATTGTCTTTCTCAGGACCTCGATTGGCCTGAGCTGTCAGGCACGGGCGTGATCTACAGCTACTCGGTCGTGTCGCGGGCGATCGTTCCGGAGATGGCAGATAGCATTCCCTACGTCCCTGCCCTCGTCGAATTTCCGGAGGCCGATGGCATCCGCCTCATCACAAATATTGTCGATGTGCCCATCGAGAAGATCCGCATAGGCCAGGAAGTTCATCTCGTGTGGCACAGAGTTGCCGAAGATGTCGTGATCCCCTTGTTTTCGTTCGGCGCGGAATAACAAGACACAACAGCGCCGGCCGAAAGCTGCTTCAGACCAGGTGAAAGCTAAAGAATACGGGAGGAGAGTAGATGTTCCGAGCACTGCGTATCCTGGCGGCTAGCCTGCCACTTCTTATCCCGACGGCGATTGCCGCTCAGGAAGTCTCCAACGAGGTGGTCAAGATCGGCATCCTGACCGATATGACCGGGCCGTTTGCCGATTTCGCCGGACAAGGCTCGGTCGCTGCCGCCGAGCTCGCAATCGAAGATTTCGGCGGATCAGTGCTGGACAAGCCGGTCGAGCTTATCTCGGCAAGTCACGACCTGAAGCCGGATATTGCCTCGGCGAAGGCCCGAGAATGGTTCGACGTCGACAATGTCGATATGATCAACGACATCACTGGCTCCTCAATCGCGCTGGCTGTGTCCAAACTCGCGCACGAGAGAGACAAGATAGCCATTGTCAACAGCGCAGCTGTGACCGCGCTGACCAACGAGCAGTGCACACCCAATACAGTGCACTATGCCTATGATATCTATGCAATTGCCAGCACAACGACCCGGTCGATCGTGCGAAATGTTGGGAAGAACTGGTTCTTCCTCACACAGGATACGATCGGGGGGAAGGCGCTGGAGGACACGATGACCACCTTCCTTCTCGAGAATGGTGGCGAGAAGGTGGGCACGGCAAGACATCCGCTCAACGCGCAGGACTACTCTTCCTTCTTGCTGCAGGCACAGAATTCCAAGGCTGACGTTATCGCGCTTGCCAATTCCGGCACGGAATTCATCAATGCCGTGAAAGGTGCGAGCGAGTTCGGACTGGTTCAGGCGGGGCAAAAGCTGGCGGGCACCACCGTGTTCATCACCGATATTCATGCGCTGGGGCTGGACGCGGCGCAGGGCACCTTGGCGGCAACCGCATTCTACTGGGATATGGACGATGCGACGCGGGCTTTTGCCAAGCGCTTTTATGAACGCATGAACAAGATGCCCACCATGGCGCAAGCCGGCGTCTACTCGTCAACCAAGCTTTACCTCGAAGCCGTCAAAGCAGCCGGCACTGATCAAGCCGATGCCGTCATGGCCAAGATGCGCGAGATTCCGGTCAACGACATCTTCAAGAATGGCCACCTGCGTGAGAATGGCAGCTTCGCGCACGATATGTATCTTGTTCAGGTAAAGGCGCCGAGTGAGTCGAGCGGTCCCTGGGATTATTACAAGGTGCTGGAGACAGTGCCTGCCGATGAGGCTTATCAGCCGCTGGAGAAGAGCAGCTGCCCGCTGATCAAGAAATAGCCAGGCGCGACCGTGGCACTGCGCCGCCAGTCCATCCGCAAATCGGTGGAGATGGAGGTTGGCGGCGCAAAGCTTTTGCGCATAAACATGCGACTTCCAGCTTGGAGGCGATAGGTGCCGTCGGATCCTAAAAAATTCCCTCGTGTGGAAGTCGTGCCCGCTTATCGTGTGGTTTTCGACACTATAGAGCGGCTGATCATGGACGGCCGCCTGAAACCCGGGGACGTCCTGCCCACGGAAAGTGAACTGGCCGAGCAGTTCAATATCAACCGCTCCACTTTACGTGAAGGGATCAGGCTGCTCGAGCAGAACGGCCTTGTCGAGCGCGGCGGCGCCAAACGGCTCACGGTCGCCGTGCCGCAGATCCTCGATCTTGCCACCCGCATCAGCCGGGCCCTCCTGCTCCACGACGTCACCTTTCTCGAGCTTTGGGAAACCTACATGACGCTCGAGCCGGCCGCAGCACGTCTGGCCGCCAAGAAAATCAGCGATGAGACGATCGAGGTGCTGGAGCAGAATCTTGCAAAGATGTCCAGCAGCTACACCGATCTCGATGAATTCATCGATCTCGACTGGCAATTCCATAATCTGATTGCCTCTGCAGCTGGAAACCGCTCGCTTGAACTGGCGAGACAGCCGATTTCAATGCTGATGATGCCCTCCGCCCGCGTGATCCTGCCAAAGTTGAAGACCTACAACAGGGTCGTCGAGGCGCATCGCCATATCCTCGATGCCCTCAAGGCGCGCGATGAGGACAAGGCCGAAGAGTGGATGCGGCGCCATACGGCAGATTTCGAGCGCGGATACAAACGCATGGGTTTGAGCCCCAGCGGCCGTCTGGTTGAGGAGCAGCAGACATCGAGGCCGCTCACCAAGAAGCGAGCCTGATCGACCAAGCCCCGTGACCGCTGACGCTGCGCGCGCCCTTGGCGAAACCGGCGTTGTTGGACATTTCAAAAAACAACCCTCACTTGCGACAAATGACGCCGCCCGAATGTATGGCATTCTCTGCCATTTTGGGCCATTTCTCTCATTTCTCGCACGACGACCACTTAGTTGTTGGATAGTCGGACGACAGCATGTAGAACTCTAGAAAATGGGGCCTGGCCTTGGCCGGTCGAAGAGGGAGATATGAATGGATACCGCACTCTCTCACGTTAAACTGAACGCGCCTGAGACCGCGCAGAACGTCTATCCACTCTACGAGGAACTCCGGGCTGCGGGCGGTATCCTTTGGAGCCAGCAGCACAAGGCCTGGCTCATTTCCAGCTATGACACGGTGAAGAAGCTACTGCTGTCGACGGAGACCTCGGTCGAGAAACTGTCGCCATTCGTCAATCAGACCAGCGGCGCCTTGAAGACCACGGTCGCTGAAATCAATGAGGTGATGGCCCATTGGCTTCCCTTCATCGATCCTCCCGAGCACACGCGACTGCGGATGATCCTGCAGAAAAGCTTCAATCCACGCGTCCTTCAAGCTCATGAGCCGATGATGCGCAATGTCATTCGCTCGGTGATCGACGAGCTTGGCGCGAGGGACGAAATCGATTTCCTGGATGAGTTCGCGTTTCAGGTTCCGGCGCTGATCATCACCGAGCTCTATGGAATGCCGAGGTCATCCGTCGGTCTGATCAAGATCTGGGCGGCAGGGCTCGGCGAATTCGTCCTGGGGTCCAACAAGGCCGACCGCTACGAGACCAGTGCGGTCATGATCAAGGAGATGAAAAGCTACTTCAGCGGCTTGGTTGCGACGCGCTCGGCAGAGCTCGCACAGCCCGGGGCCCAGCCGACCGAGTCCCTCCTCGACAAGCTGCTATTGGCCAGAAGTGAACCTGACGGGCTGACGGACGACGAAGTTATCTCGACGCTGATTCTGATCCTTTTTGCCGCGCCCGAGACCACTGCGAGCATGCTGATGAATGGCATGCTCTGCCTTATTCTCCACAAGTCAAAGCTTCGGGAGCTTGCTACGGATCGAACGCTGATCGGACCGGCAATCGACGAGTTGATACGCTTCGATGGACCGGTCCCAACAGTGGTACGCGTCGCACGCAAAGATCTGGAACTCGGCGACCACATGATCCGGTCTGGGGATCGCATTTTCTTGCTGCTGAAATCTGCCAACCGCGACCCGCAGCAGTTTCCCAATGCGGACGCTCTCGATTTCTCGCGCGGACGCAGCCAGCATGTGGGGTTCGGAATGGGCATCCATTTGTGCCTTGGCGCGCCGCTCGCCCGTCTGGAAGCACGGATAGCCCTGGAAGAATTGCTCGAGCGTTACGCAGATTTCGATCTCCCCGAGCAGGAGATCATCTGGCGGCATGAGCTCTTGGCCCATTCGCCGCGAAGCCTGCGCGTGTCGCTGCGGCCAAAGTGCTCTTAAGCGTCGGCGCAGCGATTTCTGGCTGCTGGCCATGGTCCTTTGGCTGGCCAGCTGCGTCACCCGCACCGATGAGAACGAGACGAGACCATGTCCATACTGCACCGGTACTCGAGACGTGATTTTGAAACCCATTATGCCGCAGGACACTGGACCAAGGACCACCTGCTGGACACGATCGCGGGCTATGCAGCCGAGGATCCCGACTTTCCCGCAGTGATAGACGGGGCGTATCGGGTCTCCCGCAAGGAGTTGCTTGAGCTCGTCGACAGAGCCGTGAGCTCGTTTCGGTCGGAGGGCATAGGCCCCGGCGACATCGTTGCAGTGCAGCTTCCCAACAGCTTGCATATCGTGGTTGCGGCGCTCGCCTTGCTTCGGATCGGGGCTGTGTTCCACACGCTCAATCCGAGCTATCGGTTCGCCGATGTCGCCAAGATCTTCGGCCGCTCGAGACCCAAGTTCTACGTTTACACCCGTGTCTTCCGCGGGTTCGAATACCAGCCTCTGGTGGATGCTCTTGGCAATGAAGGCGGCTTCGCGTTTCGCTCGCGCCTGCTCGACATAGACCTTCCGCTCGATGCACAGCTGGCAAGCAAAGCAGCGCCGGCATCAGATCTGCCGCCGCCGGATAGGGACGCCATCTATCTTCTCGGGACAACATCGGGATCAACCGGTGACCCCAAGCTCTACATGCACACCCAGAACACCCAGTTCAACGAAGCCCGAACCTTGAACCGAGAGATGGGCATCGACCATCGTGACGTGTTTCTGGCCTTCGCGCCCATGACCCATCGCGGTGTATTCATGTGGGGCTTCATGCAGGCCCTGGCCGCCGGTGCCCCTCTCGTGCTCGAGCGCCTGTATGATCCGAAGGTGCTCATGCGAACCATCGATAGGGAGCGTGTGACCTCCCTCTTCGCCATACCGACGCAAGTGGTGGACATGCTCGATGCATGCCGGAACGGTCACGGCGCCGGGCACTCTCTCCGGGTCGTCATGATGGCTGGTGCGCCTGTCCAACCTGAGCTCGTCGCCCGAATTAAGCAGGTCTGGCCCCATTGCGCCCCGGTGACGGGCTTCGGCACCAGCGAGACGGGCTATGCGGTGATCACGCGCCCATCCTATTCACTGGAACGCCTGCAAACCTGCGGATGCCCGCTCGATGGCATGGAGGTTCGGGTAGATCAGGTGGCCGGGGGCGATGATCCGACGGGCGAACTGCTGTTGCGCGGTGCATTCCTGTCGGCGGGATATTACGATGATCAGCAGGCGACCTATGCCGCCTATGACAAGGATGGCTGGTTCCGGACGGGCGACCTTGGCCATCTTGATGCCGAGGGCAACGTCATTGTGACGGGCCGCATTAAGAACGTCATCATCCGCTCAGGCCTGAAGATCCAGGCTGAGGAGATTGAGCACATCCTCCTCCGTCATCCCGCTGTGGCGCAGGCGATCATCGTCGGCATTCCGGATGCTCAGGTCGGTGAACGCGCCGTTGCCTGTGTGGTGGCCAAGGACAGATCCGGGGAGCTTCGTCTGGAGGATATCACCGCCTTCCTCGAGACGCACGGCATAGCCAAGTTCAAATGGCCCGAGCAGCTCGCGGTGCTGGATGAGCTCCCGATGAATGCGGTTGGGAAGTTCGACCGCATCGGCATGAGAAAACAACTTGTAGGAATGCGTGCACCATGACGCCTCTGTTGAAGAACCGCGTCGCTGTACTTGTTGGGGTCGGCTCACCTGGCGATACGGTGAGCAACGGCCGCGCGACCGCTCTGACCTTCGCGCGCGAAGGCGCCGATCTGCTTTTGGTAGATCGGGACGATGATGCCTTGGCAGCCTGTGCGGATGCACTCGCCTCCTCGGGTGTGAAGGTGGCAACTGCCAGGGTTGATGCCACGCGAGAGGACGACGTCCAAGGGCTGTTCGATCGCTGCCGGCGGGAATTTGGGAAGCTGGATGTTCTGCACAACAATATCGGCATGGCCTCAGCCGGACGGCTTACCAAGACGAACGAAGCTGCTTTCGATACCTGCGTATCCGTCAATCTGAAATCGATTTTCTTCCTCTGCAAACATGCGCTGCCTATGATGGAAGAACAGGGATCAGGCGTGATTACGAATATCTCCTCGATCTCCAGTATTCGGCATCTCGGCATCAACTCGCCACTTTACGATATGACCAAGGCCGGGCTGAACGGGCTGACACGCCACATTGCCGTGCAATATGGCCCTCGCGGTATCCGGGCCAATTCCATTCTTGTCGGTATGATGGATACGCCCCTGGCACGCGGCGGCATTCGTGCGGCCGGACGCGAGATCGATGAGATCTATGGGGGCTATGTGGATCGCATTCCTCTGCGGCGTATGGGAACCGGCTATGATACGGCCCATCTCGCGGCGTTCCTCGCCTCCGACCTCGGCGCCTATATCAATGGTGCGGAAATCGTGGTCGATGGCGGCCTGACCGTGAAATCTGGCTGAACAGCTCGTAACAGCACCGAGCCGGTGACACCAACAAGGTCACCGCGACGTGCAGTGAGGCACGCCCAAGCAGCGCTTGCGCCATCATGCCTGTGGGAATCCCCGCGGCGATGCTTCGCGCTGGCCGGCCGCGGATGCTAAGGACGGTACGCGAAAGGGTGCCGGAT
This sequence comes from Rhodoligotrophos sp. CJ14, assembly GCF_038811545.1. Classification (GTDB taxonomy): domain Bacteria; phylum Pseudomonadota; class Alphaproteobacteria; order Rhizobiales; family Im1; genus Rhodoligotrophos; species Rhodoligotrophos ferricapiens. Next base: position 2,165,891 of record NZ_CP133319.1, read on the forward strand.
GAAGGTGAACATCGACATGGGCGCCGTGGCCAGCGGCGCCGTGGCGGAGCTGGATCTGGAAGAACTGCTTGCGACCCGCCTTCTGGTGCAGGGCAATTCCGGGTCCGGCAAGTCGCATCTGCTGCGCCGTCTTCTGGAACAAAGCGCCCCTTGGGTCCAGCAATGTGTCATCGATCCCGAGGGCGATTTCGTCACGCTGGCGGACAAATTTGGCCACCAGGTGATAGACGCGGCCCGCTCCGAGGCGGAGCTCACGCGTATCGCCGGCCGCGTGCGCCAGCACCGTGTCTCCGTCGTCCTTAATCTCGAGGGACTTGACGTCGAGCAGCAGATGCGCGCCGCCGCCGCCTTCCTCGGCGGCATGTTCGATGCCGATCGCGACCACTGGTATCCGGTGCTCGTGGTCGTCGACGAGGCGCAGCTTTTCGCGCCCGCCATTGCCGGCGACGTCTCGGATGATGCGCGAAAGCTCTCGCTGGGCGCCATGACCAATCTGATGTGCCGTGGCCGCAAGCGCGGCTTGGCCGGCGTCATCGCCACCCAGCGCCTGGCCAAGCTGGCGAAGAACGTCGCGGCGGAAGCCTCCAATTTCCTGATGGGCCGCACCTTTCTCGATATCGACATGGCGCGTGCCGCCGATCTGCTCGGAATGGACCGGCGCCAGGCCGAAATGTTCCGCGACCTTGAGCGTGGCAACTTCATCGCGCTGGGCCCGGCTTTGTCGCGCCGCCCATTGCCGATCACCATCGGCCCGGTCGAGACCGCTGCCCGCTCGACCAGTCCGAAACTCATGCCGCTGCCCGAGGCGCCGGAGGACGTGCGCGATCTGATCTTCACGCCCGGTCCAGAAGAAGAAGCCTTGTCAGTGGTGCGAAGACCGGCACCCAAACCGATTCCGACCGCCGATATTCTCACGCAACTCTCGCGGCCAAGACCCGCTCCGGAAGCACCCTCCGAGGCAGGTCCCGCCATTATCGACGAGGCTGAGCGCGACGCCGCCATCGATGCGGTGCTGCGCGAGATCCTTGAAGATCCCGACGCGGCATTCCGCTCCGACGCCGTGCTCTATCAGGATTTTCTGGTGCGCAGCCGCATCCGACGCGTGCCTGGCGAACCGCTGCCGCTGTCCACTTTTCGCCGCCGGCTGGCGATTGCCCGCGCCGGCGTTGATGAAGGCTCCGGTGGCGAGGCCTGGGCGATGGCGCTGTCGCTCTCGGAAACATTGCCCGATGATCTTCAGGGCATATTCCTGGTGGTCGCCCGCGCGGCGATCAACAAGGACCCCTGCCCGTCCGACGCTGCTTTGGCCCGCGCCTATGGCAGCCACTCGCCCCGCCGGGCGCGGCGTCTACTCGCCTATTTCGAGGAACGCGGGCTGCTCGTCGCTCGCACCGATTTTCATGGGCTGCGCGTGATCGCCTTCCCAGACCTCGGCTGCGAAACCGCCCCCGGCCGCCCCGACGCGCCGGACGAGCCCCGACGGGAGGCAGCCGAATAGGCTTCCCTGCCCAGACCGAGCACGAACCCAGTCAGACGGACCGGACATCGGCAGCTTCTCAGAGCCGTGAAGCAGCCGACAAAAACAGTGCGGAATTCAGAAACATAGATGGTGCCCAGGGGCGGAATCGAACCACCGACACGCGGATTTTCAGTCCAATATCTCCCGAAATAAATCAAAGATTTAGCCACTGGCGCGGGCGTTAGCAAACCGTGGTCGACCCAATCCCTCTGGTCGAGGCCACCGATGCCTACCGTGAAGACTCAGATCCTCTTGGGCGGTTTCTCAAGACTTGCGTCCGGCCGAAGCAGGGGGCGCGCGTGCAGTCGATGGAACTGCACAAAGTGTTCACAGCGTGGGCTCGGGCAAGCGGTGAGCGAGAATGGTCCCCCACTGGCTTTGGTCTCGCGATGCGGGAGCGCGGTTATCGGTCTAAGCAATCCAACGTTATCTGGTGGCTCGATATCATGCTGGTGAAGTCTGCAGAAGATTTCATGGACGGCGACGGTTGCGCCCCATCCGGCTCGGGCCCAGAGGGGTAGCTTCCGCTAAACCCTCCCATCACGCACGGTCAAAGCAAGAGCGACAACTTAGTCTAGGTCGTAACGCCACAATGCGTCGGCTCCCAATCCTCTCCACGCCTTCGTGCCGCGGGCTGTAAGCTGCCGGCGGTACCGGGAGGGGGTGGGTCAAAAACCCTCCGCTCTCGCTGAAAACCGGCAGCAGCACATCGTTATTCTGGGGAGCTAAATTGGAGGAAAAAAGCCCATGCGCACTGCTTCCGGGTAGTCTCCGGGACCGCCTTCACTTCACTTTTGAGGACCACACGCGTATTTGAATTGAACATCCGCTTACGGGCTCCCATCAACCACACTTGTCATGCCAGGAACGGCGGCTTCCGGAGGCCGTCGATGATCTTGGAACGACAGTGATGGGCGCGTTTTCGGTTGGTCGGCCATGCGCCGCCATTTCGGTTCTTGTAACCAGCAATATAGACTCGGAAGGACGTAACCAGGGGCTGATATGGCCGGACAGCGAAACCGACGTGATCCACTGAACGAGTCTGAATAAAGCTCGGGTGATGGCCAGTCTCGCAGCTAAGCTGAACTCCGATCTTCTGGCTTGAGAAGGATGTCGGCTCCTGCCATCCCATGCGCTTGAGGTGCTTGATCTCGGCCCCCGAGCGCTTTGTATTAGACAGTGCCCCACTCGAAAGAGGTTCGCGACCGAGAGCTCGTCATCGGCAAGGCGAGCTATTCATTGTGTGAATGCGGTGAGTTAACCCAGAGGACGCGGGTGGTTCCCTTGCCCGGGTTGCGGAAACTATGCGGCTTCATGCTTTCGAACCGGAAGCCATCTCCACGATTCAGCCGGTAAGTTTCACCGGAGATCGTAATCTCCAGCTCGCCCTCGAGCACCAATCCGCCCTCTTCGCCGGCATGGGTATAGACTTGCTCGCCTGTGGTCCCTCCCGGTTCTATGACCACAATGAAAATGTCGAGCCCGGGATTATCGGTCTGCGGGGTGACGAGCTCCTTGGAAATACCCGTCCGCCAAAACGCCAGCTTCTTTCGGCTGTGCGCACGTGTGACGGTACTGCTTTCGCTTTTCGTCGGCGTCGGAGACTCTTCGGTAAAGAGATTGCCGAGTGACAGGCTGAGCGCGTCCGCCAGAGCGGCTACCACGCGCACGGAGGGCGAGGAGAGCCCTCTCTCGATTTGGCTGAGAAGGCCGATCGAGATGCCGGATCGCTCGGCGAGCTCGCGCAATGACAAGCCGATGGCTCGTCGGCGATGGCGGATTCGCTGGCCAAGAAGGCTGTCCAGCTCCACCAGGCGGATGGCCGCATCAATTTTCCCATTCGGTCCGCGTGTTTCCACTTTCTTGTTCATACCTGCTCGCAGTCACGGGGCTAATGGACTTGCCACATCCTGAAAAGTGTGGTTGGGATTTCACGTAAATGAACATTACCGTGGCGAACACAGCTTCGCCACGATATTCACAACAAGCTGGGCGCCTCGGGCTGCTCCTGGAGGGACTGTTATGAGCCTCATCAAGACATTCTATGAAAAGGATCTCTATCCTGAAATCACAGAGGCTCAGGCAACAACGTACCAGGCCGATGCTCTCGAGCTGGTTGCGGAGCAGCACGCCAGAGGGGAAATCAGCCGGAGAACCTTCCTGCGCTGTGCTGCAATGCTGGGCGCTCTGCCGCTTGCATTGAAAGCCGGGGCGGTGAAAGCGCAGGCGAAGGAAATCGTCATCGTCAATTGGGGCGGAGAATCGATCCCCGCCTATATGAAGGCGTTTGGCGATGGCTTTGCTGATGAAACCGGTATCGATGTGGTGATGGATGGCAGCGGTCCGCTGCCGTCGAAGGTCCGTGCTATGGTTCAGTCGGGCAAGGTCGTGTGGGATCTGCTCGATTTTGACGCGAGCAAGGCCGTTGTCCTCGAGAGCGAGAACCTGTTGGAGCCGATCGACTACTCGATCGTGGATAAAAACAAGATCTATCCAGGCTGGGCGTATAAGACCGGCGCCGCGTTCTATGTTTATTCCTGCGTTCTTGGCTATGACTCCTCGAAGCTCGAAGGCACGCCGACCGGATGGACGGATTTCTGGGATCTCAAGAAGTTTCCGGGGCGACGAGGTCTGCGGAAGACACCGGAAGGAGGTCTCGAAGCCTGCATGATGGCGGCAGGCCGCTCGACCAAGGATGTTTATCCGATCGACCTCGATCTCGCGATCTCGAAGCTCAAGGAGATCAAATCGGAGGTCATAGCCTGGGGCAGCGGTTCGCAAAGCCAGGATCTGCTCCGCAATGGTGAGGTCGTGATGTGCAACATGTGGCACTCGCGCGCCATCACGCTCTACAAGCAGAGCGAAAAGCGGTTCAACTGGATCTGGCAGCAAGGCCTCATGAATGTCGATGTCTGGTCGGTGCCCAAGAACAACCCCGCCGGTGCCGAGACAGCAATGAAGTTCATTGCCTTCACGCAGGATCCAGCCCGGCAGGTCGAGTTGTTGCGCATTATCGGAAATGGCCCGGTCAATCCCGCGGCTGCCGATCTGGTTCCCGACGATCTCAAGCTGTTCGACCCGACGCAGCCGGCCAATCGCGAAGTGCAGGCGGTGCTGGATCCCTTCTGGTGGAACGAGCCGAGCGGCAAGGGCGACCTGAATAACGACGCGCTCGCCCGGGAGCGCTGGCTGGATGCTCTGTCGTCCTGACGATCTTATGCCCAGGGCCTTCGCCTAGGCGCTCTGGGCGACGTTCCAATCCATCAAGCTCAACATTCTAGCGGGACCAAGACGGGTGTCAGCAAAGACCGCAAATCCACATTCGTTGCGAGTCGTTCGGTTGCAGAAGCGCTACGGCAAGCAGATGGCGGTCGACGATGTCTCTCTCGATGTCCCCCGAGGCAAATTCCTGACGCTGCTCGGCCCTTCGGGATCCGGCAAGACCACCGTGCTAATGGCCATTGCCGGTTTCGTTTCGCCGACAAGCGGCGACATCTTCTTGGACGACCGAGCAATCACCAGGTTGGCCCCGGAGAAGCGGAACTTTGGGATGGTCTTCCAGGGTTACGCCCTTTTTCCTCAGATGACCGTGACCGAGAATGTCTGGTTTCCGCTGCGTGTACGCGGTATCAGCCGCAGCGCGGCGCAGCCGGCGATCAAATCTACCCTTGAGTTGGTTCAAATGAGCCACCTGGCCGATCGAACCCCGTCGGAATTGTCTGGTGGTCAGCAGCAGCGTGTCGCATTGGCTCGCGCCTTGGTGTTCGAGCCCAACTTGCTGCTCTTGGATGAGCCACTCTCTGCTCTCGACAAGGCACTTCGATCGGATTTGCAGTGGGAGCTGAAAGCGCTGCATCGACGCCTTGGATCAACCTTCATCAATGTGACCCATGACCAGGAAGAAGCGCTGTCGATGTCAGACGAGATCGTGATCCTGCGTGATGGGCGGGTCGAACAAGCAGGAGAGCCCGCACAGCTCTATTCCCGCCCAGGCACGCGGTTCGTTGCTAGTTTCTTAGGCGACAGCAACTTCGTTCGCGGTCTGGTCACTGCCAAGGAGAAAGATCGCTTTCGCTACAGGGTGAAGGACAGGACACTCGTCCAGGCCGGTGCTCCCGAGCCTGCCAGTCCCGATGGACATTTGCTCGTTGCATTGAGGCCGGAGAATATCGCGGTTTCCACTGAAGAGCCTGCGAGGGCAAACACCGTCCAGGGCACCATCTCCGACTTCAAATATATCGGGTCCAGCTACTTCCTGCAGATCTCGACCCCGGAGCTCGGGCCGATGATGGTCAAAATGAATGCCTGGCAGCCTGGGCTTCATCCGAGCATTGGAACTCCGGTGTGGCTGGGCTGGGACCCGGATGCAGCCGTTCCAGTCTTGGAGAACTGATCCCGTGCTTCAGACCGAGATGCGGACATACTACCTCCTGCTGGTCCCGGCTCTGGTGATCATGGGCATCTTCTTCGTGGTGCCGCTGAGCAGTGTGCTCTGGATCAGCGTCACCGACCCGGCCCCTGGGCTTGAGAACTACACTCAGCTCCTCACAAGCGATCTCATTCACCGCATCTGGTGGAACACTGTTAGGATCTGCGTCATCACAACATTGGGCGCGGTAATCCTTGGCTATGTCGTCGCTTACGCGATGGCGCAGGTGTCACCGCGCCATCGGTCATTCATGCTTCTCTGCGTCATCATCACTTTCTGGTTCAGCGTTCTCGTCCGTGCCTTCGCCTGGGTCATGCTGCTTCGCCCGGAGGGGCCAGTGAATAGCGCCCTGATGGGGATTGGGCTGATCGAGGAACCGCTCTATCTCGTTCGCAACGAGCTTGGCGTGCTCATCGGCATGATCCATTACATGCTGCCGGTCGCGATCCTGCCGCTCTATAGCAATATGAAGAGCATTCCTCACAAGTTTACCGATGCGGCTCGCGGATTGGGCGCCTCTCCGCTCAAGGCGTTCTTTCTTGTCTATCTCCCCATGACCAAGCCGGGCATTCTTGCAGCCGCCATTCTCGTCTTCATCATCTCGCTCGGATTCTACATCACACCGGCCATTCTCGGTGGCGGCCGCGTCGTCATGATCGCCGAATATATCCGGGTGAGCTTCGATGAAACGCTGCGCTGGGGCCATGCAACAATGCTCGCCTCGACACTGCTGTTCGTCGTGGTCGCAATCCTCGTCGTGCTGTCGCGCATCGTGGATCTCAAGAAGGTCTTCGGCGCATGAGCTCGCATCAATTCTGGCAACAGTTCAGATACGCCCTGCAGCTGGGCTTTGCGTGGATGATTTTGGGCTTCCTCGTCTTGCCCATGTTGATCATTCTGCCAGTATCGCTCACCGATCGATCATATCTGTCGCTTCCCGAGCATTCTCTTTCAATCCAGCATTACCAGGCCTTTTTCAGCAATAGCGCTTGGCTGTCCGCGACAGGCCAGAGCCTGCTCATTGCATCGATCGCGACAATTCTGGCGCTGATCATCGGTTCTCTTTGTGCGATCGGCTGCTGGCGTCTGTCGAATGGTTTCTCGAACGGCGTCAGGCTGTTCATGCTCGCGCCCATCATCGTACCGACTATCGTGCAGGGGCTCGCCTATTACCGGTTCTGGGCGGCCACCGGCCTGTTTGATACCTATATCGGCGTGATCATCGCGCATACGCTTGTTGGGCTGCCCTATACGATCATCACCGTCTCGGCATCGCTTGCAGGTTTCGACGTGAAGCTGGAACAGGCCGCGCGCAGCCTTGGCGCATCGACCTGGCGGACACTGCTCCACGTGATCGTCCCCGGCATCTCGCCAGGACTGTTTGCCGGCGGCTTGTTTGCCTTCACCCATTCCTTCGATGAGCTGGTGATCGTGCTGTTCATCACGAGCCGCGGCATCGCCACCCTGCCAAAACGGATCTGGGAGGGGATCGAGGACAATATCGATCCGACGATTGCCGCAGCGGCCGTCCTGCTCATCACCATCACGTTTGCCGTCCTGCTCCTGGGTGCTCTGTTCCGCAGTCTGAGCGAGCGTGCCTCAGCAAGACGGAACCAGCTGGCGGAGGAGCATTGATGAGCGGTGTTGCCGCTGGTGAAGCTGTCGGCAGGAAGCGCTCGGATTGTTAGCTGGGCTGCCAGAGGTGGTCGCGGAGCAAGCCGAGCCCATTCACAGAGGTCAAACTGATGGATTTTACCCATTTTCTCAGCGCCTACATGCCGGACCCGAGCTATGGCGGCAAGCGGCTCTATTCCGACATGATTGAGCAAGCTGTGCTCGCTGATAGGCTTGGCTATCGAGGGGTCGCCGTTCCAGAGCATCACCTGATCAATCTGCTGATGGTGCCTTCACCTCTCCAATTTGCGGTCAAGGTTGCCGCCGTGACTCGGCATGTGGATCTCATCACCTCGATCTGCGTCCTGCCAGTCAGAGACATGCGTGTCTTCGCCGGAGAGGTGGTGCAGGCGGATATGCTTTGCGACGAGCGTCTGATCGTCGGCTGCGGACGTGGCGCCTTCCGCTATGAAATCGAGCGGCTCGGCACGCCCATGGAGATAACCAGCGACAAGTTCCGCGAGTCGCTTGCCGTTCTCGAGGCGCTGCTTGAAGGCGAAGAGGTGAGTTGGCATGGCAAGTACTATATTTTCGAGCCGCTGACGGTCATGCCGCGCCCAACGCGCAAAATCCCGATCATGATTGCGGCGATGGCGCCGGATGCGATCTATCACTCCGCCAAACGTGGCTACGATATCCAGACGACCCCACTGAGCGGTGATCACGATGTGCTGCGCCAGCAGGTCGACTCGTTCCGCCGCGGCAAGGCGGATGGCGGCGCCCAAGCGCGGAACAATCGTCTGGCGCTGCAGCGCGGTGTCTATGCCGCGCGCGATGATGCGGAGGCGCGGCAGATCATTGGATATGCCTATGAGTACTATAAGCGCTTTGAGAATATTCGCGGTCCTGGCGTGGTATCGCACGGTATCATCGAGGCGCTTCCGCGCAAGCAGACCATCGAAGAGCTCGCTCAAAACCTCATCATCTGCACTCCGGCCGAGGTCGTTGACCGCCTGAAGGTTTATGAGGAGGTTGGGATCGATGAAGTCTTCTGCCCCTGCAATTACGGCCAGCCTCAGGCGCAGACCTTGGAGATGATGCAGCGGCTGGCAGAAGAGGTCATGCCCCATTTCAGGAAATCACCGGTCAGAGCAAGTGCCTGATGTATCATTAGACCAGCAACGGATCATAGTATGCCTATTCTCAAAGTCGAGCTTTTCGCCGGTCGTTCGCGTGAGAAGAAACGCGAATTGGTCAAAGCGCTGACAGACACCTACGTGGCCGTCCTCGGCGGCAAACCGGAGGCGGTGACCATCATTCTCAGAGATGTCGATAAGGGCGACTGGGCCGTCGCCGGCCAGCTCTATGCCGATACTCATCCAGATGCACCAGCGGCCGGCGACCCGGCGGCCTCAAAACCATCAGCGTAACCGGAAGGAGCAGCACAGTGGTCAAGGCGATTGATTGCGTCCACTCGATCGAAGGCGAGGGCCCAGCCCTCTTCATGGTGCATGGGATTGGCGCCCGGCGGACGTCGTGGGCTCGCATCGTGGAACTGCTCAAGGACAAGTTCACTTGCATCACCTATGACCTGCGTGGCCATGGAGATTCGCCCCTTCCCGAAGAGCCATTCGGCTTGGATGCGCTGGTTGCGGATCTGGAAGCGCTGCGGGCGAAGCTCGGTATTGAAAAAGCACATATTATCGGGCATTCCCTCGGTGGCATGATCGGACCAGCCTATGCGCATGCTCATCCCGAGCGCGTGATATCCCTCGGCCTCCTGTCGACGGCAGCATTCCGGACACCTGACGATGCCGCAAAGGTTCAGGGCGTCGTGGCCGCCATGGAGGAAAAGGGTATCGAAGCGGTGCTCAACACGCTGGTCGACCGCTGGTTCACCGATGACTTCATGGCCAACCGCCCCGATCTCATCGAAGCGCGCAAGCGCCAGGTGCTGGCGACGCCAGCGCACATCTTCTTGAATGTCTTCCACATCTATGCCGAGACAGAAATGGCGTCATGGCTTCATGAGGTCACGGCGCCCAGCCTCGTGTTGACCGGCGAGCTTGATGGCGGTTGCAACCCGCGGCTCAACAAGCAGATCGCAGAGGCTCTTCCGAATTCAGAACTTGTGATCCTGGACGGGCTGAAGCACGCAATCATGATCGAGGCCTCGGACAGGGTCGCCCCGCATCTGCGGCGCTTCCTGCTGGCTCACTCCTGATGTGCGCAAGGGTCGATGGCGCCCCAATGGGGCGTCGAGGCTCACTGTGTCACGCGGCGTGTCCATAGGGGACGCCGGCAAAAGCGCTCGAGGCGACGGCATGACGGAGCTTACGCTATATTGGTCCCCTGGCTCGTGTTCCCAGGCTGTGCGTGTTGCCTTGGCAGAATGCGAGGCACAGTATGAAGCGCGCCGACTGTTCCTGAACGAAGGCGATCAATCGAAACCGGAATATCTTGCCATTAATCCTCGCGGCCGGGTCCCAGCTCTGCAGGTCGACGGTGCCGTCATCACCGAGGTCTTGGCGATCCTTGTGTTCATCGCGAGGAGATGGCCTGAAAGGGTCCTGCTCCCGCGCGAGCCCATCGCAGAAGCGCAGTCTCTTGCGACCATGGCGTGGTTATCGAATACGGTTCACCCCGGGTTCGCGCGGCTCTTCAGGCCGGAACGTGTCGTGAGCGATCCGGCGGTATATCCCGCGGTTCGCGATAACGCGCGCACCCTGACGTGGTCCAATCTTCAAGAGATCGAGCGTGCACTCCAGCACGCGCCCTGGATGGCGGGCGCCGCCTACAGCGTCTGTGATCCTTATACGCTCGTGTTCCTCGCCTGGGGAAAGCGGCTCGAGTTTCCGCTAGACGAGCTACCGGCCTGCCAGGACTTCATCACCCGAATGCTGGACAGACC